>NZ_FQLF01000002.1:1852008-2160676 GCF_900120175.1 Oceanicoccus sp. KOV_DT_Chl
GCCAATCAATACGATTTAATTATTAATGGCACTAGTGCCAGTATGGCCGGTGAGTTGCCGCCTCTTCCTTCCGATGCGTTAACCAACGAAGGCTGCTGTTACGATATGATGTATAGTGCAACGCCAACCCCTTTTATGCGCTGGGGAGCAGAGAATGCAGCTTGGGCATGTTCAGATGGTTTGGGCATGTTGGTCGAGCAGGCCGCAGAATCATTTTGTATCTGGCGTGGAGTCCGCCCTCAAACCCGCCCTGTGATTGACGCAATACGGGCGGTACTTGAAAAAGAATAATATTGTTTTTAATTTATTTGCTAATTAAATACACCACGCGTATTTGTTGATCAATTTTTTCTTTTGATAACACCAACCCTACCGGTTTTGAATCGGCCACTCTATCCATACTCATCGCCATCCGGGTCATGATGGGCTGCTGTTGTAGTGGTGCAACTTGATACACGTTTTTAATTTTCACACCTAAATGCTGGCTGATTGAGTCAGCTTGCTGTCTGGCATTATCCAGTGCATTACGGAGCGCCTGTTGCTGCAGTGTTTGCCGCTGTTGAAAATCCAGTTGCACTGAATTTAAGCGTTCAATACCGGTAGCCAGTAGTGCATCGACTAAGTCGTTGTAACGCGAAACATCGTTAAGAGTGATTTCAATGTGCCGAACAACCTGCTCGCCTTTATACACCCGTTTTTTTTGCTGCCACTCATATAGGGGAGAAGCACTTATTTGCGCGGCATTAATTTGATCGGTAGCAATATTTTGTTTGCTTGCGGCGGCAAATACTTTTCCTACTATCGTATCGACCGTTTGTTTTGCCTGGTCAAAATTATCTGCAGTGGCTGATGCTTGAAAGTGAAGTTGTACCTGATCAGGAATCGCTTCTACGAAGCCGTAGCCATCAACGACTATGTGTGGGTCGTTAGGTAGTGGTAATGCCATCTGCGCTTGTGCTGATAGGCTGGTTAAACTTAATAATGCAGCATAGAAAAAAAACGATAGAAGTAGGCGCTGGGCAATCATATGTCGCTCCGGTAGTTAAGGGCTTGTGTGTTTAGACGCTAATGCTGAAAAAAGTTTAGCCCGTAAGGTAATCATTTTTAAGCACAATATAATTCGCTGCGTTGCTGATAAAGCCATTGCGTTCACTTTCTTTGAGGGGCCTTGTCGGTCTCGCTGGGCTGCCAGTGTAAAGATAACCGCTTGCCAGCGTTTTACCCGGCGTCACCAGTGCACCAGCACCAATAATGACATCGTCTTCAATAATGGCGCCATCCAATATAATCGCTCCCATGCCAACCAGTACACGGTCGCCGATGCGGCAGCCATGTAGCATCACTTTATGACCGATAGTGACATCCTCGCCAATTACCGTGGGATAGCCTTCAGGATTGTTGGCTCGCGGTCGCGATTCATGGATAACGCTGCCATCCTGAATATTGCTGCGATCACCGATTTTTACATAATTAACATCGCCGCGAATAACGACTAATGGCCATACTGATACATCTTGACCTAAACTGACTTCGCCAATTACCACCGCTGCTGGGTCTACATAAGCGCCTTCAGCGAGTTGCGGGATATGATTTTTAAACGGGCGAATATGGGTGTGGGGAGTAATAGGCATAGTGAAGCGGCTCGGATAACTGTTACAGTGGCGTTATTGTAATAACAAATAAGAGTTACGGGTACTTGAGATTGTGCGTTTAGTTTTTGTACTGTTTTTAATGGTGGCGTTGCCAGCCTTTGCTACGCCAAAAATTATTTTGCCGGTTTCTGGCCTGGTTGCTAATGACATTGCTGTAGTGGTTAACACCAGTGACCCACTAAGTGTAAAGATAGCAGAGTATTATCAGCAACAACGACAGATTCCAGCGGAAAATATTATTCGCATTACCTTTGATCCGGGTAAACCCAAAATGCACCCCGGTGAATTTGCAGTACTGCAAAAGTTGGTAGAGGCTCAAATACCATCGCATATTCAGGCATTTGCCTTAACCTGGGCAGAACCTTATCGGGTGGGTTGTATGTCGATCAGCTCGGCATTTGCTTTAGGTTATAGTCGAAAATACTGTGCCAAGGGCTGTAAGCCAACGGCGCAGTCTATGTATGTGCGTTCATCCAGTTTACGTCCTTATGATGATTTGGGAATAAGGCCGACGATGTTATTAGCCGCAGAAAATTTTGCTGATGCTAAAGCGTTAATCGATCGCGGCGTAGCTGCTGATAAATTAGCTCTGGCCAATGTTGAACAAGGCACTGCGTATTTGGTAACGACGGCGGATAAAAATCGTAATGTTCGCAAGTTATTTTTTCCGGAAATAAAACAGCGTTTAGGCCGCCGGCTACCGGTTGAGCTGATTACCGCAAGCAGTATTCAGAATCGTCGCGATGTGATGTTTTATTTTACCGGGGCAGTGACGATACCGGATATCGACAGCAATCAATATCTGCCGGGTGCCATGGCGGACCATCTTACCTCGACGGGTGGTAAATTGACCGATAGCTATCAGATGAGTGCTTTGCGCTGGTTAGAGGCAGGCGTTACTGGCAGTTATGGCACTGTCGTTGAGCCTTGTAATTTACTGGGTAAGTTTCCTAATCCTGCTGTGGCGATGAAGACGTATTTAGAGGGGGCCAGTTTGTTAGAGGCCTACTGGAAAAGTGTAGCTATGCCCGGGCAAGGGGTTTTTATTGGTGAGCCTCTGGCCTCCCCTTACCGTCATTACAGTTTAAAAATAGAAGCTGATACTGCGGTCTTATCATCGCCAGTCTTACAGTTTGGTCATTACAAAATATGGGCGGCAGAAACGTCAGAGGGACCGTTTACCTTGTTACACAGCGGTATTGAAATTAATCACTTTAATCCCCATATAAGGTTGGCTAAGCCATTGCGTGCCGTCTATAAAATTGAGCGTTTAGAAGTTTTTGGTAAGCCATCCTTGCCCCTCCTAATCGATTAAAATGTTCAGTTGGTTGATGCTGGTTCCGCCACCGCTAAAATTATGCTTAAGTCGCGCCACTTAGTAAGCGCAATAGTTCGAGGTAACGATCATAGTGACAAATCCATTATTACAATTTAATAAATTACCCGTGTTTGCGGATTTTACCCCAGCTAATATTGAGCCCGCGCTCGATCAATTGTTGGCGGAAAACCGGAAGCGGATTGAAGTTCTATTAGATCAGGGAGGTCCGTTTGATCAGCAATTCCTGGCCAACATGGAACAGTGGAATGACGAGCTAAGCCAGTTATGGTCGCCGGTTGCGCATTTAAATGGGGTTAAAAATTCTGATGAATTACGTGATGTCTATAATGCCTGCTTGCCTAAGTTGACTGAGTACTCCACGCAAATCGGACAAAATAAGCGATTGTATGAAGCCTATAAGGCGCTGGCAGAGAGCGAAGTGTATGCGCAATTAAACGAAGCCGAGCGCAAATCGGTGGATAATGAGTTGCGTGACTTTACTCTCTCCGGCATTGCTCTGGAAAGTCAGCAGCAACAACGTTTTGCCCAGATTAAACAGCGCTTGGCTGAACTCTCCACCCAATTTTCAAACAATGTACTGGATGCAACCCACGGCTGGAGTAAGCTTGTTGAGGATGTAGCGGAGTTGTCGGGCATTCCTGAAAATACATTGCAAGCCTATCAACAAGCCGCACAGGCGAAGCAGCAAAGCGGGTATTTAATTTCATTGGATTTACCGGCTTATTTACCGCTAATGCAGTATTGTAATAACGCCGCTCTAAGGGAAGAAATGTATCGCGCATATACCACCAGAGCGTCGGAACAAGGTCCGAATGCTGGTCAGTGGGATAACAGTGCGTTAATGGATGAGATTTTGGCCTTGCGGTATGAGCTTGCTCGTTTACTGGGTTTTGAAAATTATGCGCAGAGATCTTTGGCTACCAAAATGGCTGAAAACCCTGCACATGTTGAAGAATTTTTAATAGATCTGGCAGAAAAAAGTTTGCCGGTAGCGCAGCGTGATTTTGCTGAGTTACAGGAGTTTGCCGCCGATCAGGGGGTGGCAACACTCAATGCTTGGGATGTGCCTTACTACAGCGAAAAACTCAGGTTGGCGAAATATGATTTATCGCAGGAAGAGCTGCGAGCTTATTTTCCCGCCGATAAAGTAATTGCCGGCATGTTTACTATTGTCAGCCGTTTATTTGATGTTGAATTTAAACAAGCCAATGCCGACATTTGGCACCCTGATGCGCGTTTCTACCATGTAGAAAAAAATGGCAAAACGATCGCCAAATTTTATTTGGATATTTTCGCCAGGGAACACAAGCGCGGTGGCGCCTGGATGGCGGATTGTCGTGTGCGCAGAACACTGACCTCGGGTGAGCAGCAAATACCAGTAGCGTTTTTAACCTGTAACTTTAGTGCGCCCACCAAAGATACCCCATCATTACTGACTCACAATGAAGTGACTACTTTGTTTCATGAATTTGGACACGGCCTGCATCATATGTTGACGGAAATTAACTGTGCAGCGGTTTCTGGTATCAATGGCGTCGCTTGGGATGCGGTTGAATTACCCAGCCAGTTTTTAGAAAACTGGTGCTGGGAAAAAGAAGCGATTCCTCTTATTTCGGCCCACTATAAAACCGGTGAAGTGTTACCCGCGCCGATGTTGGAAAAAATGCTGGCGGCGAAAAATTTTCAGGCTGGCATGATGATGGTGCGACAACTGGAATTTTCCTTGTTTGATATAAAAATGCATGCCGAGTATAACCCCGACAAGTTAATCCCGATTCAGCAGACGCTGGATGCGGTGCGGCAGAAAGTATCGGTATCTCCAGTGCCGGAGTTTAATCGTTTTCAACACAGCTTTGGTCATATTTTTGCTGGCGGTTATGCGGCCGGTTATTACAGTTATAAGTGGGCGGAGGTGTTATCTGCAGATGCATTCTCCCGGTTTGAAGAAGAAGGTATTTTTAATTCACAAACGGGACAGAGTTTTTTGACTGAAATTTTACAGCAAGGTGGTTCAAAGGAGCCAATGGAATTATTTAGTCGGTTTCGTGGTCGTGAGCCTTCGGTTGATGCCTTGTTACGCCATAGCGGTATTGTTAGCGATGAGGCAGCTGCATGAGCGATAAAGTCATCAAGCGCTTTATTGCTGGCGCAGTGTGTCCTCGCTGTGCCGAGATGGATAAACTGGTGATGTACGATAATGCAGAACAGCAGCAAGTGCGGGAGTGTGTGCGCTGTGGTTATATGGATGTGATGACTGATAACGGACCGCAGGCAATTACCGCCGAAGAAATAGCTACACGAGTGAATCAACCCAGGCTTGGTGAGCAAGCTTTAGCGCATGAAGAGGAAATACAGGTAGTCAACATTATTAATCCCAATCCAGGCAGTAAGCGCAGAGATCATTAGCGCCTAACGAACATAATTAGCGGCGACGACTGCGCATTCGTTGGGCACGACTTTTCCGCCGTTTATGTGTTGCTCGAACCAGCCCCGCCATTTTTACGGCGAATGTATTGCTTTCTTCTTTTTTTGAGTCCCTGGTATTTATCGGTGTCGGTAAGGCAAACGCCAGTGCGGTCATAGGTTATTCCTTTTTCGTTTTAGAAAAAGTTAAAGTTTTAAAGATGAATGTTGGAAAATTGTAAATTGATTGCCAATGAGTCAGTTAAGCAAGGCCAGTGTTGTTGTTCACGATCCCATTGATTATCTTTATGTTTATCGATATAAGCTTTAAATTCAGGGCTGTCATAAATATGTTCTTTAAACATTGCCCGCTCAGCGGTGTATTGAACGGCTTCGTCCAATTCATTGGCAAAGGGTTCACCAATTAAACTGTGAATAATTAAGTTGGACATGGTCATATCCATTGGTACTAATGGAATGGATGTGCGTATCATAAAACGATCATTTATTTCTTCGATCAGGCGGTGAGCCAAATACGCTTCATCCATTAATTCGTCCAGACCAATATGGCCGGCGACGATTTCAGGGGGTTTAAGAAAATACTCCTCAGCAATTCTCAATACCGGCTCAGCATAATCCTGAATGTGGGCATCCTTGGAAATAGACCGCGCCGCGTCAATAAAACTAGGAACGTGTTCAATATAGGCGATGACAAAATCAACCAGGCTGGCAGTGGATTCCTGCTCAGGCAATTGAATAGCAAAGTGGATATTATCTATCACATGCTGGTCAAACAGTTTTGCTAAGTGGCCATGTTGCTGTTCATGTAGCTTGGCTAAAGCAATGGTGTCTCGAATGGCATTGGTCGCCACGTTATTCTCCTGATTTTTTCATTAACCCAGCAGCACTACCAATGATATTTTCCAGCATTGAGCTGGCTTTGATAAAAGAAAGTATGGTGGTTAGAGTGCTGGAATTTTATCTATCAGCTAAGGCTAGTACATTTAATCAGCTTCGCTATGGACCGCTTAGAATAATATGAACTAGATAACGGTGTTTTTTTGCCACCAACGGTGGTGCAAACTGTACTCTCGAAAAACAAGACCCAATGAAACACCGCGAGCAGCGTTGAACAGTAAAAAAGCCAGCCAAAGGCCATCGTTGCCCCAGCTTTGGGTAAAATACCAACAGGGCAAGTAGATCAAGCCGGCGGAGAACATCATCGTATATTGCATGGCGGCAGTTTGGGTTGCGCCGATAAAGATACCGTCCAATAGATAGCTCCATACGGTGATTAATGGCAGCACAATCAGCCATGGGAGGTATTGTCTGGCTTGTTCGATGACCGCGGGTAATGAGGTCATAATGGAAATTAACGCCTGCCCTGTCAGTAAAAAAAAGAGTGAGAATAAGCCGGCGGTCGCCAGTGA
Organism: Oceanicoccus sp. KOV_DT_Chl; assembly: GCF_900120175.1. Classification (NCBI taxonomy): domain Bacteria; kingdom Pseudomonadati; phylum Pseudomonadota; class Gammaproteobacteria; order Cellvibrionales; family Spongiibacteraceae; genus Oceanicoccus; species Oceanicoccus sp. KOV_DT_Chl. Next base: position 1,858,833 of record NZ_FQLF01000002.1, read on the forward strand.
CCAGATTAGGCAATGTTTACAGGTCTGCATAAAAGCGGTTTGGTTCTTCATGCCTACGGCGTCGCCGACCAGAGCTTCAGCAGCATTAGCAAAGCCATCCAGTCCGTAAGCGGTCAATAGCATTAAGTTCAACAGGATAGTGTTAGCTGCCAGAATGACCTCGCCCTGTTGCGCCCCCTGGGCGGTAAAAAAGGCGAGACTGCTTAATAAGATCAGCGTGCGGGTAAACAGGTGCCGGTTAGTTGCCAGTAATTCACGGTAGTCCAACCAGCGCCACAATCGGTTTTTATCCAGCGTCCCCGGGATGTTGGCCAGTTGCTGCCGTAACACCCATATCGCCAAGCAACAGCCACTGTATTCAGCAATAACTGTGGCGATGGCGGCACCATCGCTTTTCATGTTGAGGCCGATAATGAATAGAAAATCCAGACCGACGTTAATCCCATTGGTGGTGAGGGCTATCACCAGTGGCCAGCGGGTATTTTGTCGGCCGATAAGCCAACCGACAATTGTAAAATTTACCAGTAGGGCCGGTGCGCTCAGAATGCGAATCTGAATATAGCTAGCAGCAAATAGCTCCGATCCGGAAGGTGGTGAAACCAGTTTGAGGCCAATATAGCCTATCAAAGGGCTCAGCAAGACAATGAGCAGCCCCAGTCCTACCGCGAGGGTAATGGCCTGAGCACTAATGAGCCGGCCAAGATCGTGTTGTTTGGCACCATAGGCCTGCGCCGCCAAGCCGGTTGTTCCCATCCGTAAAAACGCCAGCCCCCAGTACAAAATCGATAAGATGCTGCTGCCAACGGCGACAGCGGCCAAATAGTGAGCATTTTCCAGGTGGCCAAGGATGGCGGTATCGACTAAACCCAGCAGCGGCACGGAAATATTGGAGATGATCATCGGCCATGCCAAATACCATATCTTGTGGTTGAGCTGCTTGCTGAGCATCATATCTTCAATTCTTCGGTGTGGGATCAAGGACTTAGGGGCGCCAAGGAAACATCTTTCCCGTAATTTTAAGGGGGATATAGTGGCCTGTCCCGATAAACGTGCGTATAATCGCGGCGTTTTGTCGCACCCAGCGACCGGGGATACTGAAAACACTACTATTTTTCGTATTTTATGTGGCTTTGTTTTATCAACAAAGGGCAATAAAATTCGATTTTGCCTCCAATTAGACATCTGCATACCCTGCGGATGTGAGGGGTTTGAAGGCAATTAGTCCACAAGGATTGAAAGTCACTGCTATATTATTCCGAGGCGACCAGTATTTGGTTCGTGTTTGGACTATAGCGTAACTTTGCTATGAGTTGATCTTATAGTGTGGGTTGGTCGAGTTCGGAGCGGGTTCTGGGGTATTTTTAACAATTTAACAATGGAGACACGGGAAATGCATTCACAAGCGAAACGGCTGTACAAGCTGGCGCTTAGTCCTGTGCTATTGCTGCTCAGTTTTCTGAGTACAGGTGCTTGGGCAGAAGAAGCTCAACGCTGGCAGATGAATCTGTCGCCAGGCGTTACCGAAGTTGGGGCAGAAATTTACGATCTACATATGATCGTTTTCTGGATTTGTGTAGTTATTGGAATTTTAACCTTTGGCGCTATGTTCTACTCGGTGTTCGCACACCGTAAGTCAAAGGGCGTTAAGCCAGCTACTTTCCATGAAAGTACGTCGATTGAAATTGCCTGGACTATCATCCCCTTCTTAATACTTATCGTTATGGCATTTCCTGCCACAACCACCCTATTAAAAGTCTATGACTTCGATGATTCGGAATTGGATATTTTAGTTACGGGCTATCAGTGGAAGTGGAAGTACGAATATATCGATGAAAGCGGCGAAAACGTGGTTTTCTTCAGTAATCTTCGTACCGGCAAAACTGAAATTTATAACGAAGACAGCAAAGGCGAACACTACTTGTTAGAAGTAGACGAGCCAGTTGTGCTGCCAGTGAACAAAAAAGTTCGCTTTCTGGTAACAGCTAATGACGTAATTCACGCATGGTGGGTGCCGGCCTTAGCAGTTAAAAAAGATGCTATTCCCGGTTTCATCAATGAAGCCTGGACAAAGCCACTGCAAACCGGTGTTTACCGTGGCCAGTGTGCCGAGCTTTGTGGTCGCGACCACGGCTATATGCCCATTGTTGTGAACGTCGTTGAACAAGACGAATACGACTCCTGGTTAGCCGGCAAAAAAGCCAAAGCAGCTGAAATTAAAGCGCTGATGGACAAAAATTTCACTCTGGATGAGCAGATGGCTGCCGGTAAAGCGGTATATAACCAGTACTGTGTTGCCTGTCATGGCCAGAAAGGTGAAGGTGGTGTCGGTAAAGCGATAGCCGGTAGCGCTATTGCAACAGGCGATGCTGCAGGCCATCTGGCTGCGTCTATCAATGGGGTACCAGGGACTGCGATGCAGGCTTTTGGTGCACAGCTAAATGATGTCGATATGGCCGCAGTTGTTACGTATCAGCGTAATGCCTTTGGCAACAATATGGGTGATGTAATTCAGCCCATCGACGTTTACAACTTCAAGCAAGGTCAGTAGGAGGAGTCACAATGGGTGCGCACGGGCCTACTACAAAGGGTTTAATGCGGTGGGTAACCACTACAAACCATAAAGATATCGGTACGATGTATCTTTGGTTCAGCTTCGCCATGTTTATCATGGGCGGCGCTTTTGCCATGATCATTCGTGCGGAATTGTTTCAGCCAGGACTACAAATTGTAGAGCCTGAATTTTTCAACCAAATGACCACTATGCACGGCCTCGTGATGGTGTTCGGTGCCATCATGCCCTCTTTTGTGGGCTTGGCTAACTGGTTGATTCCAATGATGATTGGTGCGCCAGATATGGCGTTACCACGAATGAACAACTTAAGTTTCTGGATTTTACCACCTACCTTCCTGCTGTTGGCTTCAACACTGTTTATGGAGGGTGGTGCACCAAACTTTGGTTGGACGTTCTATGCGCCATTATCAACGACTTACGCCCCTGACACAGTCACCTTCTTTATTTTTGGTGTGCATTTGATGGGTTTGTCGTCAATCATGGGTTCGATCAATATCATTGCAACCGTCGTTAACTTACGCGCTCCCGGCATGACTTATATGAAAATGCCGATGTTCGTATGGACCTGGTTGATCACTGCGTTCTTGTTGGTGGCAGTTATGCCAGTACTAGCGGGTGCAGTAACAATGATGTTGATGGATGTTCACTTCGGTACCAGCTTCTTCTCAGCGGCCGGTGGTGGTGATCCTGTGTTGTTCCAGCATATTTTCTGGTTCTTTGGACACCCTGAAGTTTATATCATCATTCTGCCGGCATTTGGTGTGGTGTCTCAAATCATCCCAACCTTTGCCCGCAAGCCTTTGTTTGGCTATGACTCCATGGTCTATGCAACAGCCTCTATCGCCTTCCTGTCGTTTATCGTGTGGGCTCACCACATGTATACCGTCGGTATGCCAATAGCGGGTGAGTTGTTCTTTATGTACGCCACCATGCTGATTGCGGTGCCTACCGGGGTTAAAGTATTTAACTGGATCACTACCATGTGGCAGGGCGCGATGACGTTTGAAACGCCCATGCTGTTCTGTATTGGTTTTGTGTTCCTGTTTACTATTGGTGGTTTCACCGGCGTTATGCTTTCTCTGGCGCCAGTCGATTTCCAGTACCACGATAGCTACTTTGTGGTTGCTCACTTCCATTATGTAATGGTTGCTGGTGCGGTATTTAGTATGTCGGCAGCGGTGTATTACTGGTTACCCAAGTGGTGTGGGCGGATGTATAACGAATCCATGGGTAAAGCCCATTTCTGGATTTCGTTTATCGGCTTTAACCTGACGTTCTTCCCGCAGCACTTCCTGGGTCTTGCGGGTATGCCACGCCGTATTCCTGATTACGCATTACAGTTCACTGACTTTAATACCATGTCGTCAATTGGTGCGTTTATCTACGGTACTTCTCAGCTATTGTTCCTGTTCAACGTGGTTCGCACCATCGTTGCCGGTGAGCCAACCAGCGAAGAGAAAACCTGGGAAGGTGCAGAAGGTTTGGAATGGACAGTGGCAACGCCAGCGCCATACCACACGTTCTCTACGCCACCAGACGTGAAGTAAGAGCTGTACTTAGTACGGTTAAGAGGTAAAAGTGGCGAATATGTCTGACAGCGATGTAGAAAAAAACGTCATCAAGACGGTCGGTAAATTATCGATTATTGTTGTGGCCATGTTCGCTTTTGTATTTGTGGTAATGGTGCCGTTATACAATGTGCTATGTGATGCACTGGGTATAAACGGCAAAACCAGTGGTGAGCGTTACAGAGTTGTTGAAGCCGCTGTCGATACCGGTCGTGAAATTCGAATTCAATTCGTTGCGACTAACAACGATGGCATGCCGTGGGCATTTCATCCGACCCAGTCGGTAATGAAAGTAAACCCCGGTGGTGTTAACGACACAGTGTTTTACGCGAAGAACCCGTTGGCAAAGGATATGGTTGCACAGGCAATACCAAGTGTGTCACCAAGCCGGGCTGCGGAGTACTTCCATAAAACCGAATGCTTTTGCTTTAACCAGCAACCATTGGCAGGGGGGCAGAGACAGAAATGCCGCTGCAATTTATTGTCGATCAGGATCTTCCGGCCGACATTAAAACCATTACCCTTTCATACACAATATTTGATGTGACGGATATGGTGTCGAAAGATACTCCCGTTGCGATACGTTAAAACGGTTAGTTATTTCTTTCACAGTATTAACTGAAAGAACAACGGAGAAAAAAAATGGCAGGTCAAAGCAACTCTGATTACGAGGCCTATTACGTCCCGGAAAAAAGTTATCTGGCAATATTTGCTAGCTTAACTTTATTCACATGCTTATTCGGTGCGGCCAATGTGCTGAATGATAAGACGTTTGGTGATCCTAGTCTGGAAACAAATTCCTGGTTTATATTCCTTACTGGTCTGGTTTTATTTTTAGCCACGCTGTTTGTTTGGTTTCGCACCACGATTATTGAAAATCGTGCTGGCATGAACAGTGCGCAATTGAAGCATTCATATGCGATTGGCATGCAGTGGTTTATCTTTTCTGAAGTGATGTTCTTCGCCGCCTTCTTTGGCGCGCTGTGGTATGTCCGTAACCTGGCTGGCCCATGGTTAGGCGGTGAAGGCGACGGTGGCCGCATGAACAGTTTACTGTGGGGAAGCTTTACCTATGAATGGCCGATGATGACGACGCCACAGGATGCTGTGGGTGGTGCGGCTAACCAGTTAATCGCCAATAATGGTGTGATGACTGGACCAGAGCGCAATTTGAGCTTTCCTGGCTGGAGTAATATCAGCCACTGGTTGCCTATGTGGAACACGATTGTTTTGATTACTTCGTCTTTTACTGCGCACTTCGCACATACAGGGTTGCTTGCCAATAACCGTAAGAAGTTTAATGTGTGGCTATTCATCACTGTGGCATTGGGTATTATTTTCGTCGGTTTACAGTACATGGAATACCATGAAGCGTATGTGGAATATGGCTTATACTTGAACTCTGGAATTTATGGTTCTACCTTTTTTATGCTCACTGGGTTTCATGGATTTCACGTTTGCATGGGCATGATTATGTTGTTGGTTCAATGGTTGCGATCTACTAAGGCGGGGCATTTTACCGCTGAAGACCACTTTGGTTTTGAAGCGTCTTCATGGTATTGGCACTTTGTTGATGTAGTATGGGTGGGCTTGTTCCTATTTGTTTATATCCTCTAGCCTGGTCGCTACTTATTTTAAAACGGCTGTGAAGCAAAACTTCACAGCCGTTTTTTTATTTGTTCATGTAAATTATTTTTCTAGTTTGGATTCGTAACGGGCATCCCAAGGAGCATTAGAGCCTAGTTGGTCGGTGAAAATCCCGTAAAAAATAAAGCCGATTAGCAGTGCTGCGAGGGTAATCCGTACCGTGAGCGCATTCCAGGTTCTGCGGCTTGAGGTATCACCCGCTTCACGGTCTTTGAGCAAAAAGCCCAAACCCGTAAATAGACTGATGACGAGTCCAATAAATAACACCACAATTACAATTTTTAACCACATGAAGCTGCTCCCCTTGATAAGATAGCGCCAAGTATAACCTAGCCGTTTAAAAGCCTCGATATTGAATATGACTGATAGTCACACACATGTTTTGCAATTAACCCCAAACTGGCGGGCAACGGCCCTAGTGCTTGTGCTATTACCACTTTTGTTGTCACTGGGGTTTTGGCAGCTTGATCGGGCTGAAGAAAAACGCAGCTTACAGCTACTATTTAAGCAGCGGCAATTAAAAGGGCCGATTGAGATTGAGCAAGTACAGCCGCAGCAAGATTTACGTTATCAGCCGATTAAGTTACGTGGCCATTATATCAATCAAAAAAACCTGCTATTGGATAATCGTATTTATCAACGTCGCTTCGGTTATGAGATAATCACGCCGTTACAATTAACAGGCACTGATCAAATCGTATTGGTAAATCGCGGCTTTTTACAGGGAGATATTTCTCGTCGGGAGCTACCAGCCATTGAAGCCATTGAAGGCGAGGTTGAACTAATTGGCGAAGTATATGTGCCGCAAAGCGAAATGATGACCTTGGCGGCGGATAATGCCAGTGGTTGGCCGCGCTTAATTCAAGTACTGGATATGGACGCGCTTGCTAAAGAGTTTGGTTCGGCGCTGTTTCCTTTTAGTGTAAGAATACAATCACCTATTGCAGGCAGTTATGAGGCTAACTGGGTAGTGGTAAATTTACAGCCAGAAAAACATACCGGCTATGCCGTGCAGTGGTTTGCTATGAGTGCCACCTTAATAATTATTATGGTGTTAGCTAATACTAATTTATGGGTGCTATTGAAACAGCGAAAATCCCAGCAAAATTAAATAGAGGTCTATCGTGTCAGAGTCAGGTTCAGTTGAACAAAATAGAAAAAACCGCAAAGTCATTTTAGGGATAGTTGGCATCCCTGCCTTGGTATTTCTGATATCGACCGGCTTGTATTTTTTGGTGGAATCCAAAGCTGTAGATTTAGGCACTGTTAATAATGGTGAATTAGTTGTTCCTCCCCTGCCCTTTTTCGAATTGCCACTAAAAACATTATCCGACGAAATATTTGATTACAGTAAACCAGAGCCTAAGTGGGCGTTTGTCGTTTTTGGTGATCGTCATTGTGAAGGCGAATGTGAGCGCATGTTGTATATCGCCAGGCAAAGTATTATTTCACTAGCGAAAAAAATGGGGCGCGTGCGATTAATTTATGTTACCAGTGACGCGGTTATTGATGCGCAGTTACAGCAGCGCTTTGATGATGAATATCGTGGCATGGATATCTTAACGTTAGCGCCCGATGAGTTAGATTCTTTTTTTCCTGCAACAATAGACCCATATCAATCACGAACGTTTTATGTTGTTGATCCTCGTGGATGGATGATGATGTTTTACCAGATTGAAGACACAGAGCAAGCCACATTAGCAACGTTAGGTAAGGCTGTCACTAAAGATATGAAGCGTTTAATTAAATAGTTTTATTAAGCTATTTTTTTGCTAAGTGTTATGGCAGTGCGAGTGTTTAAGCAATAGGACGAAAATGCATGACTTTTTTTAATTCATCTGAGCAGCGTTTACCAGGTTTTAAATTGGCGTTGGTAGGTTGTATTTTTGCGGTAATGGTTTTGGGTTTGGGAGCGTTTACGCGTTTGGCTGATGCGGGTTTAGGTTGCCCTGATTGGCCAACGTGTTACGGCCATGTGTTGTGGCCAACCACTGACGAACATGTTGATGTTGCTAATAAAGCTTTTCCTGATGCCCCGGTTGAACACGATAAAACTTGGCCAGAAATGGTGCATCGCTATTTTGCTCAAGGTTTGGGTTATATCACCATCGCATTATTTGTTGTGGCGGTTAGGCGGCGACAGCAAGAACAGCCAGTAAAGTTAGTGAGCACATTATTGGCAATCAATGTATTGCTTACAGCTGTTACCGCAGTTGTGGGTGAAGTCATGGAGCCGTATGCAGTCGGCTCGGTAGCCGTGACTATGTTAACGCTAGCTTATCTAGGTTTTAAAAAAGGCAGCTCTACGCAACCGTTTAAACTGCCGGCTTTTATTTTGGCGTTTATTATTTTGCAGGGGCTGTTTGGTATGTGGACGGTGACATTGAAGTTGTGGCCGCAAGTGGTGACATCACATCTGCTGGGCGGATTTACCACGTTTAGTCTTTTATGGTTGCTGACGTTGCGGTTAAATAATAAACCTTGGCAGTTAAGTTCTTCGGCGCATCAGCAATTAATACAGTTCCGTCGTTTTGCGGTACTTGGTTTAATCGTGGTTTGTATTCAAGTCGCTTTGGGTGGTTGGACGACGTCAAATTACGCTGCTGTAGCCTGTCCGGATTTGCCAACTTGCCAGTCCCAATGGTTGCCGCACATGGATTTCGCGCAGGGTTTTAATATCACCCAAAGTATTGGTCCTAACTATTTAGGTGGCACGATGGATAATGAGGCACGAATTGCTATCCACTTTAGCCACCGTGTAGGCGCAATAATTACTACCCTATTGCTACTGTTTTTAGTCCATACTTTATTTGTTCGTATCGCCACACCAGAAACTCGTACGATGGCAAAAGTCATTGTTATGGTGTTGATATTGCAAGTGGCACTGGGCTTAGGGAATATTCTTTTTAAATTCCCTGTATCAGTTGCTGTGGCGCATAACTTGGTGGGCGCCTTATTAGTATTAGTGATGGTAACCTTAAACCATCGTGTATTCACCGCGCGTCAATTATAATAGCCAACCATTTTACTCCGTTATTAGAGTTTAAGAGCCTTATGTCAGAATCTGCCGTCAATACCAGCAAAGAAGCACCCACTTGGGGTGATTATTATGAGTTAACCAAGCCTAACGTGGTTTATCTCATGTTGCTGACATCGGCTATCGGTATGTTTATGGCTACAACGGGTGCAGTACCGCTGGATATTTTGATTTTAGCCAATGTCGGCATTGGTTTGTGTGCGGCCTGTGGTGCGGTGATTAATCATTTAGTCGATCAGCGTATCGATACTATTATGGCGCGTACCCATAACCGTCCAGTAGCCCAGGGTCGAATCACCCAGAAACAAGCCGGTGTGTTTGCAGCGATACTTGGTGTGGTCGGCATGGCAATATTATTGATTTTTATTAATCAGTTAACAGCCTGGTTGACGCTATTTTCGCTTATTGGTTATGCCGGTATTTATACGCTGTGGTTAAAGCGAGCTACTCCGCAAAATATTGTGATTGGTGGTTTGCCTGGCGCCGCGCCGCCGCTATTAGGTTGGACCGCGCTAACGGGAGAGATCCACGGCCATGCGTTGTTATTGGTGTTGATTGTTTTTGCCTGGACCCCTCCTCACTTTTGGGCTTTGGCCATTAACCGTAAAGATGATTACGCCAAAGCGGCAATTCCGATGCTGCCTGTGACCCACGGGGTGGAATACACCGCCTTGCATATTATGCTTTATACCTTGGTGTTAATTGCGATTAGCCTCCTGCCCTTTGCTACCGGTTTGTCGAATGTGTTGTACTTGGCTGGCGCGGTTATTTTAGGCGTGATTCATTTGTACTACTCACTACAAATTATGCGCGGTGATCCAAAAGCGCCGATGGCCACTTTTAAGTTTTCGCTGGTGTATTTAATGGCAATTTATCTCATTATGTTATTGGATCATTACTTGATGCCGTTGACGCCTATAGTTGGAGGTGCCGCGTAATGGCGACCGAGCAGCATAACGGCTTACGCCCGGAACAAAAGCGTGGTATTTATTTAACGGTCGGCATTGCGGTCACTACGGTCAGTTTTTTGGTAGCGATGTTTGTTTTGGGTTTAAGTCGCCCAGTGGTATTAAGCGATGAAGAACTAAAAGCAAAAGGTACTTTTATTTTTGATAATCCGCGTTCGTTTAAAGAATTTTCATTGGTTGATTATCAAAACAAGCCATTTACCCCTGAGGCTTTTCAAGGAAAATGGTCTTTAGTGTTTTTTGGTTTTACCTATTGCCCGGATGTCTGCCCCACTACACTGGCTTTATTAAATCATTTTTATGCTGGGCAGCTTGAGGGTGATTACGCCGATGACTTGCAAGTTATTTTAGTCAGTGTTGATCCCGGACGAGATACGCCTGAAAAATTGTATGATTACGTACAGTTTTTTAACAAAGACTTTATTGGTGTTACCGGTGAGTTTTTAGATCTGCACCGTTTTGCGACGCAGCTCAATATTCCTTTCAGTAAAGTACCTGGTGGTGGCGAAAATTATACGGTTGAGCATGGCGGCAATATTGCGATCATCAATCCTAATGGCCATTATGTAGGTTTTTTTCGAACACCTATTACCTTATCGGGCTTAAATATAGGTTATCAATCTATTCGTGCATCGCGCGGTTAAGCTTTCTTAGATGCTAGATGCTAGATGCTAGATGCTAGATGCTAGATGCTAGATGCTAGATGTGCTGAGGCGCTAATAGGGAAATGTCTTTAAGAATAATAATCTAGGAAGGAATTTCTGAATTTTGTATTGGGCACAAAAAGGCCCGGTACCATGCTTACCTTTCGGCAAGTGATTCCGGGCGCTAGGGTTTAATGCATTGCATACTCAAGTTCCTTGGCAATTTTCGCTTCAAGCTGCTCGCCAAGCTCTACGGAAACTTTTTCCATCGCTTTGCTAACTTCCAGCTCAATGTCGTCTGCAAGGGCGTCATTGTTAATTGCCGTTGCTGGCTTTATCCAGGTGACAGCAGCATTGCTGTTCATGGCTAAAGTCAATGGAGCTTCGCTTACGGCGCTTTCTGCGATTGCCGCGTTGCCGATGACTCCTAATAATACGGCTAAGATAGCCACGTTTTTCATGTTTACTCTCCTTTAGTGAGTGGTATTTAACGGTTGTTACTGCTTTGTTGCAGTGATTTGTTACATTTGTTACTGCAACGGTGCTAATAGTAACACTTATTCGAATATTGTCTACACAGTAGGCGTGAATTATTTGTTACCTTTATGAAATATTGGCGTAACAAATAGCTTATAAATAGATAAAAATTTTCTTAAGTATTTGATATATAAATGAATAATTGTATTTGTAACTGATTTGATGAAAGGTAACATTTTTTGATTTTTATTTAGAAAAAACTGTTACCTTTCAATTTTTTAATGGTGCGGTAGGTTTTCAGAAAGGTATCAGGATAATTTTTGCGGGGTGCTGATGCGGTGAAGTAGAATTCTGCGGTATTGTTCAGGGTCTTTTTGCTCAACTAAGCCCCCTGGTCGATGCCTGTTGTTGGGGTCTAGCTTGGTTGCTAGCCGGGATAACCAGAAGCGACTCGCTGCAATACGCAAAAAGTCATTCCACAACAACACTTCGTCAGACGTAAATGGCCGGATTTGTTGATAGCCAGTCATAATAGCGGTAACCAGTGACTGCTGAAGGCTGCCGTCGGCGTTGGCACACCAGTCATTGACTACGACAGCGATATCCATCATCAAATACCCATCGCCAGCGCTATTAAAGTCGATAATGCCGGTCAGCTGGTCGCCCGCGGCCAGGGCATTATCACGAAATAAGTCGCCATGAATAACGGTTACTGGCAAGTCAGAGTGTGATTTGATCAGTTGCTGAAAGCGACTGACTTCCTCTAGCAGTGTGAGGTCCTCTGCGTTTAGCCTCGGTTTGAGTTCAGTCGCCAGTTGGCTTAACCATGACAGGCTGCGGCTACTTTGGTGTTGCAGCTTAGCTTGCAGGCAGACCTGATGCGTTTTTGCCAAAGTCACACCAATAGCATGGCAAAGTGACTCCGACGGTTGTTGAGGATGGTTTCCGGAGACTTTGGGCACTAACACCGCCGGCTTGCCTTGTATTTGTTGGATGGCAATGCCGTCGGCATTTTCTAACGGACAGGGTACGGGTAGTTGGCTATGGTTGAGTAGGGTGGTGAGCTCAATAAAAAAGGCCAGTTCATCTGGGCTGCTGGCTTCAAAAATGGTGAGTACGTATTCTTGTTCAGTTCGTGTGCGCAGCTCGCTGGGTAAATCAGAGTGATCTGTGCTCAAAAAATAATTAGTGTTTTCGATGCCCGCAGCGACCCCGCGAAAGTCAATTAACGGCCCAATACCGTAAGGCTCAATAAAGGCTTCGATCTCGGCGCGTTCTAACACAGTATAAACGGCCATAAAAAAGGATCCTCTCTTTACGGGTCGGCTGGGGACAGGGGATAATGGTTAACCTATAAAAGCGCCATGATAACTTAAATAAAGCCGTTCTGTGGCACGCATTCCCCTTGCATAAAGTTAACTATGATTATGACTGATAAAAAAGCCCCTCCCATTGTACTGGTCGATGGTTCCTCGTATTTGTACCGTGCGTATCACGCGTTACCGCCGCTAACTAACTCTAAGGGGCGTGCTACCGGTGCGGTGAAAGGGGTGATCAATATGATGCGACGGCTGCTAAAAGATTATCCGGCCAGCCCCGTGGTCGTGATCTTTGATGCCAAAGGCAAAACCTTTCGCGATGAAATCTATCCCGAGTACAAAGCCCATCGGCCGCCAATGCCTGACGACCTGCGGGAACAAATTGACCCTATTCACAACATCATCAAGGCCATGGGTTTACCACTGATTATTATCGACGGGGTGGAAGCCGATGACGTGATCGGCACCTATGGGCGTCAAGCCACCGAGCAAGGACTGGATGTGGTGGTTTCCACTGGCGACAAAGATATGGCGCAGCTAGTGAACGAACATGTCACCCTGGTGAACACCATGACGGCGACGGTGATGGATGTGGCTGGTGTGAACGAGAAGTTTGGTATCCCTCCGGAGTTGATTATCGACTTTTTGGCGTTGATGGGGGACAAAGTCGACAACATACCAGGCGTACCTGGCGTGGGCGAGAAAACGGCGCTGGGGCTATTGCAGGGTATTGGCGGATTAGACACTTTATATGCCAATTTGGACAAAGTATCTGGGCTGGCTATTCGTGGTGCCAAATCGCTTGCGGCTAAGCTGGAAAAGGAAAAGGAAAAGGCCTATCTCTCCTATGAATTGGCCACCATCAAGTTGGATGTAGAGTTGCCGGGGTCTGTAGAGTCTTTTGAAAATAAACCGCCTGAGAGTGAGTTATTGCTCACTTACTTCAAAGAGTTAGAGTTTAAGTCCTGGGTTGAAGAAATGGAGCGGGGTGGCACTGGTATTCCAGAGCAAGCAAATACTGCCGTTGAAGATAAGCAGCCGGTTGCTGCCGTTACTGTCGATTACCAACTTGTGCTGACGGAGGCCGACTTCCAGCAGTGGCTAAGCCAGTTGCAGCAAGCAGATTTATTCGCTTTTGATACCGAAACCACCAGCCTGAATTATACCGAGGCGCGAGTAGTCGGCGTGTCATTTGCGGTGGCAGCGGGCAGTGCTGCCTATGTGCCATTTGGGCATGATTATTTGGGCGTCGAGCAACAGCTTAGTGAAGACCAGGTGCTGGGGGCATTGAAGCCGTTATTAGAAGATCCAGCCAAGGCCAAAGTGGGTCAAAATCTGAAGTACGACAAGAATGTACTGGTCAATCACGGCATTGATTTGCAGGGTATCGCGTTTGATACCATGCTCGAATCCTATGTACTGAATAGCACGGCTAGTCGTCACGATATGGATACGTTAGCGCAAACGCACCTTGATACTGCCACCATAAAATTTGCAGATATTGCCGGTAAAGGCGCTAAGCAGCTGACCTTTAACCAAATACATCTTGATCAGGCCGGTCCTTATGCCGCAGAAGATGCGGATATTACGCTGCGTTTACACCAAGTACTGTGGCCGCAGTTAGCCGCTATTGCGCCGTTGGCTGCGGTTTTCAATGACATAGAAATGCCGTTAGTTAATGTGCTTTCTACCATAGAGTCTAATGGCGCATTAGTAAGCAAGGACTTACTAGCTACTCAGAGCGGCGAAATTGGCGCGCGCTTGATAGAGTTAGAAAAATCGGCGTTTGAGTTGGCGGGAGAAGAATTTAACCTCAGTTCCCCCAAGCAATTGGGTCACATTTTGTTTGAAAAGCTGGAATTGCCGGTAATCAAAAAAACGCCCAAGGGGCGCCGTCAACCGCAGAGGAAGTATTAGCCGAGTTAGCACTGGATTACCCTTTACCGAAAGTGCTGATGGAATATCGCGGTTTGAGCAAGCTTAAGTCCACTTATACCGATAAGCTGCCAGAGATGATCAGCCCGGTAACAGGGCGTATTCATACCTCTTATCATCAGGCGGTGACCGCTACTGGCCGCTTATCTTCTTCCGATCCCAACTTGCAAAACATCCCTATTCGGACCCCGGAGGGCCGCCGGGTCAGGCAGGCATTTATTGCCCCTGCAGGTTATAAGATATTAGCGGCGGATTACTCGCAGATTGAATTGCGGATCATGGCGCACTTATCTCAGGATAGCGGTCTGTTAACCGCTTTTGCCGAGGGCAAGGATATCCACCAGGCTACCGCCGCAGAAGTCTTTGGCCTGCCGTTAGCTGACGTTTCAGCCGAGCAGCGTCGTCGCGCGAAAGCCATTAATTTTGGTTTGATCTACGGCATGTCCGCGTTTGGCTTGGCTAAACAGATTGATGTGGGTCGGCATGAGGCGCAAGAGTATATAGACACGTATTTTGCTCGCTATCCGGGGGTTAAAAAGTATATGGATAACACCCGTGCAGATGCTTCTGAGAAGGGCTATGTTGAGACTTTATTTGGTCGACGCCTGTATCTACCGGAGATCAATGCCAGTAACGGCATGCGCCGGCAAGCCGCGGAGCGCACCGCGATTAATGCGCCTATGCAAGGGACCGCAGCAGATATCATCAAAAAAGCCATGGTACTGGTGCAGCAATGGTTAGATGACTCGGAAGTTGATGCCAAAATGATTATGCAGGTGCACGATGAATTGGTCTTTGAAGTGGCAGAGCCTTTAATTGAGGAGGTATCAGCAAAGGTGAGGGCGTTAATGTCAGCAGCCGCTAGTCTGGATGTGCCGCTGATTGCCGATGTCGGGGTTGGCGATAACTGGGATCAGGCCCACTAGCGTTAGCCGTAATGGCTAACGCTAGTGGGGGACAGACTTTCAGCTCTGTCTCCCAAAAAGCTTGCCAAAAAATAATTTCTCACCTCGCGGAACTTCCACCAATCCCCCAAGTCTTATCTAGCGTGGTTGATGATCACAACTTGCTAGCTTTCCCCTGAGTTAGTGAAGTCTCCAAGCCAGTGCACTTCCCCTAAGACGCTCTGGATACTTAATGCCCAGCACAGTGTAAACTGTAGCTGGGTTTTTTTATTGTTCCTCTGCGCTGGTTATTTCCTCTGCCGCGATAATTTCAAGCCAGCCGTTTAATACTTGCTGTAATTGGTCGAGACCAGTACGTTTCAAGGCAGAAAACAGTTGTACCGAAACCAGGTCAGCCATGGGTTCCAGCTCTTTGCGTACCTTTAGTAGAGAGGAATTAGCCGGCCCTTTTTTTAATTTATCGGCTTTGGTGAGCAAAATATGCACTTTCATGTCGCAACTTTGCGCCCATGACAGCATCATCCGGTCAAAGTCCTGTAACGGGTGGCGACAATCCATCAATAAAATCAGGCCACACAGCGATTGCCGCTGGCGCAGATATTCTTCTAAATGCCGCTGCCATTTTTCTTTGACTTCCATCGGTACTTTGGCAAAGCCATAACCGGGTAGGTCTACCAGGCGCTGCTGGTCACTGAGAGTAAAAAAATTAATCAGTTGGGTGCGCCCCGGCGTTTTACTGATACGGGCCATACGCTTATTATCAGTGAGCGTATTAATGGCACTGGATTTACCGGCATTCGAACGGCCTGCAAAAGCAACTTCCAAGCCGGTATCCGGTGGGCAGCTGGCTAATTTAGGTGCGCTGGTTAAAAACTCAGCGGTCCGAAAGTTAATGATGGGTGTGGTCAAGAGGGGCCTTTTGCTAGATTTAGTCAGTGAGAATAAGAATGGCCATACTACAGGGATGGCGATAGGATGCCAGTCTTGTGTATAATGCCGCCGTTTTTGCGGTTCAGGCTATTCTATAAGGGTTGGCCGCTATATCAAACGAGATTATGACGGATAATCAGAGGAATGGTTAGATGAAGAAATTGCTTCTCGCAGCATCGTTAGTTGGCTTGGTAACTGGCAGCGCAATGGTGCAATCTGCTGATCAGGCAGTTGTGGATCGCTACAGTAAAACCTGTGCTGTTTGTCATACTGCCGGTGCTGCTGGCGCCCCCAAAACCGGTGATGCTGCCGCTTGGGCTCCTCGCTTGGAGAAGGGTATGGACACGTTGGTAAGCAGTGTAGATAAAGGTATGAACGCAATGCCTCCAAAGGGAATGTGTTTTGATTGTAAGCCTGCAGATTTTGAAGCGTTGATTGAATATATGGCTGCGGGTAAGTAAGACTTTAGCGCGCCACAAAATATTAAAGTTGTTTATAAAGTTATAGTGGAACAATTATGAAAAAACTATTGGTAAGCTTTTTAGTGCTGGCAGGTTTTGCTGGTGCGGTAAATGCCGGCGATGCTACTGCAGGTAAAACAAAGGCTGCAGCTTGCGTAGCTTGTCATGGTGAGGGTGGTAATAGCCTCGCGCCGAATTTTCCAAAGCTGGCTGGGCAAAATGCTCGCTACTTGCTTAAGCAAATGCAGGATATTCAATGTGGTGCACTAAGTGAAGCGGATCAAGCGACGCAAAAATGTAATGGTCGCACGGTTCCGACTATGGCTGGTCAGCTAGATAGCTTTAGCAAAGAAGACCTGGCAGATATCGCAGCTTATTACGCAAGTCAAACCATTAGTGTCGGTCAGACAAGTCCTGATCAGGCCGCTAAAGGAGAAGAAATTTATCGTGCAGGGGTTCGTACTAAAGGTGTAGCCGCGTGCTCGGCTTGTCATTCGCCAACAGGTAAGGGCAACGAGTTAGCCGGTTACCCCAGTTTAGGTGGCCAGCATGCTGATTATATTGCAGCACAATTAAAAGCATTTCGTGCCGCGGCAGATGGCTTGGCTGGTCGTAGTAATGATGGTGATACAAAAATCATGCGCGATGTAGCGGCCATGATGAGTGATAGTGAAATCACGGCTGTAGCTAGCTATATTACTGGTTTGCACTAGCTCGAATAATGAAAAAAGGTGGCATTAGCCGCCTTTTTTTTTTAGTTAGTGTTAATCAAACTCGATAAACAATAATAGATTAGGGAACCGGGAGCGCGATACTGGTTCTTAGTATAATCAATTGGGTGCTGTAGTTGTTACTATGCACTTCTAGCAGAAAAATGGAGTCAATATGAATCGTCGTATCAACTTTCGTAGTCTTATAGTTGTCGCGCTGTTAGTGCTATTAACGCCGGTAATGGCAGTGGCACAAGAACAGTACGTCGCTGGAAAAAATTATATCGTGCTGGATCAGCCTGTACGTACACGCGATAGCAGTAAAGTAGAGGTAGTCGAGTTATTTTGGTACGGCTGTAGTCATTGCTATGCCTTTGAACCGTTAATTAAACAATGGAAAAAACAACAGCCTGCTGACGTCGATTTTTGGCAGTCACCTGCAATGTGGAATGGGGCGATGAAAACCCATGCCCAGATGTTCTTTGCTACCGAAACCATGGGTGTTCGGGACAAGGTACATGATGCAATTTTTACCGCCATGAATGTTGAGCGTAAGCGTTTTGCCAATGTTGCAGAAATTGCTGATTTCCTTGCCGACTACGATGTCGATCCGCAGCAGTTCACCAAGACGTTTAATTCTTTCAGCGTAAATAGCCAGGTTAAGCAGGCGGACGCCCGTGCCCGCAGTTATAAAATCAGTGGCACGCCAGAAGTGGTGGTTAATGGTAAATATCGAGTCTCGGCAAGTTTGGCAGGTGGTCAGGCTGAAATGCTCAAGGTAGTAGATTTTCTGGTTAACAAGGAGCGAGCGGGACTTGCCGCGAAGTAACAAGCTAGCTTGGAAGTCTAAAGGCCGCTATTGATATAGCGGCCTTTTTTGTTTCAGGGCAGTTGTTACTGATTAGGATAACCGGTCTATACTAATTCTCAGCATAATTAATTCGGGTACGGCTATGAATCGTAATACCAGTGATTGGAAGGATAAGTATCTGGACGCGCTTGACGAACAGGAGAAGCGGGATCGTCAATTCAAACAAATGATGACGCTACTGACCAAAGGCATTATTCGAATCAGCATGGTGGCTGAAGGGATAGATGGACAGCTAGATAAGCAATTGGCGGGGATGCGCCAAATGTTTCGTGATGGCAGTCCGTCGCGGCGAGATTTAAATACCGTCATTGATGCTTTGGAGGGCCAGGTTAAACGGATTGATACGGTTAAAACTGAGCGTGCCAAAGTCATAGCGTCGGCTTTTCAATCCCTGGTGTCGCAATTACAAAGTTTGAAGCCTGAAAAAGAAGCGGCGCAACAATTAAATCAACTTGGTAAAGTGATCAAAATACGCAGCGGGAAAATTCAGGAATATTCAGCGCTGATAAATGATTATGTCAGTGTGCAACAAGAAGTATTGAACGAGCGAAATATTAAGCGGGTAAGCAAACCCTTTTGGCATCAGTGGTCAGCAGAAAAAAACCTTGCTGATGAAAAAGAACCGGTGGTGAAGAACGGAAAAAAAATAAGTGACAAAGATGAAAATAATAAAGCTATTCAGGTAGTAGAAAAAAAATCGTCAAAAGAAACCTCAGCAGAAAAAATTAATGATGGATTAGACCTTGCTGATCAGGTGGTAGCACCTCGCGCTGAAATTAATGCCGACGCAATGGGTGAAGAGCCTGCGTTTTCCCGATTAAATCAAGCAATATGCGAAGTATTGGATGAACTTCTCCAGCAAATAGAAGCGCCGCCAATGGCCAAGGAGAATTATCAAGCCGCCAAAAGACAAATTGAGAAAGGTTTAAATTGGTATGAATTGGTTCCTACTTTAGAAGACATTAGTATCGTTGTTGTATCGGCCTTTCATAATAATCAAAAAGATTTTGAAACATTCTTAAACCAGTTAAATGATCGCTTGTCGCAAGCATTTGAATTTATTAGTGCCTCGGGCAATTACAGGGGGAGGGATTTAATGCCGGCCGCGAGCTAAATGAATCTATGCGCGAGCAATTTAGCGCTATTCAGCAGAGTGTAGAAGCCGCCACCGAACTTGATCAACTGAAATCGGCAGTGAGTACGCGTTTAGAACAAGTCGTCGCGTTGATGGATAAACACCAATCCGGCGAGGTGTTGCGCGAACAGAGTCTTTCTGAACAATTGGATGCCTTGGTTGCCCGAGTCAAAAATATGGAAGCTGATTCTGCCCAGGCTGAGGAGCGAATAGAAGAGCAGCGTCAAAAAGCACTGCGGGATGTGTTGACCCAACTGCCCAATCGGGAAGCGTATAACCAACGTTTGGAGCAGGAGTGCGAGCGTTGGCAGCGTTATGATCGACCCTTAACCATGGCAGTTTGCGATGTAGATCATTTTAAACGAGTCAATGATACCTACGGTCATTTGGCAGGTGATAAGGTGTTACGCATTATTGCTAAAACTTTACGTAAGCGCTTACGTAAAACAGATTTTATCGCCCGTTTTGGTGGTGAGGAGTTTGTCGTACTGATGCCAGAAACCGAGCAAGCGTCTGCGCTCAAGGTGGTCGAGGGCGTCAGGGAGGCTATTGCCAGTTGCCCTTTTCATTTCAAAGAAAAACCAGTGACCATTACCATGTCTTTTGGCGTTTCAACCTTTAGTGGTGAAGATAATGGCGAGGCGGTCTTCGCGCGCTGTGATAAGGCGTTATATCAGGCCAAGGAGCAGGGGCGTAATCAGAGCGTGGTGGCCGGACAGCCAGTGATCGAATTGTAATAGTTCATCATTTCAGGCGTTCTCATCGGCTTAAGTCGCCGTTAGATAAAAGCCAAGCTTTAAAATTGATTGCTCACAGTGCAGCCCGGGGCCCACAATATATAGTGGTTAGTTAGTAATTCGATACAATATAAAGCTCGTCGAAAATGAGTGCACCATAAAAAGGCGCCAAGTGTCTCAAAATAAAATAATGTGACGGGAAAATTTACATCTTGGGCGATTGAACAGAGGTCTTGTAGCTTAGGAAGATGGTTTGTGTCTGTGGAGGGTAATAGTGGGCAGCAATGTGAGTCTAGTGTCTCATTTTGTTCCTCGGCTGTAGGGTGTAATCATGAAAATCACTGCTATTCATCACCCGTACCCGCCAGCTGGATCAGTTAGCCTGTTTAAGGCGACGGATTATTTTACACAACGCAACTAATGGCTTGTAGTTTGTGCGACCTGAAGATGAGACAGCTGCCTAAGTTATTGATTACTAATGTCTAATAGTTTGTTGGCATCAATATTGGATAGTGTACGAGGCAATAATGATTTAGTAGCGGTTTTTTGACACTCATGCCAGTAGCTGCATTCATTGGCTGAGTAACAAAATTATTAAATCATTAATAAACGTTTGAAACTTCTTAAATAACAATAAGGAAGGCAAGCGCCAAACCCATCGTGAGGTGGGGACGGAAAGCCTACGGGTCTTTCGAGTAATGTTAAACAGGGATGACAGTGTTCTGCTGCTATTGAACACTACAAGGAATTTACTCATAAAGACGGCCGGGTTGTTACCCTTCTTCGAGAAACCTCGAGGAATATAAAATGAAAAAATTAAATACTGTTCTTGCTGCTACTGCTTTGGCTCTTGTAGCTGCTCAATCTCAAGCTGCTTTGTTTGACGTATCTGTGGCTATTTCTGGTACTACTAGCGGTGCTGCCATTGGTGGTGCAACTGGTTCAACTACTGGCTCTGGTTCAGGTACTTTAGATACCGGCACTGGCGTGATTAGCTTTTCATCCGTCTCTAATGCCACAACTCCTGTGACAAATGCTTTTGTATACGGTGTTGCTACTGTTGATACTATCGGATTGAGTTCAAGTACAACTGCTACCGACTGTGTTGAAAATGGTGGTCTTTTACCGACATGCCCTAATGTACCACTAAATGTTAGTGGCCCAATTGGTAACCTTAGTGAAGTATACGGTGGTTCAGCTACTGGTACTGGCGATATCTTTACTCTGGTAGCTGTTGGTGACCAAGGTTCAGGTATTACTTCTAACAACTCTTACACCTTTACTATTGGTGCCGAGCAGGTTTCTGAAGTGCCAGTACCTGCAGCTGCTTGGTTGTTTGGTTCTGCAATCGTAGGCTTGGCTGGTATCGGTCGTAAGCGTAAGGCTTAATAGCTTTGTTAGCTAAATAACAGGTGTCTGGATTTATTTTCCATAACCTGTGAAAAAACCCTGCTAGAAATAGCAGGGTTTTTTTTTGCAAATGATAATTAAAGCTGACATGTTAAATATTAACTGGGCTAAAGATAATTAGTTGAATTATTGCAGAAGTGGAAGGTATTTGCGGTGGCGTAAGTTAAATGAATATAGTTACTATATAGCTTGTATATAATAAGTCACATAGTAGTGTCGCTCTCAGTGTAGTTGTTATTGTTGATGAAAATTAAAAAAAATAAAATTAAAAAAATACAGAATAAACGAGTTGTATTTAAGCCGGCGCCTAATCAACAAGCAGTACAGGTTATCTACGCGGAAGCGTTACAGTATGTTTTTGATACATCATCAAAAACCAGTGATTGGAATCTTGTTGAATTTCAGGCTCTACAGCTTGCTGAACAACTGCCTAAAGAAAATATAATCCAGCTAATTTTAATTGAGGCGTATTGTAATAGTTTTCGGTTTGATAAGGCTGAAAAGCTGATAGATCCTTTGCTTAAATTAGCCCGGCTGGATACTGACTCCGCTGTCGTCATTGCCAAGTATTATCGGGCCAGCAATCAGCCAGAGAAAGCGATTGATGTATTAGAAAAAGGTATTGTCCGCAGGCCTGATAGTGTTAGATTGTTAGATGCGCTGGGGTCCTGTTATAACTTGATGGGGAAAAAAGAGCGCGCTTTAGAAGTCTACAATAAAGTTACCAAAATAGATTCGGCATTTAGTCAGTCGTATTGGCATCGGGCGCACATTCAAAAGAACAGTTTTCCCCAGCGTGACCTGGATAGTATTAAAAAACTATTGGAAAGTAAGTCTTTAACAGAAATAGACAGGGCTAGACTTTATTTTGCGCTGGCTTGGGGTTATAGCAATGAGCCAGAACAACATTTTAATGAATTACATAAAGCGAATAAGATCATAAGTGCTTTGCGTCCTTGGTCTATTGATGCCGAGCGTATAAAGTCTGAGAAAGTTAGGCAGTTTGTCACGAGAGATATGTTAGAGGCGTGCAAAGGCTCCGGGTATTCTGATAAAGCGCCAATAATTATCGCATCAATACCTCGTTCTGGCACTACGCTTCTGGAACAAATTTTGGGTGCCCATACTGCGACTTATGCCATCGGTGAGTCACAGCCTTTTTACCAGGCAATTAACGATACAGCATTTGAATTTAGAGCAAATGAAAATTATTGGGGTTGGTGTCAGCCACAGGAATTTAACAAGTACTTTCCTGCACTCTATAAATCTTATTGTAATCATGGGTTCGTGCAAAAATCGGGGGATAAAAAGCCAGTAGATAAGTCGATGAATATGATGCATTACCTGGGTATATATTTAGCAGTTTTTCCTGATGCTAAAGTAATTCAGTTAATGCGAGATCCAATGGATGCGTGTTTGTCTGCATATCAACTTTATTTTCCTAATGGAAATGAGTACACATTTTGTCAAAAGTCATTTATTCAATACTATAAATTATTTGAAGAAGTAATGGCTTACTGGAAAGATTTATTTCCGGAAAATATTTTATTGGTTGATTATGAATCTATCGTCGAAGACCCTCGTGGTATGACAGAGAGAATATTGGGTTTTTGTGGGCTTGAATGGGAAGAGAATTGCCTGAATTATCATAGTACCGAGCAAATAATTAGGACTGCTAGTCATATGCAAGTAAAACAACCCGTTTATAAATCGGCTGTGGCTAGATGGAAAAAATATGCGCCATATCTTCAAGAGGCTCTGGAAGAGCTAAATACTCCGCTAATACCTGAAGGGTAAGACTTTTGAAAAAGAAAAAGAAAAGCGCCAAGAGCAATCCCAAGCATAATATTCAGCTTAAGCCAAACGAAGCAGTTATATGCCTTCCAGTTGAAGATATTGTAAGTAGAGCTAATCATAGTTATCAGTCAGGGAAGTTTTTAATGGCAGAATATGTGCTTCAGCAGCTTATTGACACTATAAAACCGCTTCCGCTAAGTGCGAGTATATTATTATTAGATGTCTTCAAGGCTTCTGCAAAGCTTGATAAGGCATGTGATTTTGCAAAAAAATTATTGATTGATTATCCAGAAGATCCGAAAGTATTGCGTGCCAGTGCTAGTGTGCAACAATTGTTGGGCAATAGTGCTAATAGTCTGGGTTTACTAGAAAAGGCACTGGAGATTAATAAAGATCTTTGTCCGACGTACAATCAGTTAGGCCATTTGTATATATCTATGTCTGATAAGATTCAGGCAGAAAAATCCTTTAAAAAAGCCATTAACAGCGGGCCAAACAGGATCGGTGGGTATTGGGGATTAGTGCGTGTTTTAGGGGGGGATACACCTGAAAAATATATTTTGGCGGTAAAAAAATTAGAAAATAAACTTAAAGGCAGGCATGAAGAATTAGCTTATTTGAACTTTACCTTAGCAAAATATTATGAGGAAAGAGATAGTAAAAAAAGTTTTACTTTTTTTAAAAAAGGGAATTTAGCGATAGGGAAAATTCGGCCATGGAATTTTGAGCAGGAAAGTGCACGAGTGGAAAAACTAATAAATTTCTTTAGTGCCGATCGTTTAAAAGAACTTCATGCTAAGCATCACTCAGATTATAAAGCCGTATTTATCGCATCAATGCCACGCTCTGGAACTACATTATTAGGCCAAATACTATCCGCGCATAGCCAATTACAATCAGTTGGAGAGAGTGATGCATTTGATCGGGCAGTAAGTGCTGTTTCAGTCTCTATGGGGCGTTATCCGGATGTCTATAGCTGGACGCCGATGTCTATTTTTGAAACGATGTTTAAAAAAATTGATGAAGCGTTTATTAATAGCTATTTGATTAAGTCCGCTAAAGGTTGCGTTGTAGATAAATCAATGAGTAACTCATTTCATATTGGTTTGATTTTGAGCATATACCCTCAAGCTCGTGTGATCTGGCTGCAAAGAGACCCTCTGGATACAGTTCTGTCTTGCTATCAACAACTATTTGATAAAGGCAATGCATTTGCTTTTGACCTGTCGAATTTAGCGCATTATTACCAGTTGAATAATAAAATCATGAAGCACTGGAGTTTACTATTCCCCAAGCAAATTTTAATGGTTAATTATGAAGCTCTGGTTTCAGATCAAGAGGCGGAAGCAAAAAGAATTATTGACTTTATCGGATTAGAATGGGAGCAAGGCTGTTTGAAGTTTTATGAAAGCAATGAGGTTATTAATACGGCAAGTGACCTCCAGGTAAAACAGCCTATCTATAATTCTTCCGTTGGGAAGTGGCGGCCTTATGCCAAAGATCTTGAAGAAGCGGCATTAATTCTTGGGGTTGATGTAACTTGAGCAAGCTATTAGTTTTGGTCGGTACAGAGCTAACTTTAACATTTTAGATATGCTGGGCATCAGGCGTGTGAATTATTCACATTTTTATCAAAGTTTTTGTTTAAATTGCAAAATACACGGCGATATTTTGACGGCTGAAGCAGGGTAAGTTTTATTTTGTCATTATGGTTAAAATTTAATTATTTGCTTCTTGTAGCCGCTTTACCTATGTGAGACATTTGTCTAATATAGGCTGCTAATAAATTATCCAGTTCTCAATAAAAGTAATAAATAAAGTATATATATTGCAGTTCCTGATTTCGTTTAATAATAAATTATAAAGATAAAACAGTCGGAGAGTTATAGAATGAAGCGGTCTTTTAGCCGGCAGCTGTCGGTCCCTCATCGTTTTTTAAATTCAGCAGTTGTTATCCCAGCTATCTTCTCGGTTTTTTATGTTGCGCCTGTATTTGCACAGGACTCCAAGGGAGGGTTTGCAATCGAAGAAGTGGTTGTAACCGCTCGTAAACGAGAGGAATCCATGCAAGAGGTTCCTGTGGCGGTGTCGGCTTTTTCTGCAGAGGGTTTGAAATCATTAGGTATTACCAATGTTAAGGATATGGAAGGCATCGTGCCAGGCTTGAATATGGGTGGCGGTGGTAATGGCGCCAAAGGCGATGCAAGTCCTTATATTCGGGGTATCGGTCAGCGAGAAACAAAAGTCACAGTTGATAGTGCCGTTGCTACTTATCTTGACGGCATCTACTTGTCGCGTTCGGCGGGCTCAACTTTGGACGCGCTTGATGTGCAAAGTATGCAAGTGTTACGGGCCCACAGGGTACTTTATTTGGCAAAAATACTACCGGCGGCGCCATTGTAATTACCACGGTAAAGCCAGGCGCTGACTTGGGTGGTCATCTGGATGTCACTTACGGAAATTATGGTCGTCAAAATGCCAGAGCGACCGTAAATATTCCTTTAATTGATAATACGTTATATACCCGCGTTACCTTGGCAAGTACTCGCCGTGATGGTTTATATGAAAACGTCATTGATGGCACCGCCTGGAATGATGAAGACCGTCTTGCCGGTATCGTTCAAGTGCGCTGGGATGCGTCTGAGGATTTGGTCGCTGACTTATTGGTCTCTGCTACCAAGACCAGACAGACTCCTCGCGGTCAGAAGTGTGAGTTTTTTGGTCCGGAATTTGGCTTTAATGGTAAGGCGCCCCTTGAGGCTATTTACGATTCCGAGGCTGCTGTTACAGCTCAACAAGAATGTGAGAATAGCGGTATAAATTTAGAGTTGGACGAATTTCGTAGTGAGCTTAATGCGCAGTCAGATATTTTTGAACAGGGGCGCTATGAAGTTGATACTAATTTGGCAGGCTTAACGTTGTCCTGGGGTCTGGGAGAAGCTTTAGGCTTTGAAGACTTGAACATTAAAAGTATTACGGGTTTTCGCCGTACTCAGTTGAGTGCTGATGAAGATCTAGATGGAAGCTCTGCAGGTCTTACAGGCAGGGTTGCCCCTGAGGATAATGTTACTGATCAGTACAGCCAGGAGTTTCAATTTATTGGTACTGCCATGGATGGTCGAATGAATGTGACCTTGGGTCTTTATGCTTTTCAGGAAAAAACGGACGATGATTGGTTGCAATCGTATGCTGGGCTGGTTGAAGGTTCATCACAGCCAAATAGCTTGTTGTTAGCACAGTCGCAATTAACGGAGCGTAAAACTGAAAATGAAGCCTGGGCCGTTTTTTCTCAAGTCGGTTTTGATATTACTGAAAATCTTGAATTAACACTGGGCCTTCGTTACACCGATGAAACCCGACGTACCGATTATCAGGAAGCAGAAGTTTATTTACCGAGTATTGGTAATGGGGATTTTTGTCCCGGAGGCGGCTGCAGTACCAAAATTGGCTCAGGACAGCTACATCTGTTTTCGGCATCTGGCTTCACGCCTTTCAATAGCTGGCAGTATGGCTTTGATGCTAACGCCAATGGAAATTTAGAGCTACGTGAATTGGGGAATTTTGGTCAGGACAGTGCCGAGCGTTCAGATGACGATTGGACGCCAAGTGTGAGTTTGAAATATCTGGTAGATGACGGCCTTCGAGATCTCTTGTCAATCGATGATGGAATGATTTTCTTCACCTATAGCGAAGGCTTTCGTTCAGGCGGTGTTGTGGTTGCCAATGGTGATTTCGACAATAATGGCCTGAAAGATATGAGCCAGTTTGAGCCAGAGTATGTAAAGAACTATGAAATAGGTCTCAAGCTTGAAGCATTTGATAAGACCTTGCGTGCAAACTTCGCAACGTTTTTTACTGACTATGAGGATATTCAAGTAACGGCTATTGTGCCCGACCGTATCGGTATTCCTTTGCCTGCAGTTGAAAATGCCGGTAAGGCAGAAATTAAAGGTGCCGAGGCAGAGATTACTTATGTGCCTTTTGATAGCTTGCGTTTTACCACCAGTATTGCCTATACAGATGGCGATTATTTAGAGTACTCCGTTGATACGGCTGACTTGGTTGGCAATGTAACCGTTGTTGATCGGTCTGATGAGCCTATGCCACGTATAGCGCCCTGGACTGCATTTTTGGCAGTGGACTATTTCATATTTACAGATAACTGGGGGACGTTTGCGCCGTCAGTAAATGTTCGCTACACCGATAAAATTTATGGCGGTTTCGATCGTGCAGGGTTTTTAGTGGCTGATGAGGTTACCTCACCGGAGACTCACTTTGTTGATGTGCGCTTAACATGGAGTTTGCCAGACGATCGCACGACTATTGCATTTTGGGGTAAAAATGTAGAGAACAACGATGATTACACTAATGGTGGTGTGCCACTAATTAGTGTTAACAGAAGCACTGGTACCGTTTATGCGGACCCTCGCACTTATGGTGTCGATATTTCTTATGTATTTGGTGATTAAAATTGGGTAACGATACATAAATATAAATCAATAAAAGTATAGGAAAGCTGCTGTTGAAAGACTAGCTGGCAGGAGAATAAAAAGATGAATACTTTAAGTAAAAAACAAGCTCTGTCGCAGAATAATTTGGGCGTCGCCGTGAAAAAAAACTTTGTTAAACCTGCGCTGATTGCAAGCCTATGTACGACATTTTTTATGGTTGGCTGTAGTGATGAAACGGATAGTTTTGGCGAACCACCTCCCGCACAATCTTCGGCTTCAGTTCAAGGTGCTGCAGTTAAAGGCCCAATTACGGGTGGCGAAGTGGCTATCTATCGTTATGACAGTTCTGCTGCAGATTTTAAGGGAGAGCTACTAGATACCGGTGAGACTAATGCGAATGCAGAAATTGTCGGCTTGGAAATTCCGGTAAGTATCACCGACGAGGAAAATTTCCTGGAACAACTATTTATTATCGAGGTTACAGGTGGGACGGAATTGACGACAGGTAATGCGCCTGTTATCGAATCATTACGCGCCATCGTGACAGGACAAGATTACAGTACTGACTCCCCTTTTTACGTTACGCCATTAACTACTTTCATGCTAGCAATCCTAAGTAATGATCGCACTGATGAGCCAATGGTAATTAAAATTAATAATGCCCAGAATAGAGCGCTGGCTGCTTTTGGTTTTGGCTTATTAGATAATGTTCGTAATTTAGCGGTCCTGCCACCCATTATTACCGAAGGGGGCGACGCATCTAAAGCACTGGCATACCGTACCGCCATTGAAAGTTTTTCGGCTATTACGCTTTTATTGAAACAGCAAGCGTTGATTGATGCCAGCATAGACGTTAGTGCTGATGAATTAATTCGTCAGATGGCGGCAGATGTCGTGGATGGCACGATTGATGGTGTTGATGAAAATGGCGGTAGCACCCTCACCGCGTTGTCCGTAATTGCCAATCTTCAGGCAGTAATCACGTCGGATCCAGCAGCGCTTAAAATACCAGGCACAAATACATTAATTTCAAGCCTGATTGATATTCTGGTTCAGGAATCAAGCACCGTTGCCCCAAGAGCGGCTGCTCCAGTGGTAGCAAATATTACATTGCCTGCAACTAAAGCTGCAAAAGGCGGTGTTAATGACGTGGACGGTGATGGCGTTATTGATGGTTATGATCCATTTCCGAATGATGGCACGAGAAGTATAGATGCAGATAAAGATGGCTTCGCGGATG
This sequence comes from Oceanicoccus sp. KOV_DT_Chl, assembly GCF_900120175.1. Taxonomy (NCBI): domain Bacteria; kingdom Pseudomonadati; phylum Pseudomonadota; class Gammaproteobacteria; order Cellvibrionales; family Spongiibacteraceae; genus Oceanicoccus; species Oceanicoccus sp. KOV_DT_Chl. The sequence continues at coordinate 1,887,647 of NZ_FQLF01000002.1, forward strand.
ATGCCGGATTATCCGATCGCGACTTGTTTCCAAATGATCCTACTGAGTGGGCCGACAGGGATGGAGATGGTACCGGTGATAACGGTGATGCTTGTCCTGATGATGCCAGTGAGCAATTAGATACTGATGGCGATGGCGTTTGTGATAACACAGATTACAACCCTACCAATCCTGCAATTAAAATTATTTGTGACGATACTTCGCTTTCTATTAGCATAAGAACGGCCGCTAATTGCTTCCAGGATTCCGATAACGATGGCGTTATTAATCCACTTGATCGCTTCCCTAACAATCCGCGCGAGAACGCAGACACTGATCAGGATTGGCCTTTTCCAAATCAGCTAGATGGTTTAGAGGATGGTGATGGCTATGGTGATGCAAGTGACAAGTGCCCGAGCGATCCAACAGAGCACCTTGATACAGATAACGATACCGTCTGTGATGGTAAAGACCGTTTTCCTACTAATCCTCTCGAAACCAAAGATACCGATGGAGATTGTCCAGCGTTGTCAGATGGTACCGATGGCTGCGGTGATAACCTGGATAAAAATATTTGTTATAACTTTATTACCAATACCGTAGTGGTTGGTGCTGCATCTGGTAGTTCAAGTGGCATCGTTGGTAAAGCGATGCGGGATACCTATTTAGACTTTATTCGTATCCAGGAGGCCGGTAATCCAATTACCGTGGTGACAAATGCATTTGTATGGCAAAAGTTCTACATTGATACGGCAGTGCCTTCCAATTCGCGCAGTATTATTCTTCAGTGCACCGAAAATGGCGGCATTTTACCTACCTGTCCTAACCTGATTTTAAATACCTTGGCGCCAATTAATGATACTGGTGAAACTGACTTGATCGCGGGTGCACCGGCAGTGATAGCTCCATTGCCAGCGTTTACTATTGATGACAGCTCGGGCCCTGATTTAATGGATATCGTTTTCGAAGCTCGCACAATAAAAAGCGGGGGTGTGGTAACAACAGGCACAACATTTAATTTAACGAATGGTCGTGTTATGGAACCAGGTGAAATCTGTTTAGATAATAATACTTATAATTATAACTGGAATGCGTTAGCAAAAGACGATAAAGCCTTAATCCCTTAAGGCAAACGTTGAGTTAATAATTCTCAATCTAAAAATGCCCTAATCGAATGATTAGGGCATTTTTTTATATTTCAGGCGGGCATTATTCAACTTACTTTAAGTCTAGCTAACATTTGTTTATTGTTTATTGTTTATTGTTTCTTTGTGGTATTTGAGACGGGTTATATTTAGGCGAATGTTGAGTTACAACCTATTCCACAGTAGATAAATAGTAGGCTATGGCTGAGCGTTAAGCAGTATTTGTTGTAGCAACAGTAAATCAGCAACATCCAGTCGATCATCGCCGGTAACGGGATATAAATCACCGCGATTAATGGCTGCTGTATCCAGCAAGGCGTCACCAGTTAAGTATTGTTGCATGATTAACAAATCTGCCAGGTCAACAACGTGATCGCCATTAACATCGCCGGCCATGCCTATGGTAACGTTCAATGTAATCGATGCTTTATTCACAGGGAAAGCTCCCTGGCTATCAGTTACTAATGCGCTAATAGTATGAATACCATTGCTAAGAGAGGCGTTAATAGATGCTCCCATTCCGAGAGCGCCATCCACATCTGATAGCCACTGAACATTACTACCAAGATCGCCATCTTCAATATCATTGGCAGTGGCGGAAAAATAAATTTTGGTCAAAGTATCAAAAGCTGCGGCAGTTTGAGGGGTATTAATCACAACCGTTGGTGCTGCATCCGCCGGATTGCTGCCGTTGCTATATTCTTCGAGATTAGTAAGACCGTCACTATCCAGGTCTTCACCGGGACTATCAATTCCGTATAACGCTTCCCAGGTGTCTGCCATACCATCCATATCACTATCCGCAAGAATATTAAGCTGGATCGAGGGTGTTATAGTCGGGGTAGCACCATCACTATCAGTAACAGTTGCTGTGATGGTATGTTGTCCTGCACTTAAGTTGATATTGATAGCGCTTCCGGTTCCGAGGTTGCTATCCAGGTTAGAAAACCACTGCGTATTCGTCGACAAATCGCCATCTTCGGGATCATAGCTATTAGCCATTAATGTCAGCACATCGCTTTCGAGAAATTCAGCATTATTTGTAGGTGAAATAATGCTAACAACGGGGCCATTAGCTACCTTCATGGTGACACTATCAGTAGCGATAAAACCAGTACTATCGGTAACATTGGCGGTAATGGTATGAGTGCCGAGTGACAGAGACGCGGGTGATGTGATTGCCCCGTCAATATCTGAAGACCATTTTATCGCCGCTGATAAATCCCCATCTTGAAGGTCGCCTGCCTCAGCTATTAGATTGATAGGGGGTTGGTCGGCATTAGTGATGCCACCGTCTATAGGGTTGAAGATTGAGACTTCTGGAAGATCCTCAGGCTGGGCTAAAAACTGGGTGACCAGACCCAAGTCTAACCGAGGGTGAATTTGGGCGGGGTTGGGACGGGTATCCGTAATTGCCACACTATGTGTAATGAGTAAGCTTTTCATGGTGGCCAGATCAAGACTATTGTTGTGCGCTTTTAATAGCGCAAAAGCACCAGCCACATGCGGTGCCGCCATAGACGTTCCGCTTTTACCCCCATAGCCAGCGTTGGGTAGCGCAGAGCGGATCCCTTGGCCGGGGGCGAGAATATCCAGTAGCGTTGCTTCCGTGTTGGACCAACTGCTCACTGCATCATTCGTGTCACGAACACTGCCAACAGCAAATACACTGCTGACACAGGCAGGGCTACCAATTTTGTCGAGTTTTGAGTTATTTCCTGAAGCCGCCACCAAAGCTACGCCTAAATTGCTTAGCGTGTTGAGGGCCGAAGCATAGTAAGTATCGGTATCACAAGCGCTGGCATAGCTGCCGCCACTAAAGCTCATATTAACTGCTGCAATATTGTAATTGGCACTAGTGCCATCGACTAGATCAGCCAGATACTCCAGCGCTGAAAAGGTATCAGACGAGAAGGAAAGGATACAGGGGGCTTTGCCAACACCGCAGTCAGTTTCTGTGGCAAAGCGACTAAAAATTTGAATGGCAATGATACCGGCTTCTGGGGCAATCCCGGTAACGGACCCATCGCTACCGGCGGCAATCCCGGCGACATGGGTACCATGGGAACAATCGACATCGGTGCATTTAGTCAGTGCTGCAGCGCCAGTGCCATATTGGGTGATTTGTCGGTTAGGCTGAGAGCCGCCATTGGGGCACAGGTTGCTTGCTTGATAATCAGTGAAGTTAGTAGAAAAGCAGGCTTCAGTGATCATTCGGCCACTAAAAGCGGAATGGTTGCCATCAATACCGGTATCCAGAATGGCAACAATCGCGCCATTGCCTTTCAGTTGATAATTATGGGACACATCAGCGCTGATTAGCGCTCGGGATTGGACTAACGCAGGTGATAGCAAGGTGTCTTCAAAGATACGGTCGATACCCTCGGTAGCTATTAACTCGTCTAATTCTGCGGCATTAACCGAATAGACACCGCCGCGATAATTTCTGAACTCACGTAAAGGGGCAATTTCTTTCTGTATAAGTTTGCTAAGGATTCGGTCACGTATGGGTTTAAATCGAGCCTTTGCGGGTAGCGGTCCGAAACTATCCTCATGAGTCACAATGACTCTGACCTTGTTGCGTTGCTGCGCAATCTCTATCAGCCGCTCATACTCAGGGGCTTTAGTAAGGCGCTCAGCCGAACCCGCGGCGAAGCTAACTCCAGGTTGGGAGAGCAGCAGCGCGGTAATGACCGAAACCGCATGAAGAATACATTGGTACTTGATTTTCATCAGTGCCATCCAGTTATCGTGCTTTTTATTATTGTTTGAACTGTATTCTATTTGATCAAAAACGATATAACTACCAACTAATTGTTCTAAGTAGTGCTAATAGTTAGCAGTATTTGGGCGTGACGCTATGAAACGCTTGGTATTAGTGGCTATGGGTTCAACACATCTACTAAGCTAGGGTCAATCGCGGCGCTGGGGTTTATGGCTGTTTTTCTCGAAGCCGATTCGTACTTAGCATTCCCGAATGCAACAATCGGGAGTCAAGTTGCGTCTCCTTTCGCTTGAAATGTCTTTAATCAGGAAAAGTACTTGCCGATTTTGCGGCCGTTAACTCGACCGTCCATAGGATTCAAAGCACGAAATAAACAGTCACACTAAGCGAATGAGTAGCCTATTCATTGTGCAAGAACACTTTAATAGATAAACCGTACTATCCACATTCAAAAGATCGTCTATAGTATTGTTTAGATTGGATTTTTTAATATTTGGCATTTATTTTGCGATATTGTTTAAAAAACATCCAGCTTATCTTCGTGAATAGTTAACAGCGGCCTATCGGGCCTATTGTGCAAGCGTCTCACCCTGTGAGACTCTTTGCGGCCCTTGAGAAAGGTAGCTTGAGAATACGTAGTGGAAACTAATAATGAAAATGAATAATGGTTTAATTCGTACGCTGGCCTGCCTGGTTGGCTTAGTACTTTCAGCGAATGTATTGGCTGAATCCTCATACAAAATAAATCCCGGCGACATATTGCGTGTTGATGTCTGGAATGAAGAAAGTTTGACCCGGGAGATAGCCGTGCAGCCCGATGGATATATCAGCTTTCCCTTGGCTGGCTCAATAAAAGTTGGTGGCAATACCAGCCCTGCTGCTGAAGCAGCTATCGCCGAAGCTTTAGGTAAATACTTAAAAGATACGCCAACAGTAACCGTGGCAGTACAGCAGCTATTAGGCAATAAAATTTATGTGCTGGGTAAAGTAAATCGCCCTGGTGAATACCCGATAAATCGCCCGACCGATGTGATGCAGGCGTTAGCAATGGGCGGTGGTTTAAATGCTTTTGCAGCAGAGAACAGCATCAATGTGCTGCGTCGTATTAGCACCGGTGAACAAATTGCCATTCCCTTTGAATATGCCGAAGTAAAAAGTGGTGATGAACTGCAAACCAATATAGTGCTGCAAAGCGGTGATATTGTCGTCGTGCCGTAGCGGATAGCCATGATGAACCAGCACACACAAAATAATAAATAGTGGCAACCTTGTGAAATTATTCACCAATAAAATTTTAGCTTTAGCTGCAGCGGGGGCACTGATAAATGCTGCGGTTGTTGATGCCACCGAATATGCGTTAGAGCCTAGTGTAAAAGTTTCGACTGAGCACAATAATAATTATCGCTTACAGGTCGATAATACGGAATCGCTATTCGGCTATACTGTTACCCCTAGTATTAATGGGCAGATCAATGAAGAAAATTGGAATGTCGCATTAGATATTGATTTGGATTTTAGCCGTTTTAATCGTACTGAATTAAATACGGACGATCAAAATGTTAACCTCTCTTATGTAAAGCAAGGCGAAACCTATTATGTCAATGTCTTTGCCGGCTTGGTTAGGGATACTACACGCACCAGCGAGATTGAAGATTCAGGTCGTGTTGGAATAGTTGATCGACATGAAAATTATTCATTAGGTACTTCTTCGGCGTATATATTTGACGAATCTAATCGATTAAATTTTTCTGTATCAGCGGTAGAGTCAAAATACGATGCGATAGGTCGAACTGATTATCAATATTTTCAAGGGCAATTAGGCTGGGAGCATACTTTAACTGAAAAATTGTCGTTAAGCGTAATCGCTAACACGTCAATAATTAAATATGAACCGGTGGACGCGTTAGTCGCATTTCAGCAAACGATTAACTTCTTTGGGCAATTGATACCCATTGGTGACCCAGAGATCTTTCAGCAGAGTAGAGAGTCAACTACCGATAGTGCCGGTTGGACGGCCCAGATAGATTACAAACTTACTGAAAAGCTTAAATTCACAGCATCCTATGGTGAGTCCGATACTGAAACAAGTTATGAGATCAGTGACCCGGAAAATGCATGTTCTAGGGCGGAACAAGACCCTCTCTTTATTCCATTGAATTTTAATTTCTGTAGTCTGGTCGATCCAGAAAGCAGCGTTGCGAACTGGGATGTTAATACTGAGTGGGCAAATGAGCGCCAGGAGCTTAGTCTAACCTATAGTAATAGCTTGCAGCCTAGCTCTGATGGGGTGGTCATTGAGTCCGAAAGAGTGCGCTTAAAATGGGCCTATGCGATTACCCAACATGGAAGGATAGCTTTTGATAGCACTTGGGGTGAAAATAAAGCGTTAGACGAGCCGTTGAACTCCGATGTTAGTAGTGTAAATAGGACGTTTTTAAATGCTGTTATAAGGTATAGACATCGTTTTGCTGAGCGTTGGTATGCAAATGTTGCTTTAAGATATAACAACCAAGAGCGTGAAATATTTAGTGGTGTAGCCGAATCGGGTGCTATTGAAGTAAGCGTAAAGTATCAGCCAGTCCAACAAAGCTGGTCACGTTAAAGATTAAAGAGATAATAACATGAACATGGCAGTAGAATTTGAAGAAGAAACTAAAGGCCTGGAAGAATACATTGGGGCATTTAAGCGTCGTAAAAAAGAATTTCTAATACCGTCGAGTGTAATATTCTTTATTGCGCTGTTTGCCGCCATGATGTGGCCTTCAACTTATCAGTCAAGTGCTACCATCTTAATTGAAGAGCAACAGATTCCTAAGGATTTAGTAAGCTCTACTGTTACTAGTTTTGCTGCGCAGCAAATAGAAGTTATTAAAGCCCGAATTATGACTATGCAAAATATAATGGGCTTAGTAGATAAATATAACTTACATACAAGTGATGAATTGCAAGCCACCGCAAGAAGTGAGATTGTGGCTAGATTTGTTGAAGATGTCGGGCTTGATGTACTGAGTGCGGGAGTGCTGGATCCAAGAACAGGTCGGCCAACAGAGGCAACAATTGCGTTTACTCTATCCTATAAGCATAAAGATCCAGCCAAGGCGCAAAAAGTAGCTAGTGAGTTGGTTAACTTATATTTAAACGAAAATCTAAAAGATAGGGCAGAAAAATCTTCTAGTACGTCCGTATTTTTAACGGAGGAAGGCAAGACTTTAGAAGCAGAGTTGGCAGCTTTAGAGACAGAATTGGCAGAATTTAAGCTGAAGAACGAAGGAAGCTTACCTGAACTTTATCAATACAACTTGCAGGTAATAGAGCGTACGGAGCGGGAGATGCTAGATGTGTCTCTGCGATTAAAAGAATTAACAAAGCGCAAGCTGGATATTGAATCTCAGCTAGTTCAGTTAAGTCCTTATGCGCCGACAGTAATGCCGGATGGGCAGCAGGTTTTGAGTGACTATGACCGGCTTAAATCATTAAAGTCAGCATATCGTCAAAAAGTTGCGGTCTATAGCGAAGAGCACCCTGATGTAATTCGGCTTGCGCGTGAAATTGAAGTTTTAGAGAAAGTGTTAGGAATAAGTCTAAGTCAGGAAGAGCTTGAAGAGCAGCTGCGGATAGAGAAGAATATTTTAAGTGAGTTGCAGCAACAGTATACGGGGACTCACCCTAAAGTAGTTGCCCAACAAAGAGTTGTGGATGATTTGGTTTTGAGCAAGTCTGATGCTCTTGAAAAAGGTGAGGCCGCGAATAGCAAAGACAATCCGGATAACCCCGCTTATGTGTTGATGGATACACAGCTTAAATCGGTCGTCGTTGAAATGCAGATACTGAATGAAAATAAACTAGAGCTTGCGGAAAAGCTAAAACGATATGAAGATCATATTCTAAAAGCTCCGATGGTAGAAAAGACTTATATTGCCTTGCAGCGTGATTATGCAAATGCAACGGCAAAATATCAGGAAATTAATGCCAAGCAGCGGGCTGCAGAATTAGGGAAAAATCTGGAACAAGGTCGAAAAGGTGAGCGTTTTACTTTGATTGACCCCCCGGCCTTGCCAGAGGAGCCAGTAAGCCCCAACCGTCCGGTCATTATTTTTCTGGGTTTTATTTTTTCTGTAGGTGTAGGTCTAGGTACCGTGATTGTATTAGAGGCATTATCACCTGCTATTCGGGGGAGAGATGCGTTGGCTGTCATAATGGGAGCGCAACCATTAGCAGTTGTGCCCTATATGAGTAATGATGAAACTGATGGTCATAAAGCGTCAAAGTGGTACAAATTAATAGCATTGGCTATCGTAGTAATATCTATAGTTATGTTGGCTTTTCATTTTTTAGTGAAACCATTAGATGTTACTTGGTTTATGATATTAAGAGCTGCTGGCTTAAGTTAATGGCTCATGGGTTTAATTGGTAACAGGTAAAAGTATGGACTATATACAGCAAGCAATAGATAAAGCTAGAGAAGAGCGACAGGGGAATATTGGTAAAAAATCCAATGTTGAGTCAACTGGTAATGTGAAAGCGGATAGTGGGGCTATTGTCGATGAAGGTGTCCCTTCAATTAATTACACTACTACTCGTCAAGTTAAGCTTTCAGGCGCTGTGCTCAGACGTAATCATATTATGGCAGGTTTTCAGCATGAAAAAGAAGCGGAAGTTTACCGGCAACTAAGAACTCAAGTATTACAAAAAGTACGGGCTAATAATTGGAAAACCTTAGCAGTGACTAGCCCAAATGAGTCTGCAGGTAAAACAACCACTGCGGTAAACTTGGCGATATCTTTATCAAAAGAAGCTAATCAAACGGTATTGTTAGTAGATCTTGATCTCGGTAATCCTAGTATCCATAAAGTTTTAGGCTTTGATGTTGAGGGTGGGCTGGTCGATCATCTGAATGATGAGAAAAATATTGTTGAGCTATTAGTTAATCCAGGCCTCGAGCGTTTAGTAATTTTGCCGAGTAATCAAGACGAGCGTTATAGCTCAGAGATATTATCTACACCAAAAATGCAATCATTGTTAAAAGATTTAACTTCACGTTATGAGTCTCGTATTATTATTTTTGATATTCCTTCATTGTTGGTTAATGATGATGCGCTTATTTTTACTCCGTACTTAGATGCGACATTGCTTGTAGTTGAAGACGGTGTTACGACTAGTCAAGAGTTAGAGCAGAGCTTGCAAATGCTGCAAGGAACTAACATATTAGGTACCGTTTTAAATAAAGCCGCTCATTTATAGTGTCTTAACTTGTTATGTATAAAAAACACTTTGGCTTAAAAGATAAACCATTTAATCTAATTCCAGATCCAGATTATCTGTATTTATCAGCAAAGCATCGTACTGCTTTAAGTCTGTTAGAGTATGGTCTATTAGAGACTGCGGCAGGTCTCAGTGTGATTAGTGGTGAAGTGGGTTCAGGAAAGACCACTCTAATTCGTAAATTGATGCGGCGTATAGATCACGGTCAATTAACTGTGGGTTTAATTAACAATACTAGTTTATTTCAAAATGATTTGATGTCTTGGGTGGCATCTACTTTTGGACTTCAGCATGAAGGGATGGACAAAATTCAAGTATTTCGTGAGTTTCAGAAATTCCTTATTGCTGAGTATGCACAAGGTAAAAGAACGGTGCTAATTGTAGATGAGGCTCAAAATCTTGGTGGGAGCGCGTTAGAAGAATTAAGGATGCTAACAAATATTAATGCTGACAGAGATCAGTTGCTCCAGATCATTATTGTTGGCCAGCCGGAGTTATTAGAGGTTTTACAGAGACAGGAATATGCTCAAATTGCACAGCGTGTATCGGTTGAATATCATTTAGGCCCACTTGATTTAGAAGAGATTCATGGCTACATACGCCATCGACTACAGGTTGCGGGGGCAAGTGGTGATATATTTGAAGATGATGCTATAAATGCTATTTATTTTTTTACTGGAGGAGTGCCCAGATTAGTGAATACTCATTGTGATTATGCTTTGGTGCATGGGTATGCAACGGGTAAACTTATTATTGATATGGATGTTATTATAGAAGTGATGAAGGGGCGAAAAATTGGTGGTATTAATCGTTTTGTGAAAGATGAGGCACAAGCAGAAGCTGTGAGGGAATCAATTTTAGTTTCAAAGGGTGTTGATTTGGCCACTGTGTTATCTACATAAATGAAATAATAAAAAGCAAATTCTTTATATGATTTTCGGATCATGTTAGTAGGTTTTAAGGGGGAGTCTCTTAATCCCTAGAGATGTTAGAGGTCTAAGATTTTTACTCGCTTATGCCAGGTTATTCAAAGAGGCGAAAGCAGAACATAAGAAATAACTATTACGAATTTTGTTAATTATAAAATTATATTAAGTGTAAACTTTTATTGTTAGCAGTCAGTGGTTACGGTTCTAATAAAGAAGATTGATTTAACAAAAATTCTGTCGAGAAAATTCCGTATTTCAAATTTGGGCTATCGAATTTTTGAGGTTTATTAAACTGATAGTCTTTCTGATTAAAAGCTATTTATGCGTAGTGACGAGAGTCTTATAGAAAGTAAAAAGATTTATTAGAGTATTGAGAGTGTGAGTCATGAAGATATTAGATAAAACTATTTGTGTTTTGGGTTTAGGTTATATAGGGCTACCCACAGCATCATTGTTAGGTACAAAAGGTTATAAAGTCCATGGGGTAGATGTGTCAGAAAACGTGGTAAACACGATTAATGATGGTCGCATTCATATCGTCGAACCTGACTTAGATGTCATGGTTAAATCTGCAGTCAACTCTGGTAATTTAAAAGCTAGTTTAGAGCCTTGTGAAGCAGATATTTTTATCATCGCAGTGCCAACTCCTTTTAAAGACGGCAAGAAGCCAGATTTAAGCTATGTTGCTCAGGCTACAGAGAAAATAGCGCCCTTTGTAAAAAGTGGAAATCTAGTTATTCTGGAGTCTACAAGCCCCGTAGGAACTACCAATGAAGTTGTTGCTGATATACTTGCTAATTATGGCTTGAAGCCCGGTGAAGATGTTTTTGTGGCGCATTGTCCCGAGCGTGTTTTACCTGGAAGAATCTTAATTGAGTTGGTCGAGAATGATCGTGTAGTAGGTGGTATTAACGAAGCATCAACTAAAGTTGCAGTAGATTTTTATCAGGAGTTTGTTCGTGGTGATGTCCTAGCTACTACGGCTAAAACTGCTGAAATGGTAAAATTAACAGAAAATTCATCACGCGATGTTCAAATTGCTTTTGCAAATGAGCTTTCTATGATTTGTGAAAGTGAAGGTATCAATACCTGGGAAGTCATAGGGCTTGCAAATCGGCACCCTCGAGTAAACATTCTTCAGCCAGGTCCCGGCGTAGGCGGGCACTGCATAGCTGTTGACCCATGGTTTATTGTTGACCGCTCTCCTGACAAGGCTAGGCTTATTCGCACCGCGCGGGAAGTAAATGATTCTAAGCCTGATTGGGTTATTGATCGTGTTAAAAATTGCGCCGACAAGTTCAAAAATCCAACTATAGCTTGTCTGGGCTTGGCTTTTAAAGCTGATGTTGATGATCTCCGAGAATCACCAGCGTTTGATATAGTACAAAAGCTAAAGGCTGACAGCATAGGTAATCTTTTAGTTTGTGAGCCAAATCTCAAACAACATAAAGACTTCGATTTGGTTACTTTAGAAGTGGCTATAAGAGATGCGGATATTGTTTTACTTTTAGTTGACCACAAACAGTTCAACCACTTGAAGGTTATAGATTTTAAAGAGCGGGTATTAATTGATACTCGAGGTGTAATTAAGTGACCATCAAAGTGATGACAATATTTGGTACGCGTCCTGAAGCCATTAAAATGGCGCCTCTTGTTATCGGTCTTAATGAGGCTGACGGGATTGAATCAATATTATGTGTTACTGCGCAGCATCGTGAGATGTTGGATCAGGTGTTAAATCTTTTTGGTTTGAAGCCAAATCATGATCTTGATTTAATGGCACCTGGCCAGGACTTATTTGATATTACTACGCGATGCTTGCTTGGCTTAAGAGAGGTGTTTCGAACCGATCGACCAGACCTAGTGTTAGTTCATGGAGATACTACAACCTGTTTTGCTGCAGGCTTGGCAGCATTTTATGAAAATATCCCAGTAGGCCATGTTGAGGCGGGGTTAAGAACTGGCAATCTCCAAGCGCCTTTCCCGGAAGAAGCCAATCGTAGTTTAGTGGGGCGAATAACAAACTACCATTTTGCACCTACCTCGTTAGCAAAAAATAATTTACTTGCAGAAAACATAAAAGAAGAGACTGTGTGGGTAACAGGAAATACTGTGATTGACGCTCTATTGATAGTGCGTGATATCGTAGAAAATTATCCTGACGGGCATTGGGTAAATCAATTCGGGAAGCCTTTATTTGAGAGAATAAGTAGCACTAATAGAAAACTTATTTTAATCACTGGCCATAGACGAGAAAACTTTGGGCAGGGATTTATTGATTTATGTTCTGCAATACGTGAACTTGCAGAATGCCATCCAGAGTGGGATCTGGTATATCCGGTCCATCTTAATCCCAATGTACAAAAGCCAGTATATGAAATACTAGATGGGCTAAAAAACGTAAATCTTATTGAGCCGCTCGATTATGAGCCATTCGTTTGGATGATGAATCAGAGTGATTTAATATTAACGGACTCTGGCGGTATTCAGGAAGAGGGGCCTGCTTTAGGAAAGCCAGTATTGGTTATGCGTGAGGTGACAGAAAGGCCAGAGGCAGTTGACGCAGGAACAGTGCTTTTGGTGGGGACTAACCGAGAAAAAATTGTTACCGCCGTAGAAAATGTTATGGGTGACAAGGCCAAATATATAGCTATGTCGCGTGCTCATAACCCTTATGGTGATGGGCTGGCGGTGGAAAGAATCGTCCGCGCTATTTCATCTGGCTTTTTACCGACTAATAGTGAAGATCAGTGGACTATATAATAGACGTATGAAGAAAGCATTTGTCAATTCCTTGCCAAAATCAGGAACCAACCTTGTTGGTAAATGCCTCGAGCTTTTTGAATATCAACAACTACATGGATTTGCTTCTAGTGAGGTATTGAGCAATACCTTCAAGGCGAAAATAAAACGATTGCTCTGGATGCCATGGAAACAAGGCTATCTTATTGGTATTGATACCCCCGTTGAAATATCGCGCAGTGCTATTAACAAGCGTCTTGATGCGGTTGGGCCTGATCAGTTTTTATTTGGACACGTTGGTTATACATCTGACTTTTTGGCTAAAGTACGGGAGAAAGAGTTCGTGCTCTTTGTGATGCTGCGAGATCCTAGGGCGGTGCTAAATTCCTTTGTGCATTATGTGGTATCAAATAAGCGGCACGTAATGCATGAAGAGTTTTTAAAAATGACAGTTGATCAGCGCTATAGAGCGGCTTTGTATGGTTGTCATGGAGTGGACGCTAGCCTTGAGTCGCTAAAGATTCGTTGTAGTTCATTAAATCCTTGGATAGAGTCAAGCGATGTTACATTATTGCAGTATGAGCAGTTAGTTGGAGATAAGGGGGGGGGTTGTCAGGAGGCGCAGAGGAGGTCACTGGTTGTGTTGTGCAAGGCATTAGAGATACCCGTTAATGGTATTGAGGGAGTAATAGATGAGTTGCATGGGCCAGGTCGAGTGACTTTTAGGAAGGGGCAAATAGATTCATGGAGAGAAGAGATACCTTTAAGTTTGCAGGCAGAAATTAATCAAGAGCTGGCGGGTATTTTACAAGCATGGAATTATGCAGTGTAAATATCATGACTTTGCCATAACGATAATCGCAATTAAATTATTAAAAGTGTCCCTGTGCCAAAAAATAAAAAAATAAATATGATCAGGGAAAGGCTACTCAAGGGGGGGGCGATAGTTTTTCTTGGCAAACTATTCTCAGCATTTTCTTTGTTAGTCGTTAATGCGCTATTAGCAAGGTTGCTACAACCTGAGGAATATGGCGCATATTTTTTAACATTAAGCTTAGTAACTACCGCTGCAATGTTTGGTCAGCTCGGTTTAAATCGGGCGGTAGTAAAATTTGTCGCAGAGGCGTTAGCCAAAGGTAAACCTGGACAAGCTAAGTGGGTGATTCATAAAGTTCTGATTATTTGTCTTTGTTGCGCCCTGGCCGTTGGTTTATCGATATATGCAGGCCTAGGCAATTGGCTTGCCGAGTCAGTCTTTCATTCCAAACCTATGGCGCAGGTAGTCTGGTTAATTTCAGTTTGGGTAGTGATTTTCTCAATGCAAGGTTTGTTTGGAGAGATATTCAGAGGTTTGCACAAAATTACCTTCGCAACATTATTTAGTGGATTGTGCACAGGCGTGTTTTCTGCAGTGGCATTTACCTTGCTTTGGTTATTAAATAGCGAGGCGAGCTTTGAAGAGGTTATTATCATTTCTATGCTTTCGGGGTTAGCTAGTCTTATCTTAGCAAATATATTCCTGCATGGTGATATTGGGCAGCATACCTCTGCTAGTAATATTGATGTTGCTCAGGTATTAAAGCTGGCAATGCCGATGTTTATCACCGGTTTTTCGTTATTTGGTGTGCGGGAAATGCATATGTGGGTATTGGGCGTTTTTCAACCAGACAGCGATGTAGCATTGTATGGTGCATGCACTAGGCTCATGACCTTGTTGACTATGCCGCTGCTAATCGTAAATGCGGTATTGCCTGCAACGATTGTTGAATTAAACACGCAAGGCAAAACGAAGAAATTACAAGAAGTATTGAGAAATAGCGCAACTCTAGCCACGGCCCCAGCAGTATTAGGTTTTATAGTCGTGTTGTTATTTGGTACAGAAATACTAGAACTTGTTTTTGGTAGTTATTACCAGCAGGCATCTCACTTACTATTACTGCTGGCTGGGATTGCTGTGATTAATGTTTTGGTTGGGTCCCCTGGTATGTTATTGATGATGACTGGGCATGAAAAGCAAGTTATGTGGTCTGCCTTGCTTGCGGGTCTAGGTGGTGTGTTTGCTAGTGTGATAATGACGAATATATATGGTCTTATAGGTGTGGGTATTGGCCTAGGTGTAGGTATAGTGAGCCACAATATATATATTTGGTATTACGCTAGGCGAAAATTGAGTATAAATACCCACGGTGGGTGGCTGCAATTACTTAACATGCTACGTTGGGCAATGCAGTATCTACAACACAACAACACAAAGTGATTTTTTAGTTAATGACAACAATAAAGCGCTATAAAATACTGGATTGTTCGATTTCTGCAGTTGATACTCGTCTTGCTTTTGATGCTTGTATAGAAAGAATAAATAGCGGCGAGGGTGGCTATGTCTGTTTTTCAAATGTGCATGCTGTGGTCACTGCAAGAAAAGACCTGCTTTTAAGACGGGCTACTAATAACGCATTTATTGCCTCTCCTGATGGCAGGCCTTTGTCCGTAGTTGGCAAGTGGCGTGGCGTGGATGTACAACAAGTAGCAGGCCCTGATTTTTTACCGTATATGATGGAGCATGCTGCAGATGGCAAACACTTTTTTATGGGATCAACTGAAGACACGTTGGTTAAATTGAAAGATGCCTTAGGTAGTAGCTTCCCCCAAGCGGATATCGTTGGGCTTTATTCGCCGCCTTTTGGGCCAATGTCTCAAGCAGAGAACAATAAAATTCATAAAATGATTGTTGATGCCGGAGCCAATATAGTTTGGGTAGGACTTGGGGCACCCAAACAAGAGTGCTGGATGGCGGATAACTGGCAGCAACTGAGGCCGGCCTTGTTATTTGGTGTGGGTGCAGCATTTGATTTTCACGCTGGGAAAATAAATCGGGCGCCAGAGTTTATGAGGAGAAGTGGTTTAGAGTGGCTGCACCGCTTATTTAGTGAACCGAAGCGATTATGGAAAAGATATCTCGTCACTAATAGCCTGTTTATTTTCTATTTATGTGTAGATGGCTTGTCATCAATGTTTAAAAAACATGGTAGTAGTAAATGAAGCCTGAACCATTATTTATTTTCTCGCAACCTCGGGCGGGCTCAAC
Organism: Oceanicoccus sp. KOV_DT_Chl; assembly: GCF_900120175.1. Classification (NCBI taxonomy): domain Bacteria; kingdom Pseudomonadati; phylum Pseudomonadota; class Gammaproteobacteria; order Cellvibrionales; family Spongiibacteraceae; genus Oceanicoccus; species Oceanicoccus sp. KOV_DT_Chl. Next base: position 1,903,514 of record NZ_FQLF01000002.1, read on the forward strand.
ACTTCTGCAAAAAATGTTAATGGCTCATCCTGAAATGGAGTCTATTGCCGAGCCTTGGTTGTTACTTCCGATGTTATATGCCACTAAAGCAGATGGTTTGATGGCTGAGTATAATCAGGAGGCCTCATCACAGGCGATTAGTGAGTTTGTAGAAAGTCTTCCCAATAAGCAGGATGATTATCTAGCCGCTATAGCCGATTGGGCACAAGGGCTTTATGAAAAGGGCTGCAAGGGCCGGCCTGTATATTTTATTGATAAGTCTCCGCGTTACTACCTAGTGTTGCCTGAAATAATAAGGGCATTTCCTGCTGCAAAATTTATTTTTCTATTTCGCAATCCGCTGTCGGTCTATTCGTCCATCTTAAAAACTTGGTGCCAAGGTCGTTTTCTTTACCAACATACATTTATGCAGGACATTAATACAGCGCCAGTGCTTTTGGTTGAGGCTCTCAATAGTATAAGCGAAGACAGGCGGCTTCATGTGAATTATGAGCAGCTTGTTTTAGCGCCGGAGCAAGTATTATCTGATATCTGTGAGTATTTGGGGTTGGGCTATACCGAGCAAATGCTTAAGCAGTACAGCGTACAGGATCTTCGCGGTAGTTTGGGGGATAAGTGGGGAAATAAACAATATAGCGGTGTTGCTAGTGCCAGCATTGAGAAATGGATAACAAGTTTTGATAGCTGGTATCGGGTAAAAGTAGCCCAAGCCTATATTGAAAGGCTGGGTGACGATACTCTTAGTGCTATGGGTTATTCAAAGAATAAATTATTGGGCGAGCTTAAAGTTGAGGCCACTCATAAAATTGGCATTAGAGATATGCTTGATTATGTTATAAGTGAATGTTTTAGACGCTTAAACGGAGAGTTTTTTGTGAGAATGTGGAAAGACAGAAATAGCACAGATAAAAAGTTAAAGTATCGTATTTATAAATAAGAAAAAATAGGAAGTTATGAATAATGTTCACTATGGCAGCATCGCTGTTGTTCTAACATGTTTTAATAGAAAGGAAAAAACCGTTGATTGCTTGCGCAATTTCTTTGCATCGGTTGCCCATGTCAATATTTATCCGACTGTGTATCTAGTTGATGATGGTAGTAGCGATGGCACCGGCGAAGTTGTGAAGGCTGCCTTTCCTCAAGTGAACATTCTCACTGGAGATGGAAACTTGTTTTGGAATGGCGGTATGCGTAAGGGGTTGGCTGCGGCGATGGAAAAGGGTTTTGATTTTTACTTGTGGTTGAATGACGATACTATTTTATATGAATCAGCTATGGCTGATATGTTTTGTTGCTTTGAGGAACGCTCCAAGCACGAAGAAAATAGCTTAATCGTTGTTGGCGCCACGAAAGATGTTGGATCAGATAAAATAACTTATGGTGGGGTTCGGAGAGAGTCAAAATGGCGACCGGTGCGATTTCGCTTAATGGCGCTAGGTGCTGTTTCAACAGCCTGTGATTCGATGAACGGTAACTGTGTTATGGTCACTTCAGCGGCGGCCGATGTTTTAGGCAACCTTGAGGCAGGTTTTACCCATGGTATGGGTGATATCGATTATGGTCTGCGAGCTAAAAAGGCCGGTATTGGTTTGTGGGTGCCGCCTGTTTATGTTGGAGAGTGTCCGAATAATCCAATTTTTGGGTCGTTCGATGATGTAAGTCTTCCTCTAAGTGAACGGTGGAGAAAAATACGTTCACCTAAAGGGTTACCGTTTCAGACATGGTACGTTTTAACCAGACGGCACGCAGGTTTGCTATGGCCCGTATATTTTTTATGGCCATACCTAAGAGTGGTTTTTAGTTCGCTGAAGTATTCACAGAAGTAAAAGATGTTAAATAAAAATATTTAGGAAAATGTGATGTTTTCATATGTGCTGGCAGTGATAAGGCGATTACGAACAGCCTATGTAGTTTTTAGGTGTCGAAGATTTATGTCAGTAGGCAAAGGGTTGCATATAGGAAAAACCCCTCTTTTTTGGGCGGCTGAAAAAATCACTATCGCCGATAATGTTTATATTGGTAAAGATGTAAATATTGAATGTAATTGCCAGATAGGGAGTTACGTTCTAATTGCAAATCGGGTGGCACTCTTGGGTAGAATGGATCATGACTTTAGAGTCAAGGGCATTCCAGTTAGGTTTTCGCCCTGGGTTGGCAGTAAAAAAAATCTAAGTCCGTTCTCTGGAGACAAGGTGGTTATCGAGGATGATGTGTGGTTGGGTTACGGTGTAATAGTGCTTACAGGAGTTACTATTGGTAAGGGCTCTATTATTGCTGCAGGGTCATTAGTAACAAAGGACATCCCTCCATATTCTATAGCAGCAGGCTCTCCAGTGAGAGTGATAAAAAAACGCTTTGAAAGAGAAGCAGATATTTTAGAGCATGAAGCGTTAATAGCTACTGGCAGTTTTAAGTTCTCTGAACGCGGATTTGATCACTTTGTTATTGAACCTGGTAGATATGACAAGTAAATAAATAATTATTGAGGTGAAGAGTGGCTAAAAAAATATTGTATATATTCGATCGTGTAGCCCACTACCAAAAAGAGCTATTTGTTAATTTGGAGTCTGTCTTGGCTGAAAAGGGTGATAGTTTATATCTTTTATCTGGCTCTAAACCAGATGGTGCAACCGGAAGGGTGGGACTAGAAGATAAGATAGTCAAAAACGAATATAAATATATTTTTAAAGAATATATTGTAGGTGGGTTTACCTTTCGTTATCAAAAAAATGTCATAAAGCAAATTAAAGAGATTGACCCCGATGTAGTAGTTATAACTAGTCATGTAGGGAACATCATTGATTGGTATCTAATGTATTTAAAGCAGAAAATGGGGTTTAGATTAGTGGCTTGGCAGTGCGGCTATGAATTTAATCCCAGCAAAGCAAAAGATTTTTTATTGAATCGTTTTATACCAGGATTTGATTATCATCTTGCTTATCATTCCAATGCTGCAAATTATGCCTTGAATTATGGCGCTAGCAATTATCAGGTGAAGGTAATTCATAACACTATTAATGAAGAAAAAATTATTTCTTTGGGGCGGGCTGAGGCCAGAGAAATAGTTAAAAAAACCATCCCTATTGCTGAAAAGAAAATTATTCTTTATGTGGGGGCCATACTTGAAGAGAAGCGTTTAAACTTATTAATAGATAGTATGGATTGTCTGGGAAGAGATGACTTACTTGCGATCATAGTCGGGGATGGCCCTTACCTTGATGATCTTAAGAAATATACAGGTGATAGAAAAAATATCGTTTTTACCGGTAGTATCGTAGAAGGCGTTGGTCCCTATTTTGATGTTGCTGACTGTTTTGTGCTACCTGGTACCGGCGGTCTGGCTATTAATGAGGCAATGGCGCATGCATGTCCCATTATTTCCGGTTACGCAGATGGCAGTGCAGATGATTTAGTCATAGAAAGAGAAAATGGTTATCGACTAACGCAAGGCACAGCGCAAGAGTTAGCAGAAAAAATTATCGCGGTGATCGATAGTGATGATGGCGGAAGAAGCTTAGGTGAGTATTCGGCCGAGCTAATTAACGGGAAGTTTTCTTTTAAGAACTTTATGGATCGTATTGTTTCTGGTCTGCAAGCAGTGCTCACTTAATGAAGTTTTTATCCTTGCGGAAATGGTTGCTGGTATTTAGTCTGCTTGTGTTTGTGTCGTCAGTTATTGCACAGGAAGATGCTTTGTATGCATCCGATTTTGAAGAAGAGGCTTTTCTTGGTGGGGCGATTGGCTGGAAAGATAACAGCAGTTGGGCAGATGTTGATGTCGAGTATGAAAGAGATGTTGGTCGTAACGGAAAGGGTTTTTCCCAAAAAATTATTTGCAGTCGATATGGCTCGGGTGCCGTACAGTTTGTCAGGGCGGGCATTGACCTAGAGGAGGGCAAGACATATAAAATTACACTTTGGTTACGAGGAGATATGCAGTCATCTGTAGATCTTCTGCTCAGAAAGCGTGGCAAGCCCTACACAAAATATGCTTCAACTGGCTTTAAAATTACAAAGCAATGGCAGGAGTATAGTCTGGTCGTTAATCCTAGAGAAGAAATTGATGATGCTTACATAATGCTTCGTTTTTCAGGTGTTGGAGCACTCTGGGTTGATGATGTACTGATTGAAAAAGCTATTAGTACCCCGCCCCAAGCCTTAAAAAACAGTAAGGAAAATTTAGTCAGTAATGGCAGTTTTGAAGTTGGTTTGGATCGCTGGGGAATCAGGGTTCGCGAAAGTGATAAATATCGTAGTGAGATGGCACTTGATTTTCTGGACTTGACGGCTCAAGTCAGTAAAAGTGCAAAAAAAGGCGAGCGAGCGTTATTGTTAGATTTACCAAATAAAGCACGGTTTATCCTTACATCGAGCTATTTTCAGGCGTTTCCTGGGCAGCAATATCAATTGTCATTATGGGCAAAGACGGACAAACCAAAAGGCATCAGGCTGGGCATTAACTCAGGTTATATTAAACAGGCGGAAGGTGTTTATGAAAATTTTAGAATTGACACCAAGTGGAAAAAAATTAAATTTGAAGTGGTGTTAAAGCCTGCCCAAAAAAATGCTTATTATATAATCGTAGAGGGTAATGGGGCTGGTCAAATCTGGATAGACGATGTTCAGTTTAAACTTGTTAAAAGCAAGGAAGAGCTAGAGCCTAAGCTGGCAGAAATTGGTTTTTCACAGAAAGCAGATGATCAGAGTATTTATCAGTTAGGTGACGGTATTAACAGGCGGCTGATGGTCGCTGGCTACAGAAAACATACACCGTTTCGCTTGAGTATTAAATCGATAAATTATCATGGTGAGCAGAAAATATTGCATGAGTCAATGGTTGTTGATAGGTCTGAAAACCCCATCACTGTTAGCATCCCATCCTCTGAACCAGGTTATGTAAGATTGGTGGCAGAATTATTTGAAGGTGATAAAAAAATTGATCAATCAGAAACGGCTTTGGTAATTGTCCGCCCAAGATTGTTAGCCCCCGATCAGTCTTCAAGCTTTGGGGGGCATATTCGCTTTAGCCCTTCTCGGTTTAAGCAGGCTGCGGCAATGGGAGTGGGTTGGCTTCGAATGCACCCACCTATGGGGACTAAGTGGTTAGTAGTTGAGCCGAAAAAGGGAGTTTTTAGTTTTCATGATGATGCAATTAATTTGGCTGTTGATAGTGGTTTCAATATTCTTGGTAGTCTTGAGGCAACCCCAAAGTGGGCATCAACAGCCCCAGATAGTGATCGACGCTATACATCATATCCGCCGTCGAATATGGATGACTGGGAAAATTATGTTTACAAGACAGTAAAATATTATAAAGGGAAGATTAATTATTGGGAGGTTTGGAATGAGCCAGACAGTCATGGCTTTCTGCGTCTACCTAAAAACACGTTTGGGCAAAGTAAAGCAGAAGTTTATATTGAGTTGTTAAGCCGAGCTTATCGTGCGGCGAAGGCGGCAAACCCGGATGCAGTAATTGTGGGAGGTAGTGCAACCGGTAAGCCTCCAACGCTCTGGTTGGAAGATATATTCAAATTAGGAGCGTTGCAATATATGGATATTGTTTCTTTCCATTTTTATAGTGAGGGCAGGCCTGGCGGCGTTTTGACTCCTGGGATTGCCGACTATGCTCATGATATTCGTCAGTTGATTGCACAATATGGCAAGGGTAAGTCCTTGCAAATATGGGAAACTGAAAGTGGAGTGATGTACCCGCGAACGGAGTACGAAAATATCTTGGAGGTGTCGCCTTCGGTGACTCTGAATGGCACAGAAATATCTGCCTATTTGGTGCGAAATCACATCATGCTAATGGCAAGCGGTGTTTCTAAGTGGTTTTACTACAGTATGATGACCCACAACCGAGTCGATCGCCGTGAGGCAACAGCTTTTTTTGAGTGGGATAATTCTCCTCGTCCCGCAGTTGCGGCCTATGCTAATTTAAGCTGGATGTTAGAGGGAGCGAAATTTCAAAAAGATTATAAAATTGCCGATAATATAAAAGTGGTTGAGTTTAAAAATGCCGAAGCGAAAAAACAAGTTTCTGTACTGTGGCTTGATGATTGGCTTACCGACAAGAAACAGAGTTTTGTTTTTGAAATGCCTGCCACGGCGGTCAAAATGACTCTCTACGATATCACTGGTCGGGAAATTACTCATACTACTGGATCCATTGAATATATAGTTGGGGTTGCCCCACTGTTTTTGGTAATAAGTTACAATTAATGTTGAGTGGTTTGACAGCTATTTTAAGTTGATGATAGTTTGAACAATATGCGTTCTTAGTATTGTCAAATTGAGCGACATTTCCTATAACAATAAACATTAGTCAAAATGAGTTTGAGAGATGAGAATGAAAAATATATTTTTAAAAGGACTTCTAGTAAGTATTAGCTTCTCAATTTCACCGGTATATGCCTCTTTAGTATCTGTAAGTGGAGACCTTCAGCTAATCACTGCGCCCGTCTCACTTAATCCCGGAGTTTTAGAAAGTTCTACAACTATGCAAGTGTTTGCTGAATCTCAGGGTTATATGCTGCAAAGTGCCTTGATGGTTGATACGCTGTATGCCACCGGAAATAGTGGCGTTATCGCTGCGGGTAGATCAGTTAATACCTATTTTGTGCACATGGACCCAGTGGGAGATTCTTTAGAGATTAATGACATCGTCTCTTTGAGTGGCACTCTGACCTTTGACAGGCAGATCTTGGGTTTGATCTGGTCAAGTGACGTATGTTCTTTGTGCCCGGTATCCGATAATAACCTTGATGCTAGTGATTTTTTTGGCTCAGATAATACGGTCTATCCATTAGGTGATCTGGGCCGTGGGTATGAGCAGGATGCTTACTACGAAGGCCGTACACTAGACTTCATCTCTATATCCCCCGATGGTATGAGCCTGACTCTAACGGCCAACTCATACCCCCTTCGGCTGGATCAAATGAGAGTAATCACTACGGTGCCCGTACCGGCAGCAGGCTGGCTGTTTTTGTCGGCTCTTATTAGCTTGTCTGTATCGAAGAAAGTGAGAAAATTCAAGGATCATCATTGAAAATTTGAGGTACCTATTGTTAGGCCTCCAGTTATATCTGGTGGCTATATTTTGAATGTTTTCTTTTCTGTTTATAGTAAATCTATTAGATAAGATTGTTCTATTGGGATAGTTAAAGGCGAGAGATTGTAAATATCCTCTCATTTCAAAGTATAGATATCAGTAGCTTTTTCAAACAGTTACAGTCCTGGACGAATTCCTAGATTTTATTGATCTAAACTTTTTTTTGCGCGTCAAAGTGCCTGTACGACTGTTTTTTCCGCCCGGGTGGTTTATAGGGAGCGAAGCAGGTTAGTGCTGTTGCGGTACCCAGCAATGCCCAGTAGAGCTCTCCCATGCCGGGGTAAAAAAGTGTCGACAATAGCATCACGCCAAAATAGCTGGTGACAACCATGACCTCCGGTACCTTTTGGTCAACATAAGCCATTGCACGAACAAGAATAAAGATACGTATTAGTAAGGCGGCTAAGACCATGGCGGTTAGTATGCCTCCATGGGAGGCAAGCCGAATCCACATATTATGTATATGATCAAAGGAGAAGCCAGAAAGTTTTAAGAATTCACTAGAGGCTCCCATTAGTGGTGAATTGCTAATAATGTCCCATCCCATGGCGTATTGCCCCAATCTTGCGTCAGCGGTTTGTGCGGCTAGGCCGCCACCAATCGATGACAGTCCTTGAATTAAGTTAGATGAGAATACTAAGGTTAGTCCTGCAGCGAAAAAGCCGAGGATGCTAAACAAAGTAATAGCAGTTGTTCGCTTAGAAGGGCTTTTCTTGTGGATATATTTCAGTAGCCAAAGAAGTACCAGACCGAATAATACGGAAATTAAAACATTGCGAGATTGCAAGCCAATTAGTCCGAGAACAAAGGAGATGGCAACAACCCAGCGCAGCAATTTGTATTTTGTGCTTTTGGTAAGGTGGGTCCCCGGTAATACAATACACCATAGAACTGTGTAAGCCATAAATTGAGCTAGGTCGCCGTAAGAGGGGAAAATACCTATAGATTTTTGAATTGACTCTACACCGATGCGGGAAATTTCAAACCGTTCCTTCGGAAGGGTTAGTAAATCCATGGCGACGAGAAAGGCTGATATACAGCCCGCTATCCCGATCAGCACCACTAGCCAGCTAGTGCGCCGAAAATGGTTGAGGTTTTTAATACATAACAAAGGGATAGCAAAATAACCAAATTTGACGGCGTCCACCCACATTAGGTTTATGTATTCTGCCCCTAATCCGGTAAAGGACAGGTGCTTAAAAAACAATAGCAAATAAAGCAAAATTAAGAAAAAAATGACCCGCTTCATACGTTCGCTATTGCCGCGAAATAATCCAATAAGTCCTAATAAAAGCAATACCGGCGCCAGCAGTTTATCTAAGGCGGTAAAGTTTGAGAAATGGGCAATGATCCAGCTAAAGGGTAAGAGCGCAAACCAAAAATAAAAGAGTTTTATTAGCATGTTATATTTTAAAAAACAACCTACAGAGTTTAAGTAATGCAGTATACATTAGGACATCGGTCATGTTTTGGCACTTTTACCCTTAAGTTTAAAAGCGAGGTATTTACTATTAAATAGTGTCAGTGAATATATTAGAAATAGGTCTGTTGTGGATGGCTAAAGTTATCGGGTTGGTGGTTTATTGGCCTGAGTCGACTCAGCTAATATTTATATGCCGTTAAACCCACCTGATTCCGGTATTTTTACTGTTAAGTGAAGGGGGAGATAGCTTTAGTTTGTCCAAACATTACGATAAACTCGCCAGTTCGTTGATGCAGGAGGTTGCCGCTAAGTACACCCTCTTCTTGATACCTTTATTGATGCAGAGACGCTAATTATTAAAATAATATTGAGTTTGAGGTAGAAAGATGTCCCGTAAAATCGCACTTATCACTGGTATTACAGGCCAGGATGGCTCGTATCTAGCTGAATTGCTACTAGATAAAGGGTACGAGGTCCACGGCATCAAGCGCCGAGCAGCGTCCCTTAACACTGAGCGTGTTGACCATATTTATAAAGATCGCCATGAAGACAATATTAACTTCTTCCTTCATTACGGTGACTTGTCAGATACTTCCAATCTAGTGCGTTTAATCCGTGATATTAAGCCCGATGAAATCTATAACCTTGGCGCAATGAGCCATGTTGCGGTCTCTTTTGAGTCACCGGAATATACCGCTGATGTAGATGGCATGGGGGCTGTGCGAATATTAGAAGCTATTCGATTGTTGGGGCTGGAGAAGAAGACTAAGTTTTACCAGGCCTCTACCTCTGAGCTTTACGGTAAGGTCCAAGAGATACCGCAAACGGAAACTACACCTTTTTATCCGCGTTCACCCTATGCTGTAGCCAAGATGTACGCTTATTGGATAGTGGTCAATTACCGTGAAGCCTACGGTATTTATGCTTGTAATGGCATTTTGTTTAATCACGAATCGCCTCGCCGTGGGGAGACTTTCGTTACCCGTAAAATTACTCGTGCCTTGGCCAATATAGCTATGGGTATTCAGGATTGTTTGTATTTGGGCAATATGGACGCCAAACGCGATTGGGGCATGCCAAGGATTATGTCGAAATGCAGTGGCGTATGCTGCAGCAAGATGAGCCGGAAGATTTTGTTATTGCAACGGGCAAGCAGTATTCAGTGCGTGAATTTGTCACGGTAGCAGCAGCAGAGCTAGGCATAAATCTGCGCTGGGAAGGCAGCGGTGTGGATGAAGTGGCCATTGTTGATAGCATCGTTAATAAAGATGATGCCCTTGAAACCGCTGCGCTAGTGGGAAAAACTGTTGTACAGGTGGATCCACGCTACTTCAGACCGACAGAGGTTGAAACTTTGCTTGGTGATCCGGCTAAAGCAAAAGCCAAGTTAGGATGGGAGCCAACTACTACTTTTGAGGAGTTGGTTACTGAAATGGTGGCTTTTGATCTTGATAAAGCCAAGCGCTTTGCGTTATTGAAAGGTCAGGGTTTTGATGTTGCTTTAACAGAAGAATAATAATTTTAAGGGCATCAGCATGTTAGAAAAATCAGCCAAAATTTTTGTTGCTGGCCATAATGGTATGGTGGGCTCGGCTATTGTACGCAATCTTGAACATCAGGGTTACACGAACGTTATTACTCGTGGCCGTGATCAACTGGATTTGTTGTCGCAGTTAGATGTACGCCAATTCATGCAACAAGAAAAGCCAGATTATATCGTGCTGGCCGCCGCCAAAGTGGGTGGCATTATGGCCAACAATACCTACCCTGCAGATTTCATTTATCAGAATTTAATGATTGAAGCGAATATTATTCATGAGGCTTATAGTGCGGGTGTAAACCAATTATTATTCCTGGGAAGCTCTTGTATTTATCCTAAATTGGCTGAGCAGCCCATGCAGGAAAGTGCCCTGTTAACCGGTTTACTTGAGCCAACCAATGAGCCATACGCCATTGCTAAAATTGCCGGTATCAAGCTGTGTGAGTCCTATAATCGGCAGTATGGCACGGATTACCGTTCCGTCATGCCGACCAATTTGTACGGCCCCTTTGATAACTTTCATTTGGAAAACAGCCACGTTATACCTGCCTTAATACGCAAGTTTCATGATGCGGCCACTGCTAACCAGGCGGAAGTTGAGGTGTGGGGTACAGGCAAAGCTATGCGTGAATTCCTGCACGTTGATGATATGGCGGCAGCCAGTGTGCATGTTATGGGTCTATCTTTAGAGGCCTATCAGGCGGTTACAGAGTCTATGCTTTCCCATATTAATGTCGGTACAGGTGTCGACGTCACTATTCGTGAACTTGCCGAGACGGTAAGTGAAGTGACTGAATTTAAAGGAAAATTAGCTTTTGATGCGAGCAAGCCTGATGGTACGCCGCGCAAATTAATGGATACCACTAAATTAAATCAGCTGGGCTGGCAACCAAAATATGATTTAAAAACGGGCTTGCAAGATGCCTACGCTTGGTTTGTAGCCAATCAGGAACAGTTTCGTCGATAAGTAAGCCGCATTCATCGGTACAAATACCAAATGATGGCAGGCTTGCTTGAACATACGCCATAGCCATGCCATATTTACTGGCCATAATAAATAATAATCTGCGGTTGGTTTTTAGTGGTTTGGCATATATTCAGCGCGTAAGTCATCTGATGTTTTCCCCCACTGGTTTTTGGCCGATTTTCTCCCGTGTTCACCAGCTTGCATCTGGTCGTTAATTAGAAAAAGGAATATCTCAATATGAGTCGTAACTCGTCGGTTGAGTCACAACCAAACCCCTCCATTTTGTGGATTTTGCTATTGCTGTCCTTGGCCTTTTTGGGGTTGATTTTCGAGAGTGGTTTAGCAGAAATGGTGAAGGACTGGGAGTTGGATGAATATAGCCATGGCTATATGATCCCTATGGTTGCACTGTATATTATCTGGCAAAAACAGCAACAACTTCCCGCTGTGACCCAGAGTGGCGCATGGCTTGGGGTATTGGGTACCTTGCTAGGCTTGATGGCGTTTTTTTTGGGTGAAATGGCGACTGTATATGAAGTGGTACAGTATGGTTTTTTACTTTGTGTAGCCAGTGTATTTTTATCCTTTTTTGGTTGGCGGCCCATGCTAATTGTTTGGGTGGCATTTGCTTACCTTATCTTTATGGTGCCCTTACCTCAGTTTGTTTATAAAGCACTCTCCTCTGAATTACAGCTTATTTCATCGTCACTGGGTGTTTACGTTATTCGGTTGTTTGATATCAGTGTATACCTTGAAGGTAATGTAATTGATTTAGGCTCCTATCAATTACAAGTGGTAGAGGCTTGTAGTGGTCTTCGTTACTTATTTCCGTTGATGAGTTTTGGGTTTTTAATCGCCTATTTATTTAAAGCGCCGTTTTGGCAGCGCGCTTTGCTGTTTCTATCAACTGTGCCTATCACCGTGCTGATGAATAGTTTCCGGATTGGTGTCATCGGGGTCACGGTAGAATATTGGGGTATTGAAATGGCTGAAGGGTTCTTACATGACTTTGAAGGTTGGGTTGTGTTTATGGGCTGTTTGGGCGTGCTGGCTGTCGAAATGATGATCTTGCATAAATTGTCCAGGTCAACTTTACCGCTATGGGATCGTGTGGATTTGGATATTCCGGAAAATATCATCAAGCTATCAGATTTTAATATTGGCTGGAAAACCCAGCGCCCTTTTATTGCAAGTTTAATTTTAATATCTGTAGCGTTACTAGGCACGCAATTCTTGGAGTCACGAGAAGAAATTGCGCCTGCGCGGACAGAATTCAAAAATTTTCCTTTATATAATCATAAGTGGCTGGGCCGGGAAGGCTCTATTGAAGATAATGTTTTGGGCGCATTAAAACTCACAGATTATCTGATGGCAGATTACAAAATTAAATCCAGTCCATTGCCGGTGAATTTTTATATTGCCTACTACCAATCACAGCGGCAGGGTGCCGCAATACATTCACCAAGAACGTGTATTCCTGGCGGTGGTTGGGAGTTTGACGGCCTTAGCCAGAAGATAATTCCTGATGTTAAGCATATGTCTGGTGTTCCACTTGAGGTTAACCGGGTATTAATACGCAAGGATCAATCAGCACAAATCGTGTATTACTGGTTTGAGCAGCGTGGCAGAAATATTACCAATGAATATGAGGCTAAGTGGTATGTTTTCTGGGACTCGTTAATGGATAATAGAACGGATGGCGCCTTGGTAAGGGTTGTGGTACCCGTACCGGATATAGCCAACATTGATAAATCTGAGCAGTTAGGGATTAAGTTTATTCAGGATTTCTATCCGTTAATACCGGATTATATTCCGGGTAAAAAACTGTAATGAAAGTAGATAACAATAAGAAATTAATAATGGGCAGGTATAGATGGAGTTAATTTATAGCTTCACTGTAGCGCTATTTTTAACGATTGCGATTATACCGCTGCTAATTCGTTTTTCAGCGCAGCTTCGGCTTGTTGATGACCCTGGTGCTGATAGAAAAATGCACACCAAGGTTATGCCTCGAAGTGGTGGTTTGGCGATAATTCTGGGCGTGTTTATTCCATTAGGGTTTTTACTTTCAATGGAGGGTTACATCCCCTTTTTGTTCGTAGGCTGTGCCATTATTATCTTTTTTGGTCTATTGGATGATAGGGCGGAACTGAATTATAAATGGAAATTATTTGGTCAAAGCCTGGCAGTGATCGTGGTTATGTCAGGTGGTATTGTCATTGAACGTATACCATTTTGTGGTCTGGAAGCAATTCCAGTTTGGGTAAGTTACCCGTTAACATTTACTTTTTTGTTGGGTGTTATTAACGGCGTTAATTTTTCCGATGGGCTTGATGGCTTGGCTGCAGGTACTAGTTTGCTGGCATTAGCAGCCATCGCCGCGTTAGCATCTATGGTTGAAATTCATTCAGTAACCTTAATTGCATTAACCGTAATTGGTGGGGTATTGGGTTTTTTGCGCTATAACACCTTCCCCGCACAAATTTTTATGGGCGATGCAGGCAGTCAGTTCTTGGGATTTATTACGGCCTGTTTGGCGATTGTTATTACTCAATCTGATGCATCGGCATTGAATACGTTTTTGCCAGTCATTCTTTTGGGATTGCCGATTATGGATATTATCCAGGTGGTTCCCGTGCGAATCAAAAAGGGGCTGCCATTGCCGGGCCCGGATAAGGAGCATTTTCATCATCAGTTAGTGAAATTGGAATTTCGCCACCATGAAGTCGTGGCGTTAATATATTTGCTTCAAATTGCAATGATGAGCGGAGCTTATTTTTTAAGATTTGAGAGCGATGAACTATTGATCGGCTTTTACTTTGGCTATTTAGTATTGGTATTGGGGCCTTGTTCACTGCGCATAAACTTGGCTGGAAAGTCAGGGAGCCATCGCCCGTTGAGCATGGTAAGGATCGACGCAGTTATTTATTGCGAAAAATTGGTTGGGTCTATCACTATTCTGTACCTATTGTTCAATGTTCAATAATTTTATTTTTTGTCACCGTGCCCTTCTTATTGCATGACATTGGCGGGCAATTTTCTCTGGCTGCTATAATACTCGGGCTAAGCTTGGTATTGGTTGCTATGATTTTTCGGTCGGCATCAACAATGCTCGCGCGCTTATCATGCTACTCAGCTAGCGTTTTTGTGGTTTATTTGGTCACTACCGAGCTGGACGGTAGTCCGTTGATGATTTATCTGGATGCCTTTCTCATTGGGTTGGCAGCTTTTTTGATGCTGGCGATACGAATGAGCCGTAAAGAGCAGTTTCGTTTGGATACGCAGGATTTACTGATATTGCTGATGGTAGTTATTGTGCCGCAGCTGCCTTTTTCGGCGTTGGAAAGTTTTTCTATTGGTCATATAGCACTGCGTTTATCGGTATTGATGTATGGCTGTGAGTTTTTACTGGCCAGGGAAGGGCAGGATAAAATCAAATATTTAAGCATTGGGTCGATTGTTGGTTTATTTGCAATCGGATTAACAGCATTTTAATTTCAGTTTGGAAAGAGTTCGGAGAAAATTATGTTCAAAGGAAATTTTCGGAAAACAGGATCAGTTTTATTATTGTCCTCAATATTATTGGTAGCCTGTGGTGGTGAAGAACGTCAGGCTGAATATTTGACCAAAGCTCAGGATTATTATGATCAAGAGAATATGGACAAAGCAAAAATTGAAGTTAAAAATGTTTTGCAGATTAACCCGAATAATGCAGATGCTCGCTATTTATTAGGTCTGATTAATGAAAGTGATCAGAATTTTCGTGGTGCGTTTAAGCAATATATGACAGCTGCGGACACCAATAAAAAGCATGTTCCGTCACTGACAAAGCTAGCCGAGTTTTATTTGGCGGGTAAAGATACTGATAATGCAATGCTAAAAGCAGAAGAAATATTGGTCATTGATCCTAATAATGCTGATGCTTTGGGTGTGCAAGCGGCGATTTTAGCGTCGCAAGGTAAAAATGATGAGGCTGTGGCTAAAGCACAGCAGGCGCTGTCTGAAGAGCCGGGCCATGTTCAAGCGACTACCGTCTTAACAGCGCTGTATGCTGAGGAAAACCCCGAGTTAGCATTGCAAACCATCACTGAAGGTATTGCTAATCAAAGTAAAAACGAAGCTTTAAAACAGTTAAAGATTCGTTTGCTCGCATCACAAAAGCAAACAGATGAAGTCATAAGCTTATTTGAAGAGTTAATTCAGGAATATCCAGAGAATTTCTTTTACACTGTTCAACTAGTGAACTTTCATCTTGCTGATGATAGAAAGACAGAAGATGAGCGCAAAGTAATTGCGGAACAGATACTACGCGATTTGGTGGCCAAGAATCCTGATGAAGCTAATCCAAAGAGTTGGCTGGTCGAGTTTTTGGCGAGGAATAAGGGTAGCGATGATGCGATCGTACAGCTAGAAGAATTTTTAACTCAAAAACCAGAAGATTTTAAGAGCCGTGACCAGTTGGCGAAGTTTTATGTTGCAAAAAAGGAGTTTGCGAAAGCTGAAGCGTTGTATCAGTTTGTTGTTAATCAGGACGGCGAGAGTAATGACGCTCTTGAAGCGCGTAACCGCTTAGTATCGCTGGCAATGGCAGAAAACGATCAGCCCAAGGCTGAAGCTATCCTAAAGAAAATCTTTGAAATAGAGCCAGAAAATGCAGGGGCATTACTCTCTCGAGCTAAATTAAGATTAGCAAAAAACGATATGGATGCAGCTATTCCTGATTTACGAGTAGTGCTTAAAAACGACCCTGAATCTGTCGAGGCTTTAAGCTTATTGGCCCGTGCCCATGAGGCAAGTAATTCACCCGATTTAGCCCTTGATAGTTACCAGCGTTTACTTGCGCTTAGGCCTAAAGCCATAGGTGCACTTGTCGGCTCCGCAAAAATATTATTGGCGAAAAATGAAAACAAAGACGCGCTGGCTTTACTGGAGTCGGCGCAAAAAATAGATGCAGCAAATCCTGAAGTAGTGCGTTTATTAGTAGACCTTTATTCTCGTGAGCAGCGCTGGGATGATGCGATGTCGTCACTAGCGGCGTTGACTGAAAACGAACAGACCATGGCAATTGGCTATTATTTAAAAGGCCGGGTTCTGCTACGTAAAAAAGAGTATAAGCCTGCGGTCGAGGCGTTAGAAAAATCTCACGAAATAGAGCCTAAAGGTATAGAAACTTTAAATGCTTTATTAGGTAGTTATGTCGCTTTGGAGCAGATGGATAAGGCCTTTGCCTATGTGCAAGCGCATATTGAAAAATACCCTGAGCAGCTTCACGCGCAGGAATCTCTGGGTAATCTACAAGCCCGCGATGGTGATTTGGGTGCAGCGACAAAAACCTATTTAGCGATAATTGAAAAGCAGCCCGGCAATACCGGTGTGTATGGTGCGTTGGCTCGTATTTATGCGGCACAGAAAAAGCTTGATGATGTTGAAGCCTTATATTTAAAGGGTATTGAGAAGGCCCCGGAAAATATGGAGTTACGAGCAATGCTGGCTGAGCTCTATCAAGCACAGGGTAACTTCACAGGGGCAATGAATGAATACGAAGCTATTCTGAAAACGAAACCGGATGCGTTAGTTATTAAAAACAATCTGGCATCGTTGTTAATGGATCATGCAAATACTCCAGAAAATTTACAGCGGATTGCTTCACTGTCAGCGGATTTAGCGGCGACAGAAACGCCTGCATTTTTAGATACCGCCGGTTGGGCGCAGTACCAATTGGGTAATTATGCCCAAGCCGTGTCATTGCTAGGTGCAGCTGTAGAGGCAGGAGGCAAGGGTGCAGTTTATAATTATCATTTGGGCATGGCTTATTTTAAAGCGGATATGAAAGTTCAGGCGAAAGAGCAGCTTGAACTGGCTTTGGCTGATGACAAGGTTGATTTTGTTGGTAAAGGTGAGGCAGAGAGTGTTTTGGGTAGTTTATAAGCGCTACTACTAAACTGCTATAAGGCTGCCTTTGGGTGGCCTTTTTTGTGGGTGCTGTATTCATTAATGCGATTGGAGGCGGGTGTTTAGGGTATCCGCACAAATTTAATCTTTCACTATGTACTATCAAATCTGACTTATGGTCGAAGTGCAATTTAGTGTATGTAGCTTGGACTTGATCTGACAGTACACATCAAGGGGCTCTTACTTAATCTGGCGGGCCGCCTATATGCAAGATAAACAATATCCGGTATCGAGGGCATAAGAGGCATGGGCCAGTTCTGGGCTATTTTGCTAACTTTTGACCCTAGGCGGACTATGCCAGAACCAGAATGCTATGTAATGGTGACTTGATGACACGCCACAATGGCATTGCAGCGACAGATCTCGGCTAAGTATGTTCAATTTGATTATCTCAAGACCAATTTTAACTGACGGATTTTTAGATTCCGTAAGACAGATTAGTTATTTCTCCTAAACTACTTCTTGAATATTTGATACAGGGTAGAGTGAATGCAGAATTTAACTATGGTTTTTGTGGTCTCTTTGCTGCTGCTTGGGTGTGGGAATGAATTGCCTCTCAACGATGAGAAGCTCATAAGCGATCAATTATCTAAGGAAGAGTTAAAAGTTATTGAGTCATATCGTCTATCGATTCCTTCCCGGCTTTCTCAAGAAGGTGTTACAGCATTGGCTGTAGTTTTGGTTAATCAAGAGGGTATCATCTGGAAAGCCACTTACGGTGAAGCTCACTTCGATAGCTTATTTAGTATCCAGTCCATGTCAAAAACATTTACCTCAGTGGCTGTTTTAAACGCTGTAGAGGGTGGTCTTTTGTCGCTAGATACGCCAGTCGTTAACTATCTGCCAGAATTTACTGTCCAGGACAGGTACTCTCAAAACCCCCTTAAAAAAATGACCCTACGTCACCTGTTAAATCATACAGCAGGTTTTACCCATGAGGCGCCAGTAGGAAACAATTATGATACAACTTCTTTGTCATTTGAAGATCACATAGCCAGTATCCGTGACACATGGTTAATGTTTCCGGCCAGCAGTGCTTATAGTTATTCGAACTTGGGCGTTGATCTGGCCGCTTATATTATCGAACAGAAGTCAGGCAAACCATTTCATGAATATTTAAATGATCAAGTTTTTAAGTCACTTAAAATGTATTCCAGTACAGCTAATGGGAATACTGTTAAGGCGTCGTCTAAACGTATCATAGGCAATCAGTTGTTTATGAAGTCGGTCCCAGTTTATGTCCCCATGGTTGGGGCTGGCGGTATATATACAACCATTGATGATATAGCACCGTTTATAGGGTCTTTCCTTCAAGTAAAGAAAGGAATCGTCACTCAGCAGTCCCTTCAGGAGATGTACACGCCTAGTCAATATTATCCCTACGGACTGGGAGTGACAGTGGAATCCAATGGAAAATGGATGAAGTATGGCCATAATGGAGGCGGGTTTGGTTTTACCTCTGGAATGCACTGGATACCGGATAAAAATATCGGGGTTGCTATCCTTACAAACTATGGTCTTGATTATAATTTGCAGAGCGATCTCACAGAGTCACTGATGCTAGGTTTTATTGAGGCTAGAGACGGTGTAAAGGCAGAGCCATTCAATACTAAGTGGCCTGCATACTATCAGAACCCGAATTTTAATCCGTCCGAGTACAAGAGCGAATATGCTAAATACATAGGGAATTATCACTTCCCTATGAAAGGTTATAATTTACCCTTCTATGCGGAATGGATTATAAAGCTTGGCTTATCCCCATATCAGGTTGTTGTCGATCGGCAGCAAAACAACTTAGCTATCAATGGCGAACCTCTGTTTGAATACATGGCAGGTGTGTTTTTTACTTCTACAGGAGAGGCACTTGATTTCCGGTCTGGCTATTTGATTTTTCGTGGAATAGAAATGGACCAGATTTAAGCCTTACTTTCTCCATCGTTGAGTCTGCTTCTTGGCACAACAGTGGCTATTGATGCATTGTTATAGTGATAGTCGCTACGTGACCCATTGCAGGCCCGAGTAATTACGTGCGCATTCCAGCTGGCAGGAAATTGGATAGGGTCGATCTTATCGCGGCACGATGTGGGGTCGGGCCAATAATTTTACGTAGTGTGTAAAATTTTGCTCTGACCCCCGTTAGAAACCGTTGGCACGATGTTGTTTCGAAGTATCTGCCAGAATGGCAAGTTGATAAATCGGAGTGACCTGAAAAAGGTTTATTTAGGGAAATCGTGCCAACGGTTTCTGTCAGGGGTCAGAGCCACTTTTGTAAACAGCACAAAAGTGGGTCCGACCCCGCACTGTGCCATGGCAAGTATTATTTCTATCCGACCTCGTACCAACGTCTCTATTTGGCACATTTCGTCAATCTTAAATTTCAGTTTCACTACAACAATAAAAGGTCTGCTTTTGTGCGGAGGCCAGACTGTACGGTTTTCTATGAGCTAATAATCGCTGGGTACGGTGTGTTTTATGAAGTGGGGTAGTGCTGGGAGTGACAGGATTAATGTAAACAGCCTAGGGGCTGTTTACACCCCTGCGGGGCTGTGTCGCTTTGCTCCTTGTTCAAATTGCTTTGCAATTTGTCGAACCGGCA
The DNA here is from genome assembly GCF_900120175.1 of Oceanicoccus sp. KOV_DT_Chl. Lineage (NCBI taxonomy): Bacteria > Pseudomonadati > Pseudomonadota > Gammaproteobacteria > Cellvibrionales > Spongiibacteraceae > Oceanicoccus > Oceanicoccus sp. KOV_DT_Chl. Next base: position 1,923,103 of record NZ_FQLF01000002.1, read on the forward strand.
GGCTTAAATGAATACTGATGGGTGAACCGTCTAACGAAAAAACCCCCGCTGGGCGGTGTGTCTTATGGAGTGGGGTAGTGGCTGAGAGAGACAGGATTAATTAAAACAGCCTAAGGGCTGTTTCAACCCCTGCGGGGCTGCGTCGCTTTGCTCCTTGTTCAAATTGCTTTGCAATTTGTCGAACCGGCAGGCTTAAATGAATACTGATGGACAAATAATCTAACGAAAAAACCCCCGCGGGTACGGAGTGTTTTATGGGGTTGGGTAGTGGCTGGGAGTGACAGGATTAATGTAAACAGCCTAGGGGCTGTTTACACCCCTGCGGGGCTGCGTCGCTTTGCTCCTTGTTCAAATTGCTTTGCAATTTGTCGAACCGGCAGGCTTAAATGAATACTGATGGACAAACAATCTAACGAAAAAACCCCCGCTAAGCGGGGGTTTTTTCGTTAGATGGCCCGCCCGACAGGATTCGAACCTGTGACCAACGGCTTCGGAAGCCGCTACTCTATCCAGCTGAGCTACGAGCGGAAAACTAAATTAAATGCTATCAGAAATAGCAAATCTTAAACTGGCTCTGTCGATAGAGTGTTGCTACGCAACCTCCCTACGGGGCCGGCCCGACTTCATAGAAGTAGGGCGTTCAAGTCGTGCAAAGCGTTGCTTTGCGTAAACCACGCCTTTCACCCAGCGGTACCCTAAAGGGCATAAAAGCTACGAGCGGAGAACTACCTCGACTGCCAATTAGCAAGCAGCTGTAGTTTTCAGGGCCGCAATCATACCTGTGAACGGCGAGTGAGTCCATGTCCGATATACTGGAATTGGCCTGTTTAGGTTGTTGGAAGGTGTAGAGCGTAATCAGGCTTTTTTTGGCGCATTAATTTCCGCTGGCGCTGGAAAGTGGCTATAATTCGCCGCTGTTATCTCCAGCGCAATGCTGGATGTCGATTTAAGGCCAATAATGAGGGCATCGATTGTGATGAATATGTTGAAAGGCGGTACGATTAAATTGGTTGGGCTGCTGTTGGTTGCGGTGGCAATGTCTGCCTATGGTGTATCAGATAAAGAGCGCGTTGCTATTGAAGAGCGTATTCAGCCAGCAGGTAAGAGCTGTATGGAAGGAGACAATAGCTGTGGTGCTGCGGTTGCTTCTTCGGGTGGCGCTAAGTCCCCGGAAGATATTTACAACACTAACTGTATGGCTTGTCATGCGACAGGTGCTGCAGGCGCCCCTAAAATGGGTGATACAGCCGCTTGGAGTGGTCGTTTGGCGCAGGGCATGGATCAGCTTTATGCGAATGCTATTAACGGCTTTAACGGTATGCCGGCTAAAGGATTGTGTATGAGTTGTTCTGACGATGAAGTAAAAGCTGTTGTGGATTATATAGTTGAAAGCAGTAAGTAAGTTCTGCACTGCAATTTTCTAAAGCCGCTTTTACAGCGGCTTTCCCCCCCAACTTCCTGTTAGACCGCAGCCTCATTGCGGTTGACTATCGGCTTTGCTACAGTCATTGGCCACTCTAGCCTGCTTGACAAGGAGCTCAATGTGCATTGTCAGTTCAAGCGTTGTTCTTTCATTATTCTCTCCGTGTTTTTCTTGTTTGCTTGCGCCAAAGAAGCGCCTCCCCCTGCATTGGTTGAAGTGGTTGTTGATACGGTGCGCTTGCAAGAATTCAAGCCAAATATATCGTTTGTCGGTAGGTTAAAGGCGCGTGATGATGTAAGTATCCAGGCGCAAGTGTCCGGGTATTTGGAGTCTCGCTATTTCACCGAAGGTGAAATGGTTAACAAAGGTGCATTGCTATATGTTATTGATCCCGCGCAGTTTGAAGCGCGCCTGGCTAGTGCCAGAGCAACGTTGGCAAAGGCCAATGCGGCAAAACAGGTGGCAGATCGCAATTTTAATCGCGGTCAGGAGCTAGGCCCACGAGGCGCTATTTCAGAAGCTGAACTGGATACATTATTAGCAAAAAAATTAGAAGCTGATGCCGATTTGCAAGCAGCTCGCGCCGGGATGAAAAGTGCCGAAGTTGATTTAAGTTATACAAAAATTCATGCGCCTATAAGAGGGCGTATTGGTAGCAGTGCATATAGCTCGGGCGATTTAATCGGTCCTGAAAGTGGTGCGCTTACCTCGCTGGTAAGTATCGATCCGATTATGGCTACGTTTCAAATTAGTGAATCTGCTTATTTGATTAGTGAGCATCGTCGTCAGCAGATGATGACTGATCAAGCTGAGCTTGATAGCAATCGATTGCCAAATATTGTGGCACGATTAGAAATGGCGAACCGGGAGTTTTATCAATTAAGTGGAGAGTTGGATTATATTTCTAACCGCATTGATGAGGCGACAGGAACCATTGAAGCGCGAGCAATTTTCCCTAATCCCAAGGGCTTGTTACGGCCAGGGCAGTACGTTCATGTAAGGTTGGAAATGCCTTCTACCATTAATGTGCTGATGTTACCCCAGTCAGCAGTACAGGCAGATCAACAGGGGAATTTTGTATTAGTTGTTGGCCTCGACAACAAAGTACAGCGCCGCAATGTAGAGCTCGACAATCGCGTAAATGAATTTGTTGTGGTGAAACATGGCGTTGAGGAGGGGGAAAAAATTATTGTAAAGGGATTGCAAAAGGTGCGCCCCGGACAACTAGTAGCGCTGCAATCGCTAAAAAATACAGCAGATTCTCAAACTGAGGGAGGCTAAATATGTTTTCAGCCTTCTTTATCAATCGGCCAAAGTTCGCGATAGTTATTGCTATTGTGATGACACTAGCTGGCGCTATTGCTATTACCGTACTGCCGGTCTCTGAGTACCCACCAATTGCTCCGCCGCAAATAGTGGTTAGCGGCGTCTATGCCGGCGCCTCAGCGGAAGTGGTAGAGCAAACGTTAGGCGCGCCGATTGAAGAAGTGGTGAATGGTGTCGAGGGCATGATTTACATGTCCTCAAGAAGTTCTAATGATGGTAGTTACAGCCTGAATGTTTCTTTTGAGGTCGGAAGTGACCCAGACATGGCGTTGGTTCGGGTACAGAACCTGGTGAAGTTGGCGGAGCCAAAACTGCCACAGGAAGTAAGGGCTCAAGGTTTAAATATCGTCAAACAGTCACCAGATATGTTGTTATTGATCAGTGTTTTTTCACCGGATAATAGCCTTGATTACGCGTTTATTTCTAACTATATAAAAATTAATTTACAGAGCAATTTATCCCGGGTTGAAGGAATCTCCAAGGCGCAAATTCTGGGCGCTGCTGATTATTCCATGCGCCTCTGGTTAGACCCTAACCGCATGGCGACACTGGCAGTTACTACCAGTGATGTATTGAATGCTTTACAGGAGCAGAATGTGCAGGTGGCTGCCGGTAAAATTGGGGCGCCGCCCTATGAGGGTAATTTACAAACTGAGTATACGTTGCGGACTAAGGGGCGGTTACAGACTCCGGAAGAATTTAAAGCAATCGTCCTTCGCGCTAACACTGATGGCTCTGCAGTGTATTTACGGGACATCGCCAGAGTTGAAATGGGGCAAGCTGATTACGGAATAATCGGTGAATTCAATGGCAAGCCAGCGGTAAATTTAGCACTATATTTATTACCCGGAGCAAATGCGTTGCAAACGGGCGAGGACGTGAAGGCGGAAATCGAAGCGCTTTCAAACTATTTTCCCGAGGGCCTGGACTATGCCATTGGCTACGATACTACCCGTTATATCAGTACCTCGGTCAGTCAGGTGGTTATCTCGTTACTGCAAGCCGTTGTCTTGGTCATCATTATTACGTTTATTTTTTTAGGCAATATCCGTTCTACATTAGTCCCAACAATTGCTATCCCTGTATCCTTAATAGGGACGTTTGCTGTGCTGTTAGCAATTGGTATGAGTATCAATACAGTTACCTTGTTTGCTTTAATTTTAGCGATAGGCATTGTAGTCGATGATGCGATTTTAGTGATAGAAAATGCCGATCGATTATTAGCTGCGGACCCGACTTTGACGAGTAAAGCCGCTACCTTGCAAACTATGCGTGAAGTAAGCGGCCCGATTGTGGCAACCACTTTGGTACTACTAGCGGTGTTTGTACCGGTTGCATTATTACCGGGCATTACCGGTGTGATGTATCGGCAGTTCGCGTTAACTATTTGCGTGGCGGTGATAATCTCATCGGTGAATGCACTGACCTTGAGCCCAGCCTTGTGTGCTCTACTATTAAAGTCGGGCAAGCAACAGCAAGCATCCTGGTTTGTAGCATTTAACCATCAGTTTGATCGCATCAAAAATCGTTATGGTGACGGTGTTAGTTGGTTGTTGCGGCGCACTGGAGTAATTACTACGGTTTTTTTGTTCATTATATTGGCGCTAGTATTGGGTGTAATAAAAACCCCGACGGGGTTTGTTCCGGCAGAAGATAAAGGCATTTTCTTTGTGAATGTACAATTGCCTGATGCGTCATCGTTAGTTAGAACAGAAAAAGCCGTTGCTCATTTGGTTGAGATAGTTGAACAAGATGAAAATATTGAAAGTGTTACAGCAATAACAGGGTTCAGTATTTTAGGGGGGGCTGCGAAAAGTAATGGCGGCACTTTATTTATCGTACTCAAACTTTGGGACGATAGACCCAGTATGCAAGATAGTGTATTTGCCATTGTACAACGGTTGAATATTGCGGCTAATAAGATGATCCCTGAGGCCCAAATCATGGCCATTCCGCCACCAGCGGTGCCGGGTATGGGGGTGTCTGGAGGCTTGGAATTTATTTTACAGGATACCTTGGGTCGTCCGCATTCAGAATTGTCTGCTGTGATGAATCAGTTTATTGCAGCGGCGAATCAACAGCCGGAATTAGCGCGCGTGTTTAGTACTTATCGTGCCAATGTGCCGCAGTATTTTATAGATATTGATCGGGTTAAAGCCAAAAATTTAGGCGTACCGCTAAGTGACATTTTTACTACGTTACAGGCGCAGTTAGGTTCAAAATATATTAATGACTTTAATCTTTTTGGACAAACCTATCAGGTAAAAATGCAGGCAGAATCAGCATATCGTTCAGATGTCGACGATTTGCAATCCTATTTTGTACGTTCGAATGATGGCGACATGATCCCGTTGGCTACACTGGTTACAACCAAGCCAATACTAGGGCCCGATGTTGCCGAGCGCTTTAATTTGTATCGCTCTGCAACGATAAGAGCGAGTGTTGCCGAGGGCTATAGCAGTGGCGAGTCCATTGCGGCGATGGAACAATTGGCCGCGGATGTGTTGCCTGATGGTTATCGTTTTGCCTGGACCGGCATGACATACCAGGAACTTGAAGCGGGGAATACGGCAGTTCTGGCGTTTGCTTTAGCGATTATTTTTATTTATTTATTTTTGGTGGCGCAGTACGAAAGCTGGTCGATACCGCTGGCGATTATCCTGGTGGTTCCTGTGGCAGTAGCGGGAGCTATGGCTACTTTATTGGCGCTTGGTCTATCTCTGAATCTCTATGCCCAGATTGGGCTGGTGCTGTTGATCGGGATGGCGGCTAAAAACGCGATCTTGATTGTTGAGTTTGCCCGAAAATTGCGAGAGCAAGATAAACAGTCGATTCTTGACGCTGCAACAACGGCGGCAAGCTTGCGATTCAGAGCCGTTAATATGACGGCTATTTCTTTTATTTTAGGTATTATGCCGCTAGCTATAGCCACAGGTGCTGGCATGTTTGGACAGCGTTCGCTGGGTATCACCGTATTAGGTGGCATGTTAGCAGCACTGTTGATAGGCACTTTTTTTATCCCTGGCTTTTATTTGCTAGTGCAAACGCAGCGGGAAGCATTAAAGAAAAAGCTCCACCTGGGGTCGTAATGACCCCGGTAATAAGTCGTTTTATTTGATTAGTGCCATGCTTGGCTAATATCTACCATAAGCTTAATTCTCGTGCCAGCCATCAGTGCTGGTTAAAAATCCTCCAAAAATATAGCTGAAACATAGTTGAAACAAAATCTTCATCTATGTGCAGTCTTCCTGAAATATTTAATCGATTAAATACACCTCTAATTATTCAGGAGTTACCTCCTGTGCTTTTTGTTTCGGTAATACGTTTGTATTACGAGTCAGAAAAATAAAATGTTTCTTAAATGTGTTGCCTTTGTGGAAATAAAAATATCACAGCAGGCAATTTAGTAATTAGGGGTATTAATGAACAAGCCTTTTAACAACGTTGTTGCGGCATTAGCGCTAAGTCAAGTATTGGCCGCTCAAGCTGACAACGAGCTGGCAGTCCAGTTCAATATAGCTGGCGAAGAAGCATCGAATTATTCAGTCATTTTAAATGGTAGTGCACCGAAATCTATTAGTTTGACCGGGCTGGTGATCTTTAATTTACAAGCCGGGCAACATCAGCTCCAACTAGTCAATGCGGGGAAAACGGTAGAAACGGTTAGCTTTTCGACTAAGGCTGAGGAGCTGGCTGATATTACTATCGACGTCAATGGCGCTATCAAATCTGCCGTGACGTTGTTTTCAGTAGCAGACGTCGCCAGCAGCAAAATTAATACTGCCGGTTTGCCGCGAGGTAAAAGCCAGGCCGCCCCATTAGATATTCCTGTTCCTGAAGTCAATGGCACGATCGAGGAAGTCTCGGTCTTAGGTAAAATCAATACGTCGGCATTGGAAGTCACCGAGCGTTACTCCACCAATGTGGTTAACACCATAGACACTGAACAGTTCGAACGTTTTGGAGACAGCACGGCTGCTTCTGCGTTATCCCGCATTGTTGGTGTCACGGTAACCGATAGCAAATATGCCAATGTGCGCGGTCTGGATGGTCGTTATATCTCTAGTACCTTGAATGGCATGCTGATGCCCAGTACCGACCCTATCCGTCGTGATGTGCAGCTGGATTTATTTCCTTCCAATATTCTCGGCGGTATCGAAATTCAAAAATCTTACTCAGCTGACGCTTTGGGCACTACCACCGGTGGTGCGGTAAAAATGTTTACCAAAGGTTTACCCGATAACTATGTCAATAAAATCAGCGTGTCACTGGGTGTTAATTCAGAATTTACCGGTGACGATATTGTTAGTTACGAAGAAAGCCAGGGTGATGCATTTGGCTACGATAGCGGTTTGCGGGATTTACCCGGCGGTGTGTTGGGGGCAACCGATGGCGGACGCAGCTTAACGGTTTGTGACCCCAGCATTGACTCAAGATGTACTTCACCTATCGATGCGGCAGTTCTGGGCGTGAAGTTCCAGAATGATTATAACGTTGATGACAAAACGGCGGCGCCAGATTATGGCGTTTCCTATTCCATTGGCGACCGTGTGGGTTTAGATGAAGGTGAGTTTGGCTATTACTTTGCCGCTAATTTTAAGAGTGAAATTGAAAACAGGGAAAGTGCAAAACTAACAGACCCGCTGGATACCAACGGTTCCTATCAGCGTAGCAAGGAAAAAATCAATGCCAGTGCTTACCTGGTGGCAGGTTATGAGTTTGGTGAATTCGATGAAGTGTTGAGTAAAACCATTATTTTACGCAGCACTGATGATGTCACCCGGGTCGAAACGGGTGTTGATAGTGAAGATAACCAGGTTGATGAGGTTATTTTTGAATGGGTTGAAAGAGAGTTTATTGCGCAGCATTTTTCAGGCCGACATATTTTTAATTATGGCGATCAGGATCATCAATTAAATTGGAGCGCAGGTTACTCGATGACTGATCGCTACGAGCCTGATCGTAGAACATATACTTACTTGAATAACAGCTTGGCGACCTCGGCACTAGAGCGTCGTTGGTCAGAGTTAGAAGAAGACAGCACCGATGTTAATGTGGAATACACACTTCCGTTTAATCTCAATGCTGATGTTTTCATGGAAGTTAAAGTCGGTGCAATGTATTCAGACCGCTCTCGGGAAGTCGATCTATACCGCTTTGGTATCAGGGCAGGAGAGAATGCCGATGATATTTCTTTTAGCATTGATGAAAATTTGGAAGAGGTTCTTTCCTATCAAAATTACGCATTAGATCGAGTGCGTCTGGCAGCTAAAACCACGGATACCGATTCTTACGACGCCGATGAAACAACGCAAGCAATTTATGCTGCGTTGCAAACGGATATTGGTGATGCCATTACCTTGGTGGCGGGTGTGCGTCAGGAAGAATTTGAATCCGAACTCGACTACCCGAATGACGACAGTGCTTCCAATTTGCTGGAGTCAGATGAAGATTTGCCATCGTTGGCCTTAACCTATCGCATTAATGAAGATCTTCAACTGCGTGCCGGTTGGAGTAATACGGTTTCTTATCCTGGTTTGATTGAGCGATCAGAATCGCTCTCCTATGACCCTAATACTGATGATCCTATTTTTGGTAACCCGGACCTACTGGTTTCCGATATCGAGAACTATGACTTGCGATTGGAATATTACTTCTCTGAATTTGAAACGATTTCTATTGCGTATTTTATTAAAGAGATTGATAACCCGGTTGAGCGCGCAGTAACAGATGGGTCGGGTTCGGCAGCTCAAGGCAGTACTTTCCGCAATGCTAAATCCGCTGACCTCTACGGTATTGAAATCGATGTCAGCAAAAATATCTTCCTGGACAACGACTATGTGTTAATCGTTGGCGGCAATGTGAGTTATATCGATTCAGAAGTTGATCCTGATGACCGCTCAATTGAGCTGGGTGACAAGAAAGGTCGTGAACTTCAAGGTCAATCACCCTGGCTAGCTAATTTACAACTGGGTTTGGACCATGACCCAAGCATGCAAAAATTTACTCTGTTAGTGAATTATTTTGACGATCGAATTTACCAGTTAACCCGTGGTGCCAATGTCGATAATGAAATAGAAAACGGCCGTATCGTGGTGGACTTAACTTACGAAAAAACCTTTGGTGATCGTGACAATATGGTGATCAAAGGGAAGATCGAAAACCTGCTGAATGAAGAAGTGGCGTTTAGTCGCGGTGGTCAAGATATCGAAAGCTATGAGGATGGCACCAGCTTTTCTCTCGGCTTTAGTTATGAATTCGAATAGCCACTTAGAGTGTGGTGAAAGCAACGCATAGAGCTGGTGCAGAGTAGTTAGAAATTGTATCTGCACCAAATCTGTAACATTGAAATTCTGATTAATCAGACAATATAGGAAGAAAACAATGACTCACAATAAGTTATTTATTGCTACGTTGATTGCTACCGCCGCACTCGCTGGCTGTAGCGGTAGCGACGAGGGCGATGATGTTGATATTAGTATTATTTCTGATGGCTCAGGCTCAGGTTCAGGCGGAAGTTCTGGCACCGGGGATTGTACCGATATAGTCGCCGCTGATTTTGTTAGCTGTGATAGCAACACCGGCAACGCAACTCTGTCAGGAACCATTGATGAAGATTACACATTGACCAGTGATCGCGAATGGCGTCTGGACGGTGAAGTACTGGTTGGCAATGGTAATGTGGCGATTAGTTCGCAGGCGGAAAAAGATGCCATTCTTGCCGCTGGTGTTACCTTGACTATAGAAGCGGGAACTGACATCCGCGCTTTCGATACTGGCTCGCTACTGGTTACTCGCGGCTCAAAATTGATGGCTGATGGTTCTGCTTCTGAGCCGATTACTTTTAGTAGTGTCGGCGATGCCGACTTTGACGGCTACGGTGAATGGGGCGGTGTTATCATTCAGGGTTTTGCTCCCCAATACGGCGCGGGTAATACCGGCGCTTGTTTTTCTGGTTCGGACACCTGGTGTAATGTTGAGGGAGAAGGTGGCACAGTTGTTGGCCGCTACGGCGGTTCAGATGAAGATGATAACAGTGGTGTGCTGCGCTTTGTACGTATTGCCGAAGGTGGTTTGGTAGCCGGCCCCAATAACGAAATCAATGGTTTGACACTGCAGGGTGTTGGTCACGGCACGACTATCGAATATATTCAGGTACATAATAATCTGGATGACGGTGTTGAGTGGTTTGGTGGTACGGTTAACGTTAAGTATTTAGTACTGACCAATAACGACGATGACGATATTGATTTTGATGAAGGCTACAAAGGTAACATTCAGTATGCGTTGATTCAAAAAGACCCCAACAAAACGTCACCAACGGGTAGTAACGACCCACGTGGTATTGAAGCTAACTCCAGTGACGAAGATTATGTTCCGCAAACGGAAGGCGTGTTAGCCAACATTACGATCGTTGGTAGTGCCGTTAATAACGACGCGGATTCTGACAGCGGTGCTCAACCGGGTATGCGTCTGCGTGGCTCTTTGACCACAGCAATTTACAACTCTTCCGTTGATAATTTTGATACCGGCTGTATCCGCATTGATGACTCAGACATTGACGGTATGGGTACTATTGTTGCTTCTAATGTGACTCTGGAAAATATCCTGACTGATTGTCGTGATGGTTCTTATGATAAGCGCGATGCCGATTTACAAACCAATATTGTTGAAACCGGTTTAAGCTACAGCCCGACTTATGCGATTAACGAAGCGGCCGCGGTACTCAGTGCTGCACCTACGATTGTTGCCGTTAATAACGGTTCAGGTTTTACCTTTGACCAAACAACTTATGTCGGTGCTGTTGATCCTGCCGCTGCATCAGGTTGGTGGGAAGGCTGGATTATTCCCGGTTCACTTGGTTCGGCAGAGCCAGTAGCGGCAGACTTTGTACGTTGTGATGATGCCGCGCTGGTTTGTACAGTAGAAGGCACTATCGACGAAGATTATACCTTTGTACGTGGCTACGAGTGGCGTTTGGATGGTGAGGTTCTGGTTGGTAGCGGCAATATTGCTATTGCCTCGCAAGCGGAAAAAGATGCAGTTATCGCTGCCGGTGTTACTTTGACTATCGACGCGGGTGTGCAGGTTCGCGCTTTTGATGATGGTTCGCTGTTAGTGACTCGCGGTTCAAAACTGATGGCCATTGGTACCGCAGCAAGTCCAATTACTTTCAGCAGTGTTCAGGATGAAGATTTTGATGGTGAAGGTGAATGGGGTGGTGTGGTTGTTCAAGGCTTTGCGCCACAGTATGGACAAGGTGGTACCGGCGCCTGTTTCGGTGCTAACACCTGGTGTAACGTTGAAGGTGAAGGCGGTACGGTTATAGGTCGCTTTGGTGGCTCTGATGTCGACGACAATAGTGGCGTGATTAAATATGTGCGTATCGCTGAAGGTGGTCTGGTTGCTGGCCCTAATAACGAAATCAACGGCCTGACTTTACAAGGTGTAGGTTACGGTACCGTTATCGATTACGTTCAAGTGCACAACAACCTGGATGATGGTGTTGAGTGGTTTGGTGGAACAGTGAACGCAACTCACTTGGTATTAACCAATAACGACGATGATGACATCGATTACGATGAAGGTTATAAGGGCAATATCCAGTACGCGATCATTCGGAAGAACCCAAGCAAGTCAGGGCCTACCGGTAATAATGATCCTCGAGGTATCGAAGCAAACTCCAGCGACGACGACTTTGTTCCTGAAACTGAAGCAGTTATTGCCAATGTATTGATCTTGGGTAGTGACGTTAATAACGACGCCACGTCAAGCCAGGGTGAGCAGCCAGGCATGCGTTTGCGCGGTGCATTGACAACCGCTATCTATAACACTGCCGTTAAAGACTTTGATACTGGCTGTATACGTATCGATGATGCTGATACTGATGGTAATCCAGCTACGGGTGATGCCGATGGTCTTGAAGCGTTCTCTGACGTTACCTTAGTGAATGTATTAGGTGATTGTGAGGATGGCTTCTATGATAAGCGTGCCGCAGATACTGAAACTAATGCTGTAGTCAATAGTGTAACGGTAGGTGCAGATTCAGCTTACGCTTTAACTGATGGCGCTGCATTGGTTGGCGCAACAACGATCACTGCGGTTAATAATGGATCAGGCTTTACTTTTGATCAAACGGAATATGTTGGTGCAGTTGAGCCAGGTACCGACGAAGAAGATGCCTGGTGGTCTGGTTGGATTATCGATGGTTCTTTATAAGAACCAATAGGTAAAAGAGTTGTAAGAGGTTCATCCGACCTCTCCAACCAATGGCCCCGCTACAGGACGTAGCGGGGCCATTTTTTTGCTAAAAAGTTATAAACAAAAAGTGATAGATAAAAAAAGGGGCTACTGTTTAGTAGCCCCTTTTTTTATACAGTAAGCAATTAATTGAACATGATTAAATTGACGCGCCACTAATTGCCAGCTTTCAATGCCACTTTCAGAGCGGTGATAATGATATTGAACAACAGAGCCAGTGGAGAGATTTTCAATGAGTGAGCCCTTTGGCTCATTGAATTCGAGTTTGCCACTGATAATACAACGCGAGTCGATTTTATACGGCTGTGCTTTATAAAAATCAATGCGCACAATACTTTTGTTGTCACTGCTACGCTCAGCGACAACACGGCCTTCTAACAGGCAGTCAAGCTGAATACCTTTAGCGAGATCATTAGTAGCTAGCTGTAGCGGACCGGATTGTGCTGAGAGTGAAGTTAGTAGAGCAGAGCAGCCTATTGCTACTATTGATAAAGTTCTTTTCATCGATTTGATACCCTTGAAAAAGTTATAATTCTAAAGGCGTCTGGACTGTCATTTTTCTGTAATATAAATTGAACAACCCACAGTAGAGATAGTAGATTAGAATGATGTTGATAACCAGTGAAGGTTTCGGTTTTTGTAAAAAACTGTGAGTAGTTTACGGCATTTAATCAAACAAGTTTTTTAAGCCTGACAAGGTTTCCTTGCCGCGCTCCTGATTAAGCTCGATATTTTTTTCCTCGCCTTCCCAGATCAAATCATCAAACGGTAATTCGTCGAGAAAACGACTGGGGAAACAGTCAATCATTTCACCGTATTGTTTGCGTTTGGCGCAGTAGCTTAAAGCCAATGTTTGTTTTGCGCGAGTAATGCCGACATAACAAAGGCGGCGTTCTTCGTCGATATTGTCTTCTTCAATACTGGAGCGGTGCGGTAAAATTTCTTCTTCCATACCGATGATGTAGACATGTGGAAATTCCAAACCTTTGGACGCATGCAGCGTCATCAGTTGGACTTTATCCATCGCCTCGTCTTCGTCTTCCTGTCGATCTAATAAATCGCGCAATACTAATTTGGCGACGGCGGATTGAATGTCGTCGTCTTCCTCTTCCGCTTTATCGATTGTGGACTGGAGTGAATCTACCAGTGTGTAAACGTTAGCCATGCGCCGCTCGGCGACGGCTGCACTGGAACTGTTTTGATGTAGCCAGGCTTCGTAATCGATATCACTGACCATTTCCCGAATGGCGGCCATACCATCGCCGCTGTCACAGCGTTTGCTGACTCTATCGAGCCAGGCGGTAAATTGGCGTAAACGATTGATACTGGCTTCCGGTAGTGATTGCTCTATGCCTATTTCATCGCAGGCAGCATAAAGACTAATGCCGCGCTCGGTGGCGTAAGTACCCAGTGCTTCCAATGTGGATGCGCCAATCTTGCGCCGTGGCACGTTTACAATCCGCAGGAAGGCATTGTCATCGGTGCGATTAATCAGCAGCCGTAAATAGGCCATGATGTCTTTGATTTCGTTGCGGGCAAAAAAGGAGGTGCCGCCACTAATACGATAAGGTACCTGATGGACTTGAAACTTCAGTTCTAGCAAGCGGGCCTGGTGGTTACCGCGATAGAGCACGGCGAAGTCGGCAAACTGGCCGTGGCCGCGCACCCGTCGATCAAGGATTTCGCTGACCACCCGTTCGCATTCCACTTCTTCATTGCGACAGCGGATAACCCGGATAGGGTCGCCGTAGCCCAAGTCACTCCAGAGGGCTTTTTCAAATACATGCGGGTTGTGGTCGATGACATGGTTGGCCGCTTTGAGGATACGCGCGGTGGAGCGATAGTTTTGCTCCAGTTTTACGATTTTTAGCTGCGGGTAGTCTTCTTGTAACTGCGCCAGGTTTTCCGGTCTGGCGCCGCGCCAGGAGTAAATGGATTGGTCGTCATCACCCACTACTGTTAGCTTGCCCTTGTCCCCTATGAGCATCTGCACAAGTAAGTACTGACTTATGTTGGTGTCCTGATATTCGTCAACCAGCATATAGTGCACGCGCCGCTGCCATTTTTGTAGGATCGCGGGAAACTGCTGGAACAGCTGCACAGGTAATAAAATCAGGTCATCAAAGTCGAGCGCATTATAGGCTTTCAGCGCCCGGGTGTAGCGTAGATACGCTTGTGCACAGAGCATATCGGCGGCGCCATCCGCTTGAGCCACCGCCTGTTCGGGGCTGACCATATCGTTTTTCCAGTTGGAAATCCGCTGTTGGATAGTGTCAGTCTGATCGCCATCAGAACCATGCTCTTGAATCAGTAAGTCTTTAATCAGTGCCTGCGCATCTTGCTGGTCAAAGATCGAGAAGCCGCTTTTATAACCCAGGGAGGCGTGCTCTTTGCGGAGGATGTTTAGCCCCAAATTGTGGAAGGTAGAGACGATCAGGCCACGGCTGGCGGGGCCGGACACCAGTTGTGAAATGCGCTCTTTCATTTCCCTGGCGGCCTTATTAGTGAAGGTTACCGCAGCAATATTGTTGCCCTTGATACCGCATTGTTCGATCAGATAGGCGATTTTGCGAGTAATCACACTGGTCTTGCCGCTGCCGGCACCTGCTAACACTAGCAGTGGCCCGTCGATATAGTGCACGGCTTCGCGTTGACGAGGGTTGAGGTTGCTCACAGGTCGTTTCAGTAGCTACAAATGAAGGCCGGCAATTGTAGCAGCCTTATGCATTATGAACGAAAAAAATAATTGCATTAAAACTAGAAATTCTATTAGATAGAAGCTATAACTTGTTGATATTAAATAAATAAGGGATTTTTAAGGGCTGAGGGTATAGCCAGACTGGGGAGTGACCTCGACAGGGGTCTTCATAGGTATACTGATGCAAAGGTCCACGGCGCGAATCCTACTGATAGGTAGTGAACACGCCCTTTATCGTCGTTTTGGTGAAATGCTAACTACAGCTCAAACCGCTTCATATCAGCTGATGTGGTGTGAGGAGCTGGAAAATAGCCATGGCGAAGCCGTTTCCGGCAATTATGATGCCGTGCTGCTGGACTGCCAGCAAAATCCTGAAGCCGCCCTGAGTACTTTACAATTGCTGGTCGAGCAAGCTGGCCAATTCCCTATTATCGCCCTGACTACTCATATCGACAGCGTGGTGTCTAAACAGGTACTGCAATATGGTGCTGACGATTATCTTGCCTTGGAAAATCTTGATAACTATGTATTTGAACGCTGCATTAGCTATGCCGTAGAAAAACATGCGGTGGATAAAAAAATTACGCAGTTAAATCTCTATGATCCTTTAACAGGTATTCCCAATCGTGTGCTGTTTCGCCAAACGATGGAGCGCAGCATTGATGCCGCCAAGACCCAGCAGATTAACCTGGCCCTGCTATTAATTAATCTGGATGGCTTTAAAAAAATTAATGAGAGTTATGGTAGCGAGGCCGGTGATCGATTGGTCGCAACCATGGCACAGCGCCTATCCCGATGTGTTAGAAAAAGTGACAGCGTAGCCCGTATTGGTGGTGATGAATTCACGCTGGTATTGGAAGATTGTTGTGACCGGGAAGATGTAGCCTTGGTAGCAAAAAAAGTGATTGATGTTTTGTCAGCACCGTTTACTGTTTCCGGTCAGCCGTTGATAGTGAGTTGCAGTATTGGGGTGGCTTTATACCCTGAGGATGGTGATAACGTTGACGGCTTGTTGCGTCGCGCCAATATGGCCATGTTAGAGGCAAAAAATCAACGCGGTAGCCAGTATTGTTTTTACAATGAAGAAACTAACGCTGACGCTATGTATCGAATTAATTTGGAAAGCGATCTGCGTCGGGCACTGCGTCGCAATGAATTCGAAATGTATTATCAGCCTCGGGTCGGTTTGGAATCCGGCGATACTGTTGGTATGGAAGCGCTAATTCGTTGGCGACATCCAGAGCGAGGTCTGGTATCTCCAAAGGAGTTCATACCGGTAGCTGAGGAATGTGGCCTGATTGTGCCTATTGGTTACTGGGTTATTCAGCAAGCCTGCAAAGATATGGTGGCGTTTGACGCTTCCGGAAAATTAATGGACGTAGCCATTAATTTATCTTTCCGACAGTTACAGGACAATATGTTTGTTGATACGGCGACGCGTATTATTGAGCAAAGCGGTGTTGATGCTTCGCGCTTAGAGTTTGAGCTGACAGAAACCGCGATCATGTCTAATTATCAGCAAACCTATGAGGGGATGATGGCGCTGAGCAAGTTAGGTGTGACTTTTTCGCTTGATGATTTTGGCACGGGTTTTTCATCGTTTGCGCATATCCAGCGTCTGCCTATTTCAGCGTTAAAAGTTGATCGCAGTTTTATTCGCAACGTGGTTAAAGATAATGATGATGCGATTATCGTTAAGGCAATGATTAATCTCGCGCATAGTTTACGCTTACAAGTGATTGCTGAAGGTGTGGAAACGCTGGATCAAGTGCAATTCCTTTGGCAAAACCACTGCGACCAAGTGCAGGGGTTTTATTTTAGTCCTGCTGTCAGCGCCAATGACTTTAGTTTAATGATCAACCAGCGGGCGACAGCAGCTATTTGATGTAGTGATTAATGAAGCCCTGGCAACTAGCGGCCAACTCCCTGATTTCCTCCCAAGACTCGATTGCAATTATTAATGATAATTATTATCATTCACGCCCTGTTTGATTTCTCTTGGTAAGGATTGACTCATGGTTCGTGGTATTCGTTTTAGTTTGGTGGTGTTACTAGCGTTGCTAGCGTCTGGTTTACAGGCGGCGGTAGAAAAGCCCGAGTTGCTAGTATATTCCGCCCGTAATGAGCATTTGATTAAACCCTTGTTTGATCGTTTTACCGACCAGACGGGTATTAAAGTTAATTATGTTACGGATAAAGAAGGCCCGCTGTTGGTTCGTCTACAGACTGAGGGTGATAATTCGCCGGCCGATATATTGATGACGGTGGATGCGGGCAATTTGTGGCATGCGGCTCAGCTGGGAGTGTTGGCGCCGATAGAGTCCGCTATGTTGACAAAAAATGTACCGGCCCATTTGCGCGACCCTGACAATCTTTGGTTTTCTTTGACTATCCGTGCACGTACGCTGGTTTACGCGACTAATAAATTAAAACCTACTGATTTGAGCACCTATGAGGACTTGGCGGCCGCGCCATGGAAAGGACGTGTTTGTTTACGTACTTCCAAGAAGGTGTATAACCAGTCACTGGTAGCCACCATGATTGCGGCATTAGGTGAACAACAGGCCGAACAAGTGGTGAAGGGTTGGGTCAGTAATTTAGCGTTGCAGCCGTTTGCTAATGATACCAAGGTGATGGAAGCTATCGCGGTAGGTCAATGTGAAGTGGGGATTGTTAACACCTATTACTACGGTCGCTTAATGCAAGAAAAGCCTAAATTACCACTGGCATTATTTTGGCCAAATCAACAGGGCGAGGGCCCGGCAGGACGCGGAGTTCACGTCAATGTTTCGGCTGCCGGAGTAACCCGCGCTAGTAAACATAAGGCCGAAGCACAGCAATTAATTGAGTGGCTCACTAAGCCACAGGCGCAACAAATTTTGATGGATTTAAATCAGGAGTACCCGGTCAATAAAGCGGTTAAGCTCAATGCCGAGTTGCAAAGCTGGGGTGAATTCAAGGCCGATAGTATTAATGTGAGTGAGGCGGGTCGTTTGCAATCGGATGCGGTGAAGTTGATGGATCGGGCTGGCTACCGTTAACAATTCATTAATGACAAACTCTTCTTCCGGTGCCCTCTCTTCCGAGCGCACCATTAACCACGACAACAATAGTCGGCCATCCCAAAGGCGTCTTAATACATTGGCAAAGTTTGCCGGTGCCTTAACGGTACTAATGGCGTTGGTGCCGTTGTTGGTGATTGTACAGAGCTGGGGGTCGGATCAAACGGAAGTCTGGCAACATCTGATCGCCACGCAATTGTCTTCCTTGTTACGTAACACCATAGTGTTAGTGTTAGGTGTAGCCGTGGGGGTGACATTGTTAGGCGTTAGCTTGGCATGGTTGACGGTGATGTGTGAATTCCCAGGTCGCCGCTGGTTGGATTGGGCACTGATGTTACCGATGGCGATGCCCGCCTATGTACTGGCATTTGTAGTGTTAGGTTTGTTTGATTTTGGTGGTCCTTTACAACATTGGCTACATGGCGTTATCGGTGAGCGTTATCAATATTTTGATGTCCGCTATGAGTGGGTAGTGATTACGGTATTGGTGTTGGTGTTTTACCCCTATGTCTATATGTTAGCGCGCAGTGCGTTTTTGGCGCAGAGTACTGATGTGATGGAGGCGGCGAGAGTGTTGGGTGCCGGTCGTTGGGGAGCGTTTTTCAGAGTGGCATTGCCAATGGCGAGGCCAGCAATTATCGCCGGTACCTCATTGGCAGTGATGGAAACCCTCGCCGATTTCGGTACGGTATCGGTGTTTAATTACGATACCTTTACCACAGCAATTTATAAGTCCTGGTTCGGCCTGTTTAATTTGCAGGCGGCGGCGCAGCTGGCATCTTTGTTGTTGTTATTTGTAGCGCTGGCGCTAACGGCAGAAAAGCAAAGCCGAGGCAAGCGCAGTTACTCCCAGTCCGCACGCAAGCAGCATCGATTTCGTTTGGTTTTAAAGCCACTCCACGCTTGGCTGGCAAGCAGTTTTTGTGTTGGCGTTTTACTGATCGCGTTTATTTTGCCGGTATTACAATTATTACAGTGGGTATTGGCTAAGGGATTTGTTGTCATCGATGCGCGTTATATGGATTTGCTATGGCGGACGTTATTGCTTGGTGCAAGCGCCGCTGCGATAACAGTGACGTTGGCGTTTGTGGTTGCTTTTAGCCGCCGCCGTGTGCCGCCTAAATTACGAGCATTTTATGATTTGGGGACGCTGGGATACGCTTTGCCCGGTTCGGTGTTAGCAGTGGGTGTGATGTTGTCCTTTGGTTTTATCGATCGAGAAATTATCGCACCGCTATTGAGTTTGGTAGGGATGGAGCCTCGGCAATTATTAGTGGGCAGTGTATTGGCTTTGCTCGCAGCTTACTGGGTACGCTTTTTAGCGGTGGCTAGCGGCCCGGTGGATTCCAGTTTGCAGCGTATTCGCGCCTCTATCCCGGAAGCGGCAAAAAGTTTGGGGTGAGTGGTTGGCCATTGTTATGGCAAATCTATTTGCCGATGTTACGCCCGGGCATGATTACCGCGGCGATTTTAGTGTTTGTCGATGTGATGAAGGAGATGCCCGCGACATTATTGTTACGACCCTATGGCTGGGATACGCTGGCGGTGAGGATTTTCGAGATGACCTCTGAAGGTGAGTGGCAGCGTGCGGCACTGCCGGCGTTAACATTGATCGTGGTTGGGTTGATACCGGTGGTGCAGGCTGTCCGGCAGTCGGCTTCTGCTCGCTAAACTGTAGTCGCTTGTATTTCCTGCTTCCAGCGGTAGAATGCCCCGCATTGATCTTTTATTTACCGCTATTGTAGAGGGCTCCAACATGAGCAACACCCCAAACGAATTAAAATATGCCAGCAGTCACGAGTGGGTGCGTCTGGAAGAGGATGGCACGGTCACTGTGGGCATTACCGACCATGCGCAGGATGCATTGGGTGATGTGGTCTTTGTTGAAACGCCAGATGTGGGTGCCAATTTAGCCGCTGGTGATGAAGCGGGTGTGGTGGAGTCGGTAAAAGCGGCTTCCGATATCTATTCACCCATTGCCGGTGAAGTGCTTGCTGTTAATGACATTTTGGAAGAAGAGCCAGAGACTGTGAATAGCGACCCTTATAATGATGGTTGGTTCTATAAATTGCAGCCTGGCGACCTATCAGAAATGGAAAATTTGATGAGTGCGGCTGAATATATCGAGAGTTGTGAAGAAGAGTAGGCAGTAAAATAGAATTGTAAAAAGCCCGTCTTGGTACGGGTTTTTTTATGGGTGTAAGGAAATTAACTGGAAAAAAAACAGGGTATCCCGCTATAGCCAGCGCCTTATCGTGATCTTTGATAGTTTGTAGCGCTATAATGCCGCCTTCAAAAAACAGGTACTCAGCATGACCGATGAATTAGCCATACTTAATCTTAAGCCTCAAAATGATAAGCGGCTGCGAGCGGGTCACCTATGGATTTACAGTAACGAGGTGGATGTTAACGCCACACCATTAAAAGACTTTCAGCCGGGCCAGCAAGTGCAAGTTAATAGTGCACAAGGTAAACCGTTGGGGCTGGCGTATATCAACCCGCATAATTTAATTTGTGGTCGTTTGTTTAGCCGTGAAACCAAATACCCTTTAGATAAATCATTATTTGTACATCGCATAAACGTAGCGTTAAGTTTGCGCGAGTCATTGACGGACAAGCCTTTTTATCGATTAGTCTACGGAGATAGCGATTTTTTACCCGGGTTGGTGGTCGATCGCTTTGGTGACATTCTCGTCGTACAGTTAGCAACCATGGGTATGGAGTTGGTTAAGGATCAATTGATTGAAGCCTTGGTACAGGTGCTTAAGCCTAAAGGTATCTTATTAAAAAATGATGGCAAGAGTCGTCGCGCTGAAGAATTACCAGAGTATGTCGAAGTCGCTTACGGTGAAGTGCCGCAACAGGTGGCGATGGAAGAGAATAGTGTGAAGTTTATGGCACCGGTATTTGAGGGGCAGAAAACCGGCTGGTTTTATGATCACCGTGCCAGTCGCTCGCGCCTTAAAAGTTATGTTAGTGGTAAAAAGGTACTGGATGTCTTTAGTTATATCGGTGGCTGGGGAGTCCAGGCAGCAGCATTTGGCGCTGAATCAGTAACCTGCATTGATAGCTCTGAATTTGCTCTGGATTGTGTTGAGGCCAATGCAGAATTGAATCAAGTACGAGACAAGGTGGCGACCATTCAGGGTGCGGCGTTTGAGGCGATGAAAATGCTGATCGATGAAGGTGAGCGCTTTGATGTGGTGATTATTGATCCGCCGGCATTTATCCCCAAGCGGAAAGATATCAAAAGTGGTGAGCAGGCCTATCGTCGCGCTAATGAATTAGCGATCAGGCTACTGAATAAAAATGGCGTGTTGGTGTCGGGTTCCTGCTCCATGCATTTAGGTCGGGATCGGCTTACTGATATCTTGCGTGCCTCTGCTCGTCACCTGGATCGTGATTTGCAAATCCTGGAACAAGGCGGGCAAACTTTTGATCACCCGGTGCACCCGGCTATTCCCGAAACAGAATATTTAAAAGCGGTTTTTGCGAGAGTGTTGCTGGCATCTTGAAGGCAACCAACCAACCAACCAACCAACCAACCAACTAACGCAAGCTGATAATAGGCCAGCCCTGCTTGTTAGCGTGTTGGGTCAAGATGTCATCGGCATCGACCGCGTATGGATGTTCAACCATCTCTAACAAAGGCAGATCATTATGGGAATCGCTATAAAAATAGCTGCCAGCCAGAGTGTGGCCGCTGTTGGCGAGCCATGTCTGCAAACGTTCGACCTTACCCTGTTGAAAGCAAGGGGTGCCTTCCACCTTACCGGTATACGTGCCGTCAATAAATTCGGGGATGGTGGCGAGTATGTGGTCAACCCCCAAACTGGCAGCAATCGGTGCCGTTACAAAAAGATTAGTGGCAGTAATGATTAGTAGAAAATCGCCTCGATCGCGATGCTGTTGTAGCAGTGCATCTGCTTTGGGTAAGCGCATTGGGGCGATGGTCTCCAGCATAAACTGCTGGTGCCATTGATCCAGTTGTTGTTTGGAATGGCTTGCCAGCGGTTTCAAAGAAAACGCTAGAAACTCCTGAATATCGAGGCCGCCCTGTTGATATTGCTGATAAAAATAGTCGTTGGCTTGCTGATAGGCTTTGGCATCAACAATGCCATGATCGACTAGAAATTGGCCCCAGGCGTGATCACTATCCCCTCCTAGCAGCGTGTTATCGAGGTCAAAAATTGCAAGGGCCACTCGTATTTCTCCAGAATATCTTTAATTATCAAAGGCTTGCTTATTGGTTTTGGGGCTATCGTTGTTGCGTCGGCGCATAGCATACTGGGGGTGTGCAGGTTTTGCACTCTCGATGGTACTAAAAGAACGTGTTTCTCTAAATGCCATATTTGTGGAACAATGGCTGCCTATAACAACTTAAAATGGCTACGCCAGTAATCCCGCCGTCCAATACCTAATCAATCGGCTGGTGATTATCAAATTGTAGGGAGTCAGCGTTGATTGATTCAGAGGGTTTTCGTGCCAATGTCGGCATCATGTTGGCGAATGCCCGTGGCGAAGTACTATGGGCGCGGCGGGTCGGTCAAGACGCCTGGCAATTTCCACAGGGCGGTATTCATGAGGGTGAATCGCCGCAGCAAGCATTGTTTAGAGAGTTGAAGGAAGAAGTCGGACTGACCGAAAAAGATGTTGAGATTATCGGTTCAACTCGTGGTTGGTTGCGCTATCGATTGCCTCAACGGTTACTGCGTCATGACAGCAAACCTTTGTGTATCGGTCAAAAACAAAAGTGGTATTTACTGCGAATGTTGGCGGATGATCAAGCGGTCAGTTTTGACAATGATGAAAAGCCGGAGTTTGATGGTTGGCGCTGGGTGAGTTACTGGTATCCACTCGGGCAAGTGATTTCATTCAAGCGAGAGGTTTATCGGCGGGCGTTAAAGGAGTTGGCGCCCAAGCATGCGCGGCTGGTCAATGATCAGCTGGATAAATAATTGTACTTAAAAAGTCATAGCAACTTCAGCAAACAGGATGATTAGCTAGATGCAAAAGAACATGCTTGAAGCGCTGCGCCGCATTGTCCAGGAGGTTAACTCTGCCGGACAATTACAAGCGGTGTTAGATGTGACTGTAGCGCGGGTGAAAGATACCGTTGGTACAGAAGTGTGTTCAATCTATTTGCGTGAGCCGACCCTTGGGCGTTATATCTTTAGCGCTACGGAAGGTCTCAATAAAGATTTTGTCGGCAAGATTTCAATGGCGGCCAATGAAGGTTTGGTTGGTCAAGTGGGTAGCAGGGAAGAGCCGCTTAACTTGGAGCATGCCGAAGCCCACCCCAGTTTTTTATTCATGCCCGGTATTGGCGAAGAGCGTTTCAGCTCATTTCTTGGTGTGCCGATTATTCATCAGCGTCAAGTGTTGGGCGTGTTGGTGGTACAGCAACAAGAGCGGCGACGATTTGATGAAGAGGAAGAAGCGTTTCTCGTCACGATATCGGCGCAGTTGTCTGGCGTCATTGCCCATGCACAGGCAACGGGTGCTATTTTTTCATTGGATGCAGGCGTGCGTGGCAGTGCCAGCTTTCGCGGCGTGGCGGGTGCGCCGGGTGTCGCGATTGGGCATGCCGTGGTTGTTTCGCCACCGGCAGATTTATATGCGGTACCGCGGCGACGCTGTAAGGATATTAAAGAGGAATTAGATTTTTTCCATGAGTGTTTAGATGCAGTACGCGAAGATATTCGCGCCATGGCGCGCAAATTAAGCGATAAATTAGCGCAGGAAGAACAAGCCTTATTCGATGTCTATTTGAGCATGCTGGAGGACAATTCAGTTGCAATAGAAATTGATGAGTTAATTCGCGAAGGTGAGTGGGCGCAGGGCGCGGTCAGTCGGGTAATGATAAAACACATCCGTACTTTTGAAATGATGGAGGACAGTTATCTCAAAGAACGTGCGACGGATATAAAGGATCTAGGTCGACGGGTACTGGCTTATTTACAAGCTGCCAATACTGGTCCGGTAGAATACCCGCAGCGAACTATTTTGGTGGGAGAAGAATTAACCGCTTCCATGCTGGGTGATGTACCGACAGAAAATTTAGTGGGTTTAGTGTCGGTACGTGGCTCGGGAAATTCCCATATTGCTATTCTAGCGCGGTCAATGGGTATCCCCACCATTATGGGTGCAGTGGATTTACCGTTTACTGAAATTGAAGGCAGTGAAATTATTCTCGATGGTTATAACGGCCAGGTTTATTTTAATCCTTCCCCAGAATTATTTGCCCGCTTTCAGGCTATCTATAATGAAGAATTACAAGTTTCAAAAGGCTTGGAGGCGTTAAAAGATTTACCTTGTATCACTACAGATAATCACCGGATACCATTATACGTGAATACCGGCTTGCAGGCCGATATAGCTAGGTCGTTAGATCGCGGTGCTGAAGGGGTAGGTTTATATCGAACTGAAGTGCCTTTTTTACTGCGCGAACGCTTTCCCAGTGAAAGAGAGCAGTGCGAAATTTATCGTGAGCAGCTGCAAGCTTTTCACCCCATGCCGGTCACTATGCGCACCCTGGATGTTGGTGGTGACAAAGCCTTACCGTATTTTCCCATCGAAGAAGATAATCCGTTTTTAGGTTGGCGCGGGATTCGTGTGACGTTGGACCATCCGGAAATATTTTTGGTGCAAGTACGAGCAATGATGAAGGCTAATACCGGCTTGGGAAATTTGCGTATTATGTTGCCGATGATTAGCAGCGTGCCGGAATTGGAAGAGGCTTTAGAGTTAATTTATCGCGCCCATGATGAGTTGGTCGATGAGTTGGATACTGAGCCACCACTGCCAATGATCGGTGTTATGGTGGAAGTGCCGGCGGCGGTTTACCAAGCCAGAGAGTTTGCCAGAAGAGTAGACTTTTTATCAGTAGGCTCTAACGATTTAACTCAGTATTTATTAGCGGTTGATAGAAACAACGCGCGTGTTGCCGATATCTACCAGACTTTTCATCCCGCAGTATTACAGGCTTTACAAAAAGTCGTAGAGGATGGTCATGCTGAAGGCCGCAGAATAGGTATTTGCGGTGAGCTGGCTGGAGACCCTGCCGCAGCGATTTTATTGATGGCGATGGGTTATGATGTGCTATCGATGAGCGCCACTAATTTACCCCGGGTGAAATCGGTAATCCGAAATATTAGTCTTACTCGGGCGAAAGAATTGTTACAACAAGTGATGCTGATGGAAAGTGCTAGTCTGATAAAGGAGCATATGGAAAAAGTGCTATTGGAGGCTGGCATAAAGCGTATCGCCACTCCCATTGTTGAATTAGTATAATAACTATTGATGCATAATTTCAGTGAGCTGTTGCTTTCCCGATTTTCCCTGCGGGTAAAATTCTTGTATTAATAATTGGCTGTACTGAGCATTACTCAGCAGTATGCTTGCATTGCGGGTGCCATATTCTGCTGAACGAATAAAGCGGCTGGAAAGCATGCGCTCTCTGTCAATATCAATACCTGTTTGTGGAAGTTGCTGGTCGGGATATGTTTCATCATTTAATAATATTGGCAACAGCGAGGACGCCGTCAGCTCAGTGGTGAGCTTATTGGCCAAGGCCAGTTTCCCCATTTCGACTTTTGGCCAAGGCTCATTTAATTGGCCATTGCTTAAACCATGAACACCCGCTGCAATGGGGATAATTTTTCCCTGCCGATTACCGTAATAAAAAAGTTGTTGGTAATCCCCGACTAATAAACTGAAGCCTGCATAGCGCTGTTTTTGTTGGTCGATAGCGGCTAAATACGTTTCAGCGCTGACATTCGAATTAAGAAACCCTTTGCAAAGTTCGCCGCGAGAAATTGCTTGCTCAGGCACACTTGCTGTTTCACGATAATTGGTCACCGCAGCAAAACGGCCCTGCCGTGTAATACCCATCCAGGTGCCGCCAGCGCGCAAATCCATGCCGGCAAATATAGTCGGCGCTTCAGGCCAAAAATGCGCTGCTTGGGTGGGCGCTGATAAAATTCGTCGCGATTGGCAGCTACAATCAGCGGATATTCAGGGTGTTGTTGCACGGCAAATAAAATAAGGCACATAGCGGAGGATCATAACATGGCAGTTATTTACGGTCTTGCTATTGGGTGAGCTCACAGCATGTTGCATAATAGCCCGCTTATTATAACTGACCATTTTTATGCTGACTCATCCTGATTTTGATCCCGTCGCCGTGTCGCTGGGGCCCCTATCCATTCATTGGTATGGCTTGATGTACTTGCTGGCTTTCTCTGCCGCGTGGGCGTTAGCTGTACGGCGGGCAGGCTTTGACTACACGCCGGTGAAGCGCGAGCAAATTGATGATCTTATTTTTTATGGCGCCATTGGTGTCGTTTTAGGCGGTCGATTTGGCTATGTTATGTTTTATAACTTCGATAAGTTTTTGCTGGATCCGTTATGGCTATTTAAAGTTTGGGAAGGTGGCATGTCTTTCCATGGTGGTTTTCTTGGTGTGATGGTGGCAATGATTGGCTATGGTCGCAAAATTAATTTACGTGCAGGTCAAATTCTGGACTTTGTGGTGCCGATAGTCCCGCTCGGGTTGGGTTTTGGTCGTTTGGGTAATTTTATCGGTCAGGAACTGTGGGGACGCTACGCTGATCCCGCTGTTGTACCCTGGGCAATGATTTTCCCTGCAGACCCGTCGGGTTTGTCACGTCATCCTTCGCAGTTATATCAGGCAGCGCTGGAGGGGTTGTTATTGTTTTTAATTGTTTATGGTTTTTCTAGCCGCAGTCGTCCGACCTGGTCAGTTTCTGGCGTGTTTATGCTGGCATATGGGTGCTTCCGGTTTTTTGTAGAGTTTTTCCGGCAGCCCGATAGTCATATCGGCTTTGATGCCTTTGGCTGGCTCACACGTGGTCAAGTGTTATCGTTGCCTATGATTGTAGCCGGGGTGTTAATGATTATTTATGCTTATCGTTTCCAGGCGCCGCCAGCATCCGCTTTTCAAGTTGAGACTCCGTCAGCAGCTACGCCAGAAAAAAAACGGCAGAAGAAAAAATCCAAATCCAAGCGCTAAGGCGCGGGCTACAGGTTAAGAAATGAAGCAGTATCTCGATTTAATACAAGATGTAATAGATAACGGCACGGACAAGGGAGATCGTACGGGTGTCGGCACACGGTCAGTATTTGGTCGTCAGTTGCGGTTTGATTTAAACGCCGGCTTTCCATTGGTCACGACTAAGAAAATCCATTTAAAAAGTATTATTTATGAATTGATCTGGTTTTTGAATGGCAGCACAAACAATAACTGGCTGCAGGAAAGAGGGGTGTCTATTTGGAATGAATGGGCGCTACCCAATGGTGACCTTGGGCCGATATACGGTAAGCAATGGCGTAGCTGGGAATGTCCTGACGGTTCAACTATTGACCAGATTTCGGAATTGATTCGAATGATTAAGACCAAGCCTGATTCGCGGCGACTTATTGTGAGTGGTTGGAATCCAGCGGACTTACCGGACGAAACCATTGGCCCGCTAGAAAATGTCCAGCAAGGTCGCGCGGCGTTACCGCCTTGCCATACGCTGTTTCAATTTTATGTGGCGGACGGCAAATTATCCTGTCAGCTTTATCAGCGCAGCGCTGATTTATTTTTAGGGGTGCCGTTTAATATCGCCAGCTATGCATTGTTTACTCATATGGTCGCGCAGCAGTGCGACTTGGGGGTAGGGGAGTTTGTACATACTTTTGGCGACTGTCACCTCTATAGTAACCACCTGACGGCTGACATTGCCTTTGAGCAATTGAAGCGCGAGCCCCGCTCGTTGCCAAAATTAGTGATCAAGCGTAAGCCGGATTCCATTTTTGATTATACGTTTGAGGACTTTGAATTTGCAGGCTACGAGCCTTATCCGGCGATTAAAGCGCCAATAGCGGTATAGGAGAGGCCGATGACAGCGAATAAGCCGGTGCGAGTGTCGATGATAGTGGCGATGGCTGAAAATCGCGTGATAGGCCGTAATAATCAGCTACCGTGGTATTTGCCTAACGATTTGAAATACTTTAAAGCGACCACCATGGGAAAGCCTATTGTCATGGGGCGTAAAACCTATGAATCCATTGGCAGGCCCTTACCTGGCCGGACCAATATAGTGGTGACCGGCAATGCCGATTTTAGTGCCGAGGGTGTAAAGGTGGTGCATGGTATTGACGAGGCCTTGCAGGTAGCGCAGGGTGTGGCTGAGCTGGAAGGTGTTGAAGAGTTAATGGTGATTGGTGGCGCTCAGCTATACGCTGATATTCTGCCGAAGGTTGAGCGGCTTTATCTTACCCGGGTGCATGCCGATGTTGAGGGTGATGCGCGGTTTCCAGAGTTGGATTTGAGCCAGTGGCAGCTATTAGTAAGTGAGGATTTTGCTGCTGAAGGGCCAAATCCATACGATTATAGTTTCGTAGTTTATCAGCGAGCGGTTGAATAATAGACAGAGTGGTGAAAAAAAATACTAGTCACAGTGGATTTTGTCAGCAGGATAAATCGGAGGGGTGGTAAACCTGCATAGCTGACGGTTTTTATGAATCTTAATTTTGTTACTTTTTCACTGTCGTTGATACCTTACTACTCGTAATCGTGTAACTCAAATACCCATAGTTCTGGTTAATTGATTTTACTTAACTTTCTATAAATAAAGTGTCTAATGAACGTTGATTCTTAAGAAAGCTTGAGATTAAAATGCGTCGCTGTTACTAGTGCCAGCATTGGCATCTCTGCAATAACGGTCGGGTTTAAAAGCCTGCATTCAAACATCCCTGAAGGAAATGCAATCCCCATGAATATGCATCGATTCAAAACGATCGCGTTAGCCATGACAATGTCATGTAGCGCATTAGTGGGTTTTCAAGCCCATGCCAATACAGTTGACGCTGTGTTGAAAGTTGGCCAAGCGAAAACTGCGGCCGCACAAAAATCCCAACAAGCTGTCGATAAGTTAGCCAGTGAAACGGGCGACCTGTTACAAGACTATAAAACCGTGATGAAACAGGTTGATGGTCTGCGTGTTTATAACGCTCGGCTGGAAAAGCAAATCGCTAACCAGTTAAAGCGTATCAATGATATTGAAAATTCTATCGATCAGGTGACCGTGATTCAGCGTCAAGTGACGCCACTGGTTATCCGGATGATCGATGGTCTTGAGCAATTCGTTAAATTGGATATTCCATTTCTGCTGGAAGAGCGTAATGAAAGAATCGAATTTTTACGGGCAAATCTGGATCGTTCTGATTTGTCTGTAGCGGAAAAATTTCGTCAGGTACTGGAAGCGTACAAAATTGAAAATGAATTTGGCCGCAAAGTGACGGCGTATAAAGGTTCATTACAAATTGATGGCGTTGAGCGTGATGTGAACTTCTTTCAGGTAGGACGCATAGCTTTGCTTTATCAAACTACTGATACAGAAACATCAGGTGCCTGGGATAAAGAAGCAGGTGATTTTGTAGAGCTGGACAAAGGTGAGTACCGTACCGCAATTATGAAAGGGTTGCGTGTAGCGCGGAAGCAAGCGTCTATCGACATACTTAAACTCCCGATTTCCGCACCGGAGGCTGTACAGTAATGAATATGACATTAATCAAATCTGCGGTAGTAGCTGCAGCTCTGACCGTTTCATCGACGGCAGTGATCGCTCAAGATGCTCGCTCTTTAGACCAGTTGCTGGGTTTTGTTAAGCAGGGTCAAGCGACTGAAGCGAAAGAAAATAAAGCGCGTGAAGCACAATTTAAAAACGCTAAAAATCGTCAAGCTGAATTGGTTGCTGAAGCCAAGCGGATGCGCAAACAGGAAGAAGATCGTTCTGAGCGTTTAGAAAATACCTTTGAACAAAATGAACTGAAAGTTGCTGAGAAGCAGCGTCAGTTAAAGGATCGTCTGGGTACTTTGACTGAGTTGTTTGGTCATTTAACCTCAACTGCCGGTGATTTGCGCTCTAACTTTGGTAACTCACTAATCAGTGCTCAATATCCTGGCCGTGCAGAGTTTCTGGATGAGCTGATTGCGAAAATGAGTGGTGCTGAGCAATTGCCGAGCATCGAAGAAATTGAGCGTCTGTGGTTTGAAGTGCAGCGCGAGATGACCGAGTCGGGTAAAGTTGTAAGCTTTAGCGCTGAAGTGGCTCAGCCGGGCGGACAGAAAGAAACTCGCACCGTTGTTCGTATTGGTACATTTAATATCGTTAGTGAAGATGGTAAATATCTTCAATATATCCCTGAAACCCATACATTGGCAGAATTGGCTCGTCAGCCTAGTGGTCCTTACTTAGGTTGGGCGGCAAATGTTGCTGGCGCTACCAGTGGTAAAGTGCCATTTGGTGTGGATCCTACCGGTCCTACAGGCGGTTCTTTCCTCGCAGCATTAATTAATTCTCCGACGATTAATGAGCGCTGGCATCAGGGCGGTAATGTTGGTTACGCGATTACAGCAGTGGGTGTATTCGGTTTCTTGTTAGCGATCTGGCGTCTAATAGTATTGGCGGGCATGTCCTCCAAAGTTAATTCGCAGCTCAAATCTGACAAGGCCAATGCTAATAACCCTCTGGGTCGAGTGTTGATGGTGCATGAGAATAATCCCACCATGGATCCAGAAACATTAGAGCTGAAATTATCTGAAGCAGTAATGCGTGAAGTACCGAAAATTGAAACGGGCCTAGGTATTCTGAAAATCATCGCTGCAGTCGCACCGTTGATGGGTCTGTTGGGTACGGTAACCGGTATGATCATTACCTTCCAGGCAATTACTATATTCGGTGCAGGTGATCCTAAAGCGATGGCTGGTGGTATCTCGGGTGCGCTGGTAACTACCGTGTTGGGTCTGCTAGTAGCAATCCCAATGGTACTGCTGCATACCGTCACCAATGGCCAGGCCAAGAAAATTACTCATATTTTGGATGAGCAATCGACGGGTATTATCGCTGAGCACACTGAGGCCCAGTTGGGGAAGTAAATGTATCTCAATGACGTAATAGACTTTATTCTTAACTTCATGGAATCAGGCGGCGTAGTACTGTGGTTTATCGCCGTCCTGACTTTCGTGATGTGGACACTGGTCTTCGAACGTTTTTGGTATTTCAAGACGGGCTTGCGTCAGGATGTCGATAATGTCATCGCCATCTGGGAAGCCCGACGTGAACGCAAATCCTGGAATGCCCGCCAGATTCGTCGCCAGTTAATTTCTCAGGCTCACCTGAAAATTAATGCGAGCCTACCTATGATCAAAACCTTGGTTGCATTGGCGCCGTTGTTCGGATTGATGGGTACAGTTACCGGTATGATTGAAGTATTTAATATCATGGCGGTTACTGGTGGTGGCGATGCCAAATCTATGGCAGGCGGTGTATCCAAAGCAACTATCCCGACTATGGCGGGTATGGTGGCAGCACTTTCTGGTGTATTTGCTAATACCTATGTATCACGAATTGCAGAGCGCGAAGGCGTTTTGCTAGAAGACCATCTGACAACAGATCACTAAGAGACTTATCATGCGCAGAAATGCTAGAAATGCAGCAGTTGAAGAAGGCGGTGAAATTGACCTGACTCCCATGTTGGATGTGGTTTTTATCATGCTGATCTTCTTCATTGTGACCGCTTCTTTTATTAAGGAAGCGGGTATCGAAGTCAATCGCCCTGAAGCCTCAACCGCGACCAAGAAAGAAAATGTAAATATCTTGATTGCAATCAGTGCGACCAATGAAATCTGGATTGATAAACGCCGCGTGGATAAGCGTGCAGTACGTTCTGTTATAGAGCGTATGCATGCTGAAAATCCCAAGGGTGCAGTTGTTATTCAAGCTGACAATGAATCCAATACCGAAACAGTCGCTAGCGTAATAGATTCTGCGCGTGCAGCGGATGTTTATGATGTGTCTCTGGCCACGGAAAACGATTAATCGCTATGAATTACCTACGCATATTAATTGGCGCCGGGTTAGCAGCTCTCGTCACTGCTGGCTTGTTTTATATTATGCCTTTGTTGATCGAGATGGCAGACAAGACCTTGGATGAGAAACCAGCAGCTAAAATTGCTGACATCACTATGCCTGATCGCGTCATCGAGTCTAATACAAAAGAGCCTAAGCCGGATAAGCCAGAAGACCCGGAAGAACCGCCACCCGATCTTGCGCCACCTGAAGTCGATAATGTCGATATCAACCCGGATGCCGTAAATATGTCGCCGCAGCTTAGTGCTGACGTCAACATCGGTCTTGGTAATGGTATCGGCGGCGCTGATGGCGAATATCTGCCTATCGTTAAAGTAGCGCCGATGTATCCTCGTCGTGCAAACAGTCGCGGAGTGGAAGGCTATTGCACAATCGAATACACCGTAACGAAAAATGGTTCTATTAAGGATCCAGTAGCGGTTGATTGTGAGCCTCAGGGCTATTTTGAACGAGCTTCCATTAAAGCAGCACTAAAATTCAAGTACAAACCTCGTGTTATCGATGGTGAAGGTATTGATGTTTTAGGTGTGCAAAACCGTTTCACATATGAACTTGAAAAGTAACCGGAATTAACAGGTTTACTGTCGGATTATCTGAATGCTTATGAATGCTTTACCGCTAACAACATTAAAACACTGGGGCCGCGCTTTAGTCGTGTCCATTCCAGTGTTAGCAGCTCAGGCTGTAGTTCCGGCTTTGTTGCAAACGTATACTGATCAGGCTTTGCCAGGTGTAGCTTTTGCGCAGGAAGAGGAACAAAAGAAAGAGCAAAAAACCAAACGCACCCAGGCGATGAATAACAAAGTCTATGAAAAGCTACAGGCGGCACAAGAGGCTGTTGAAGCAAAAGACTTAAAGGGTGGTTTGGAGATTCTGGATGATTTAAAAAATGGCAAGAAGCCACTTAATGATGCTGAAATGGCAAACGTGCTGAACATGTATGCGTTTATCTATTACAGTCAGGAAGATTATCCCAGAGCACTAAAATCTTACGCTGATATTATTAAGTTGCCTGAAGCACCTGAAGGTACACTTATTCAGGCGCGTTATAGTTTAGCGCAGTTATATTTTGTGACTGAGGACTATGAGAAAGGTGTAAAAGCTTTGCTCGAATGGTTTGAAGTTACAACACTGGCGCCAGCCAGTGCTTATATGTTGCTGAGCCAGGGCTATTATCAGCTTAAGGAATATGATTTATCGCTAAAGAATGTTGAGATTGCTATCAACATGTATAAGGAAAGCGGCAAAGTACCTAAGGAAAATTGGTACGGTTTGCAGCGCTTTCTTTACTATGAAAAAGAGAACTATAAAAAGGTCGTTGCAATCCTCGATGAATTATTACTGCACTATCCTAAGAAGCAATATTGGATGCAGTTATCCGGTATGTACTCGGAATTAAAAGACGATAGTAGGCAGCTAGCTGCAATGGAAACAGCTTACGTGCAAGGCATGCTGAGCAAAGAGAAAGAATTGGTTAATATGGCCTACTTGTTTCTTGCTAGCGATGTGCCATATAAAGCCGCTAAGGTGTTGGACGCAGGCATTAAGAGCAAAGTGATCGAGCCAACGTCAAAAAACCTCGACTTGCTAGGTAGCTCTTGGCGTCAGGCGCAGGAAATTAAAAAAGCTATTCCTGAAATGGCAAAAGCGGCAAGCAAATCTGATAAGGGTGAGCTGTGGTCACGTTTGTGTAGTGTTTATTTGGATAACGATGAGTTTCAGCAAGCGGTTGACGCCTGCGATAAAGGCTTGAAGAAAGGTGGCGTTAAGCGGGTTGATACCGCGTATCTGGTAAAAGGGATGGCGCACTTTAATTTGAAGCAATATAAGTCTGCAAGAGAGTCTTTCAAGAATGCCGCTAAGGATGAGCGTAGTAAGAAATATGCTGATCAGTGGATCAAGTTTATGGATAAAGAACTTGAACGGCAGAGAAGTCTTGAAGAAGTTTAATTGCCGAGACTGGTAATAAAAAAGGAGCCTTGTGGCTCCTTTTTTTGTGTCTACGAATTAGTGTATGGATGACGTTATTTAATATACCTTCATTGCAATAGCAGTGGTCTGTGTGAGCATCAGTCTAAAAGGCTAATGTCACGGATAGCGCCTCTGTCGGCACTGGTAACCATCTTGGCGTAGGCTTTCAATGCTGAGGAAACGAACCTTGGGCGCTCTTTAACTGGCTGCCAGGCGCTACTGCCTTTGGCATCCATAGCGGCACGGCGGCTGGCAAGATCAGCATCTGAAAGCGCAACATTAATGGTTCGGTTGGGGATATCAATTTTAATAATATCGCCCTGTTCAACAAGGCCAATAGCGCCTCCGGCAGCAGCTTCGGGGGAAGCGTGGCCGATTGATAAACCAGAGGTACCACCTGAGAAGCGGCCATCGGTTAAAAGCGCACAGGCCTTACCGAGGCCTTTTGATTTGAGGTAGCTAGTCGGATATAGCATTTCCTGCATACCGGGTCCGCCTTTGGGACCTTCATAGCGAATAATGACGACGTTTCCTTCTTTGACCCTGCCGTCGAGAATATCGGCAACAGCATCTTCCTGACTTTCACAGATATGTGCGGGCCCTTCAAATACCAGAATGCTTTCATCAACACCGGATGTTTTTACTACACAGCCATCAATGGCGATATTGCCAAATAACACCGCTAAGCCACCCTCTAAGGAATAGGCATTCTCAATAGAGCGAATACAGCCGTTAGCACGGTCGTTATCCAAACTTGGCCAGCGCGTACTTTGACTGAACGCAGTTTGGGTAGGAATGCCAGCGGGGCCCGCTTGGAAAAAATGCTTTACCTCAGTACTACTGGTTTGCATGATATCCCACTGTTCCAAAGCTTGTTTCATCGAGGCTGAATGAACGGTAGGATTATCATTATGTAATAGCCCGGCACGATCGAGTTCGCCCAGGATACCCATTACGCCACCGGCGCGGTGAACATCCTCCATATGATAAAGCGGCGTGTTGGGGGCGACTTTACAAAGTTGTGGAACACGGCGTGACAGACGATCGATATCAGCCATGGTAAAATTTATCTCGCCTTCTTGAGCAGCAGCTAGCAAATGCAAAATAGTATTGGTTGAACCGCCCATGGCGATATCCAAACTCATGGCATTTTCGAAGGCGTTAAAGTTGGCAATCGAGCGCGGCAACACAGAGTAGTCATCTTGTTCGTAGTGACGCTTGGTAATTTCAACGATTTTACGTCCGGCTTCTAAAAACAATTGCTCGCGATCGCCATGAGTAGCAAGAGTAGAGCCATTACCTGGAAGCGATAGGCCCAGCGCCTCTGTCAGACAGTTCATAGAATTGGCGGTGAACATGCCTGAACAGGAACCACAAGTAGGACAAGCTGAGCGTTCATACTCTTCAACTTGGGCATCCGAGGCCGTGTCATCGGTAGCAATAACAATGGCATCAACTAGATCCAGTTTTCTATCAGCCAGTTTTGTCTTGCCAGCTTCCATTGGCCCGCCAGAAACAAAAATAACAGGGACATTAAGGCGCAGTGCAGCATTAAGCATTCCCGGTGTGATCTTGTCGCAGTTCGATATACAGACTATGGCATCAGCACAGTGGGCATTAACCATATACTCAACTGAGTCAGCAATAATGTCGCGAGAAGGTAGGCTGTAGAGCATGCCGTCATGGCCCATGGCTATGCCATCATCGACAGCGATGGTATTAAATTCTTTGGCTACGCCGCCGGACTTTTCAATCTCTCTAGCAACTAACTGGCCAAGGTCTTTTAGGTGAACATGGCCGGGGACAAATTGAGTAAAAGAGTTTGCAATGGCAATAATGGGCTTCTGAAAGTCATCATCTTTCATGCCAGTGGCTCGCCACAGGGCGCGAGCGCCAGCCATATTACGGCCTGCTGTCGATGTTTTGGAACGGTACTGCGGCATTGTATACCTCTAAAAGCGAGTAAATTTAAGGGCGCTAAGAATAGCACAATGAGCGTTAAGAATACTTGAGTGGCGGAACAGATTGGAATGGGATGACGGCATTAAAAAACAGGGAAAAAGGTGTCGGATAAATTAACAGTGATAATGCGCCAAAAAGGGGCAAAAGAACTGGAAACAGTATGATATTGCATAAAAAGTGACATATTACCAATTTCTGGTGTCGATTAGTTATACACGGTGAGCAGGTAATATGGGTAAGAAAATAATCTTAACCCATTGATAAATATTGTTTTTTAGTGAGTTGGCAAGCTTCATGCTTAAAAGGGTTTAGAGAACAAAATTAGTTAATGAGGTTTGGAGTAACAGATGATGGATATTAAATTGAACGCGAAAGCATGGGCCCTTACATTGGCGGCGGCTACTGTATCAACCGGTGCATTTGCAGGCTCTGCCACAGCTACCGATGCATTAGCTTATTGGAGCGGCTGGACTCAGATAGCAGACAATGATGGTGTTACAGCCCCAGGTGTTGGTGGTCAGAAGTTTGATACCGAATATTTATTCTATAAAGTGGAAGGCAACACGTTGCATGTTGGCTTACAAACCGGTTTTGATGTTATTGATGGCCATCAAGTGTATGGCGGCGATAATTATTGGGGTGGTGACTTATTTTTGTCTTTTGATGACAGCAATACTACCTTTGAATATGCCGTAGATTTTGGCTTTGATAACTGTGGTTGGAGTCAGCGTAATTCAGCCTGTACCGATGGTGCTGATAGTGTGGGTCTCTATCAGGTTAGTGGTTTAAATGATGATGTTTACGGCGGGCACACCAGCTCACTACCTTACCAAATCGTTGTCGGTGAAGGTGACATTGTTGGTGCTGTGGCCACTGATGCTGGCAGCAATGGTTTGACCGGCAATGCTTTAACTTATTACCGAACTGCAGCATTTGATTTGGGTTTGATTGGTGATGTTTCTGAGTTTAACGCTCACTGGACTATGTCATGCGGAAATGACGTAATCGAAGGTGGTGCTCAATTAACGGCTAGTGTGCCAGAGCCATCATCTATCGCGCTATTAGGCTTAGGTTTGATTGGTTTAGGTGTAATGCGCCGTAAAGCTTAATGTTAACGTTTAAAAAATAGCCGCTGTTGCGGCTATTTTTTTGCCTAAAATTCAGTTAGCACAGAATTTAAAAAGCGACGACCCAAGTCGGTTGTTGCAATGGTGCCATTAATTTCTTGCAGTAAATTTTTATGAAATAGTGATCTCAGCTGTGGCTCGATAATCGCAATATTAAGGCCCGTTCTATTTGCAAAAAGTGTGCGATGAAACCCGCGATTCAAACGTAACGCATTCATTAAAAATTCTAAAGGTAATTCTTCCGCGTCAATATTTTTATTGCCGGCTAAATATGTGTTTTCTTTATTTAGATAATCTTTTGGTGCGCGAGTTTTCCAGCGTCTAAAAATTCCTTGGTCAGTCAGTGTTGTGAGCTTGCCATGAGCACCGGCACCAATACCAATATAATCCCCGAATTCCCAGTAATTAATGTTGTGTTTGGCTTGTTTGTTGTCGCGACTGTAGGCAGAAATTTCATACTGCGATAGGCCTGCTGTATTCAATAGCTGTTCGCCCGCTAATTGGATATCGGCAAGCTGGTCATCCTCTGGCAGTAAAGGAGGCGATGAAAAAAAAGCCGTATTAGGTTCGATAGTTAATTGATACCAGGATAAATGTGTTACACCTAATTCGATGGCTTGCTGTAAATCATCCAGTGCCTGTGATGCGCTTTGCTCTGGCAAGCCGTGCATTAAATCAATGTTGAAATTTGTTATGCCTGCTTTGATGGCGGATTTAGCGGCGTGAATGGCTTCCTGGTTACTGTGTATTCTACCCAGCGATTTTAAATGAGAGGCGTTAAAGCTTTGCACGCCTATAGAAAGACGATTGATGCCTGCTTTTTGGTAGCCGATAAATTTTTGTTGTTCTATTGTGCCTGGATTGGCCTCCAGCGTAATTTCAATACTGTCGGCAAATGTCATGCGTTTTGCTACGCCGTTTAAAATAGTTGCAATGGCGGCTGGAGAAAACAAGCTTGGCGTACCGCCACCAAAAAAAATAGACTGCAGTGGACGATCATCTACAAACTCTAATTCCAGGTCGAGGTCCGCCAGCAGGGCGCTGACATATTCTGCCTCCGGAATGTTATCTGTGGTATGAGAGTTAAAGTCACAATAAGGACATTTACGCACGCACCAGGGAATGTGAATATATAAACTGAGTGGTGGTAAGCTTTGAATCTGAAAGTTATTGCTCATCCAAATTTAAACCGAGGCTGTCCCAGATTTCATCAATCCGTTGCTGGGTTGCTTCATTCATCACAATTGGCTTACCCCATTCCCTGCTCACTTCGCCATCCATTTTATTGGTGGCATCAAAGCCAATTTTTGAGCCAAGTCCAGAAACAGGTGACGCAAAGTCTAGATAATCGATAGGCGAATTATCAATAAAGACACAGTCGCGACGTGGATCCATGCGCGTGGTCATTGCCCAGATAACATCCTTCCAGTCGCGGGCATTGATGTCATCGTCAGTAACGATAATAAATTTGGTGTACATGAATTGCCGTAAAAAAGACCATACGCCCATCATTACCCGCTTGGCATGACCGGCGTATTGTTTTTTCATGGTGACGACTGCTAAGCGATACGAGCAGCCTTCTGGCGGTAAATAAAAATCGCTAATTTCCGGAAACTGTTTTTGCAGAATCGGCACAAACACTTCATTTAACGCCAGGCCTAAAATAGCGGGTTCATCGGGTGGCCGACCGGTGTAGGTGCTGTGATAAATAGGGTTATCTCGATGGGTAATATGCGTTACCGTCATTACCGGAAATTGATCAACTTCATTGTAGTAGCCGGTGTGATCACCAAAAGGGCCTTCATCGGCCATGTCATCAGCGGCTAGATAGCCTTCTAGAATATATTCGGCGCTGGCAGGAACTTGTAAGTCATTACTGAGAGATTGAGTGAGTTCTGTCTTACTACCGCGCAATAGTCCAGCAAAAGCAAATTCACTTAAGCTATCAGGTACTGGTGTGACGGCCCCAAAATCGTTGCCGGGTCGGCGCCTAAGGCGACAGAAACCGGGTAGGGTTTGCCGGGGTTTTGCTGTTGGAACTCCTGAAAATCCAGAGCACCACCACGGTGTGATAACCAGCGCATAATTAATCGGTTCTTGCCGATTAACTGCATACGATAAATCCCCAGATTTTGTCGCTCTTTGTGCGGCCCGCGGGTAATTACGAGTGGCCAGGTGATGAGCGGTGCTGCATCCTCGGGCCAGCAGGTTTGTATAGGTAATTTATATAGATCAACGTCATCGCCTTGTATCACATGTTGTTGGCAGGGCGCTTTTTTGACTATCTTAGGTGCCATATTCAGCACCTGTTTTAGTATTGGTGCTTTTTCCCAGGCATCTTTTAAGCCCTTGGGTGGATCGGGCTGACGTAAATACGCGAGCAGTTCACCGACTTCCCGCAGTTTCAAAATGCTTTCCTGCCCCATGCCTAAAGCGACGCGGTGTTCGGTGCCAAATAAATTGGTGAGTACCGGGGTATCAAAGCCAATAGGGTTTTCGAATAAAATGGCTGGGCCACCAGCACGTAACACGCGGTCACAAATCTCAGTCATCTCTAATCTGGGATCAACGGCAGCGGTGACGCGGACCAGTTCGCCGCGCTCTTCCAAATAGCTCAGAAAATCGCGGAGATCTTTGTATTTAGGTGGCGTGGACGATGTAGCGGTGGGCATAGGTGGTCGACGTTAATAAGCCGGAGTAGGGTGTCCGGCGTTCAAACGTTACTTCCTTTTCATCGACATAAAGAATTCGTCGTTTGTCTTGGTGTCTTTCAGTTTATCTAATAAGAATTCGATCGCCGCGGTATCTTCCATACCGTGTAGAAGTTTACGCAGTATCCACATACGTTGTAATTCTTCTTCTTTGGTTAATTTTTCTTCCCGGCGAGTGCCCGAGCGGCGGATATTAATTGCGGGATACACGCGTTTTTCAGCGATTTTACGATCCAGGTGTAATTCCATATTGCCGGTACCTTTAAACTCTTCGTAGATAACTTCATCCATTTTAGAGCCAGTATCGACCAGCGCGGTGGCGATAATTGACAAGCTGCCACCCTCTTCAATATTACGTGCAGCACCAAAGAATCGCTTGGGGCGTTCCAGCGCGTGCGCATCGACACCACCGGTTAATACTTTGCCGGAGGAGGGCACAATGGTGTTGTAAGCGCGAGCTAGACGAGTAATAGAGTCGAGCAAAATAACCACGTCTTTTTTGTGTTCAACCAGGCGTTTGGCTTTTTCGATAACCATCTCGGCGACTTGTACGTGACGGGCTGGGGGCTCATCAAAAGTTGAGGCAACCACTTCGGCGCGAACCGAGCGCTGCATATCTGTCACTTCTTCAGGCCGCTCATCAATCAATAGTACGATGACATAACATTCGGGATTATTGCGCACGATACTTTGCGCAATATGCTGCAGCATTAAGGTTTTACCCGCTTTTGGAGGCGCCACGATTAGACCGCGCACACCTTTACCCACGGGTGCGGTAAGGTCGATGATACGACCGGTTAAATCCTCAGTAGAGCCATTGCCCGCTTCCAATAAGCAGCGTTCTTCGGGAAAGAGTGGAGTAAGGTTTTCGAAAAGGACTTTATTTTTGGATTGTTCTGGTTGGGTGTAGTTAACTTCGCTGACTTTTAACAGGGCAAAATAGCGCTCGCCATCTTTAGGGGGCGAATCTTGCCAGAAATGGTATCGCCGGTGCGTAAATTGAAGCGGCGAATCTGGCTGGGTGAAACATATATATCGTCAGGACCGGCTAAATATGAGCAGTCGGCGCTTCTTAGGAACCCAAAACCATCTTGTAAAATTTCCAGTACTCCATCGCCGTAAATGTCCTCGCCGCTCTTGGCGTGGCGTTTCAGGATAGAGAATATGATGTCCTGTTTGCGCTGGCGGGCGATATTGTCGAGGCCGCTCTCTTTGGCAATGTCTAATAGTTCTTGAGTAGGTTTGGTTTTGAGGTCTGTTAGATTCATAAGATTATTGGAATGATTTTATTGATGAAAACTATGGATGGAGCACGCGGGTGCGTGTAGGTTTCTAAGGGTTAAGGTTTGTCTTTACAGGTAAAAGATTACGAAAAAGGGGTTTGAGTGGTATCTAAATGATTGTAAATATTAGCGATACAGGTCCACGGAACGCGTAGACGGAATAAATGTAACACTGAAGTGGCAAACCGTCCAGCCCTAATAGCTATTTTTTACACTATTGGGGCTGATCGGATCAAAAACTTACATGGCGCTATTAATAAACTCACTGAGCTGGGATTTTGATAAAGCACCAACTTTAGTTGCTTCGGCGTTGCCATTCTTGAAAATCATCAGTGTTGGGATGCCTCTGATACCAAACTTGGGTGCGGTTTCAGTGTTAGCATCGACGTCCATTTTGCAGACTTTCAGTTTCCCGTCGTACTCGGTGGCTATTTCGGCAATAACCGGCGCGATCATTTTACAGGGACCACACCACTCAGCCCAAAAATCTACAAGAACAGGAATATCCGAGTTTAATACATCAGCTTCAAAACTGGCGTCTGTTACGTGAACGATACCTTCGCTCATGGTTTTTTCTCCACAATTATTAGGCGCTTTGGCCGGTTAAAATAGCTACACTAAGCGGCTATAGATGATGGTGATTACAGGGTCATGGCAGGATAAACGAGCCATTGCTGTGGTGGCCGACATCATACCATTGCCCGCAGCGGTAATAAAACACCGCCTTAGTAATCAGGCACTGCAATAATTAGGGCTGGAAAGTGATAATGCAAGTGAGAACGTTAGATGAATTCGCCATTAGCTTATGACGGCGCGGCTAACTGGTTCGGGATTTGCCTTACGCAATGATAGCTTGGCAGGGTAAATGAGAGCTCATA
The DNA here is from genome assembly GCF_900120175.1 of Oceanicoccus sp. KOV_DT_Chl. Classification (NCBI taxonomy): domain Bacteria; kingdom Pseudomonadati; phylum Pseudomonadota; class Gammaproteobacteria; order Cellvibrionales; family Spongiibacteraceae; genus Oceanicoccus; species Oceanicoccus sp. KOV_DT_Chl. The sequence continues at coordinate 1,964,745 of NZ_FQLF01000002.1, forward strand.
GTGGTCTTCGTGCGCTAACCGCGCACTGTAACAGAGCCATCAACCTGGCTTGATAGTAGCCTTTAACAATAATTGGAAATGGAATGTTTAAAAAAATACTGTTGCTCGTTCTATTGCTGTTAGCGGTTGCTGCCGCGTTATATTTTGATGTTGCCCAGTATTTGACTCTGGAGTTTTTTAACAGCCAACGACAAGGGATTGCGGATTATCAACAGCAGCGGCCGTTAGTTGTCGCGCTGGTCTATTTTGTCCTTTATGTGCTGGTAACAGCGTTATCATTGCCCGGCGCAGCAGTGATGACCCTGGTGGGTGGTGCGTTGTTTGGCTTGGGCTGGGGGCTATTAATTGTGTCATTTGCCTCGACTATAGGGGCAACGCTGGCTTTTTTATTGGCAAGAAGTTTGTTGCATGATTGGGTGCAACAACGGTTTGCCCAGCATTTGGCAGCGATCAATCGCGGAGTTGAAAAAGACGGGCCTTTCTATTTATTTACGTTGCGCCTGGTGCCGTTATTTCCTTTTTTTGTCGTTAATTTGGTGATGGCGCTGACACCCATCAAGCTTTGGTCTTTCTACTGGGTTAGTCAAGTTGGAATGCTGGCGGGAACAGCCGTCTATGTTAATGCTGGAACACAATTAGCAAAACTGGATGGCACCACGGGGATTTTATCGCCGGCATTATTGGCATCATTTGTATTGTTAGGTTTATTTCCCTGGTTGGCGAAAGCCATTGCTGCAGCTTTTAAAGCGCGTCGTGCTTTTAGCCGTTTTAAAAAGCCGCGTCAGTTCGATAACAATGTCTTGGTTATCGGTGCGGGTTCTGCAGGTTTAGTGTCGGCTTATATTGCCGCAACAGTAAAAGCAAAAGTCACTTTAATAGAAAAAAATAAAATGGGTGGCGATTGTTTAAACACAGGCTGTGTACCCAGCAAAGCCATTATTCGTTCCAGCCGAATTAATCACTACCTGCAACGCGGTGCTGATTACGGTTTAAAAAATATCAGTGGCGAGGTTGATTTTCCTGCGGTGATGCAGCGGGTGCAAAAAGTGATCGACACGATAGAGCCGCATGACTCCGTTGCACGATATACCGAGCTAGGAGTTGATTGCCTACAAGGCCAAGCAAAAATAATTTCACCCTGGCAAGTTGAAGTGAGTGATAGTACTGGTAATAAAACGCTTCATAGCGCCCGTAATATTATTATCGCCAGTGGTGGTCGACCAGCGCTACCTGAAATAGCCGGCTTGAACAAAATTAATTACCTGACTTCCGAAAACATTTGGCAGTTACGCACGTTGCCCCAGCACTTAATCGTTGTTGGGGGCGGGCCCATTGGTTGTGAGTTGGCGCAGGCATTCCGGCGTCTCGGCAGTGAGGTCACTATGCTCGTGCGTAGTCAGTTGCTACCTAAAGAGGATGAAGATGTGGCTGCAGCAGTGGCCGCACAATTTGCGCGCGATGGCATAAAAGTACTTATACAAAGCCATATTGTTAGCTGCGAACAATCGCAGAAAATCAATGTCCGGGTCGCCTTGAGTGATCAGCAGGAAGTATTAGTGCAAGGCGATCAGTTATTAATGGCTGTTGGTCGCAATGCCAATACGGAAGCAATGGGCTTGGAGAATGTAGGTGTTCAGTGTACCGCCAATGGCACTATCGCCGTCGATGAATATTTACGTACTGACTGTCCGACTATTTTTGCCTGTGGTGATGTGGCTGGTCCGTACCAATTTACCCATGTGGCAGCGCATCAAGCCTGGTATGCAGCTGTGAATGCCTTGTTTGGCAGCTTCAAAAAATTTAAAGCCGATTATTCCGTTATTCCCTGGGTTACGTTTTGTGATCCAGAGGTGGCAAGAGTAGGATTAAGTGAAAAAGATGCGCAAGCGAAAAATATTGCCTATGAAGTAACTCGCTATGGAATTGATGATCTCGATCGTGCTATTGCCGATAGCGAAGCTCATGGCTTTATTAAAGTATTAACAGTACCTGGAAAGGACAAAATTTTAGGCGTGACCATTGTCGGATACCATGCCAGCGAACTGATTGCCGAGTATATCTTGGCTATGCGGCATGGTTTAGGTTTAAATAAAGTCATGGGCACTATTCATATATATCCGACGTTAAATGAGGCTAATAAGTATGTTGCAGGCGAATGGAAAAAATCCCATAAGCCAGAAGCGTTATTAAAATGGGTGGAAAAGCTACATCGTTTGAGAAGATAATTTTTTAATTTTATTATTAGGGGAAAAGCTTGTGTCAGTCGAAACAGTCAGCATAGAAAAAAATGTTAGCGAGCGCTACGCAGAAGGTGCCAGTGAGCGGCAGGCGGCCTTATGTTGTCCTGTTGATTACGACAAATCGTTATTGGCGATGTTGCCAACAGAAATTATTGAAAAAGATTATGGTTGTGGTGATCCTTCTCGTTATGTGCGTGAGGGAGATGTCGTGCTTGATCTCGGTTCCGGTGGCGGTAAAATTTGTTATATGGCTGCACAGTTAGTTGGCAGTTCAGGTCGTGTTATCGGGGTTGATATGACCGATGAAATGTTGGCGCTAGCTCGCCGTCATCAGTCGGCAATGGCCGAAAAACTGGGTGGTAATAAAGTCGAGTTCAAAAAAGGTTATATTCAGGATCTGGCACTAGATGTAGATGCTTTGGCTACTCGCTTGGCGCAAAGCCCAGTGAGTACAGCGGAAGAATTGAACCAGTTGGACGCGTGGAAACAACAGCAGCGCATAGAAAGTCCGATGGTTGCAGATGACTCGGTGAGTTTGGTTATCTCAAATTGCGTGCTGAATTTAGTTGATAAAAAAGATCGGCAGCAAATGATTGAAGAGATTTTCAGAGTATTAAAGCCCGGTGGCCGGGTGGCCATATCCGATATTATCTGTGATGAGACCGTACCGCAGAGCTTGCAGAATGATCCAACCTTGTGGAGTGGTTGTATATCAGGCGCATTTGAAGAGCAGGAGTTTTTACAAGCGTTTCTTGATGCCGGTTTTGTCGCTGTCGGTTATGACAAATGGGATGATCAACCCTGGCAGATAGTTGCAGGAATCGAGTTTCGTTCGGTGACACTATTGGCGACCAAACCAAGCAAAAAACACTTATACGATGCTGGTCAGGCGGTATTTTATAAAGGGCCATATAGCGAAGTACGTGATGATTTAGGCAATATATACCCCCGCGGATTGCGCATAGCGGTTTCGCGGCGAACATTTGAGTTAATAAAAGAGGGTCCCTATGCCAAAGATTTTGTTTGTATGTCGCCAGCAGAGGAAGTAAATCACGGTTGTTTTTGCTTGCCAGCAGCTTCCTTGCGCCCGGCTTCAGCAACCAAAGGCGGGCAGCAGTTTGGTACCGGGGCTGATGAGGCCTGTTGTTAAGTTGGATGGCTTTATAGAATTATGAGTGCCGTCACGTGGATGATAGGTACTCTGCTGTCCTTTTGCTTGATGGCGGTTGCTGGTCGGGAGTTAAGTGGTGAGCTGTCGACCTTCCAAATTTTATTATATCGCAGTGCTTTTGGGTTGGTAGTTATCTCGCTAATAATGCTAACTAAAAAACAGTGGCTATTATTTTCTACTCAGCGTTTATCGCTGCATATTGTTAGAAATAGCTTTCATTTTATCGGCCAGTTTGGCTGGTTTTTAGCAATTGGTCTATTGCCATTGGCAGAGGTTTTTGCCTTGGAGTTTACCGTGCCATTATGGGCGGCGTTAATTGCCGCGTTATTTCTAGGAGAGAAATTAACCTTAAGAAAAATTGCGGCCCTGGGTTTGGGGCTGCTAGGCGTTATCGTGATTGTGCAGCCAGGCTATGCATTAGTTGATACGGCGTCACTGATCGTGTTGGCTGCTGCACTGTGCTATGCCATCGCACATGTATCGACGAAAGCCTTATCGACCACTGAGCAGCCGGTGACAATTTTGTTTTTTATGTGTGCGATCCAGTTGCCGATAGGATTGCTTTTATCTTTGTCTGATTGGGTTTGGCCTGCATCGTCGCAGTGGGGATGGATCGCCATAGTCGCGTGCACCGCGTTAACGGCGCATTTTTGCCTGGTTAAAGCGATGCAATGTGCGGATGTTTCCATCGTAATGACGCTGGACTTTCTGCGCTTGCCATTGATTGCGATTGTGGGCGTCTATTTATATGGCGAATCGTTAGAGTGGGCAATACTTGTAGGCGGCTTTATAATGTTGGTCGCAAATTTAGTTAATCACGTACGGTCTACAGTAGTTACAGCAGCTAGCGTCGCATCATGAAATAATATTAGAGGAGTGTAACAATGAAAAAAGTAGCTGTAGTGTTAGCCGGTTGCGGAGTCTATGACGGTGCCGAAATAAACGAGGTTGTGCTCACTTTGTTGTCACTGGAACAGCAAGGGGCAACATATCAATGCTATGCTCCCAATATTGATCAGATGCATGTTATTAACCATTTAACGGGTGAAGAAATGGCAGAGACGCGTAATGTGATGATAGAGGCTGCGCGTATCACTCGCGGTAATGTCATGGAATTGGCGCAAGCGAATGTGGCTGATTATGATGCGTTAATAGTGCCTGGTGGTTTTGGTGCGGCAAAAAATTTGTCAGATTTTGCAATCAAAGGTTCAGCATTGACAGTGCAAGAAGATTTCTTAAAGCTGGCGCAAGGATTTTATCAGTCAGGAAAGCCAGTGGGGTTGATCTGCATTGCTCCCACCATGGCAGCAAAAATATTTGGCGCTGGTGTGGAATGCACTGTCGGTAATGATGCGGAAGTTGCGGAAGCTATTGAAGCTACTGGCGGCAAGCATTTGGAGTGCCCAGTCAATGAAGTAATCATTGATCAAAAAAACAAACTCGTTACCACTCCTGCTTATATGTTGGCCGGTTCAATCAGTGAGGCCGCTATTGGTATCAGCGAATGCGTTAAACAAGTAATAGCTATGGCCTAGGTTTAAATTATGGATGCTAGTGTTAAAACCGTTGAGCTGACCCGGCTGGCTTTGGCATTTATTCCCGTGGTAGCGGTGCTGGTAATTTATTTTCGCTGGACATCAAAAACGGGTCATGTGAGTTACGCCTTGGCCCGAATGTTAGTGCAATTATTAACTGTAGGGTATTTTTTAGCGTATTTGTTAGACACTGATATTCCGTGGATTGTTCTGGCGGTATTGCTACTGATGATTGTGGTGTCCAGCTGGATTGCACTTAACACCGTATTGCAGTATCGCCGCGCCTTGATGATTAAAACTTGCCTGGCGATAGCATTGGGCGGCGGGATTAGTCTGTTGATCATGTCCCAGTGGGTACTACAGGTAACGCCCTGGTATGCCGCACAGTACATAATTCCCTTAGGGGGAATGGTATTTGCCAATGCAATGACGAGTGTTAGCCTGTGTGCCGAACGCTTTTTTTCTGAAGCACTTCATGAGGCGGATTTTATCAAGGTAAGGGAAACGGCCTTTAATGCTTCATTGATTCCGATGGTGAATTCGCTATTTGCAGTTGGTTTGGTGTCATTGCCTGGCATGATGACTGGACAAATTTTATCAGGAGTGTCGCCATTAATTGCCGCGCGTTATCAAATCATGGTGATGTGTATGCTATTTGCGGCGTCTGGCATTTCATCGGCTTTAATGTTGCACTGGCTTAAGCCGTGGTTTGAAATAATCCGCGGTCAGCAATCAAACTGATATACTGCGCAGCACTTAACCTATATTGATGGCGCTACTGTGACTGATCTCTCGTTTGACTTTTCCTCTTTGAATTTGCCCCAAGCCCAACTGGATAACCTGCACAACATGGGTTACCAGCAGATGACGGCGATACAACAACAAAGTTTGCCGGTGGCTTTACGGGGAGAGGATTTGATCGCCAAAGCCAAAACCGGTAGTGGTAAGACCGCAGCTTTTGGTATTGCGATGCTGACAAAAATCAATCCACGGGATTTTGCTGCCCAATGTTTAGTGTTGTGCCCAACCCGGGAATTAAGTACCCAGGTTGCTAATGAGATACGGAAGTTGGCACGCTACCAGCAGAATATCAAAGTAGTGGTGTTATGCGGAGGCCAGTCCATCGGGCCGCAAATCGGATCATTGGAACACGGTGCGCATATTGTGGTGGGTACACCGGGAAGAATAAAAGATCATCTGCGCAAACAAACCTTGGCACTAAGCCGCATTAATACGTTAGTGCTGGATGAGGCGGATCGCATGTTGGATATGGGGTTTTATGATGATATTGAGCATATCATCCAGCATACTCCTGAGCAGCGCCAGACCTTATTGTTTTCCGCGACGTACCCGGCAAAAATAAAAACCCTTAGCGCCAGTTTTCAAAAATCACCCGTCGAAGTTAGTGTCGAGTCTTTGCATAGTCATCAGCATATTGCCCAGCATTTATTTATTTGTGGCAGGGAAAGTAAACTGGATGATTTACAGCGGTTGCTAAATTATTTTGCGGTGGAGTCTGCGGTTATTTTTTGTAATACGATTAAAGAAGTAAAAAATGTTTGTGAGAGTTTACAACATGCCGGATTTCATGCCAAAGCACTACACGGCGATTTAGAGCAGCGTGATCGTGATCAAATATTAGTGCAATTCAGCAATCGTAGTTGTTCATTATTAGTTGCTACCGACGTGGCTGCAAGGGGTTTGGATATTGAAGAATTACCGGCAGTGATTAATTACGAGCTTCCTAGAGACCCTGAAATCTATATTCACCGTATTGGACGTACCGGCCGGGCAGGTAAAGAGGGTTTGGCGATTGCTTTGTTCACAGATAAAGAAAAATACAAGCTGGCGGCGATTGAAGATTACCAAAAAGTAAGTCTAAGTTTTGAGGCCGTTGAAAGTCTTAATGCTACTATAGCCGAGGGTGCAACGCCGGCCATGGTAACCTTGTGTATTGCCGGTGGACGTAAAGATAAGGTTCGCCCCGGCGACATACTGGGTGCATTAACGGGGGCAGGTGGTGTCAGCAGTGATGTGGTCGGGAAAATTAATATCTTTGATTTTTCCGCGTATGTTGCCATAAAGCGTGAGGCGGCGAATGCAGCTTTGCAGCAATTGCAGCAGGGTAAAATTAAAGGCAGAAAGTTTAAAATTAGAAAACTACGATAAATATAAAGGTAGCCTGATGATTAAGAAAGTCCTGTTTTCACTGAGTGCACTGTTAATAATCGGTGCCATTATTTTTATTACTGGTAAACAGCCAGAGCCATTTGTAGCTGATTCAAAAAGCGCAGAAATACTAAAGTCAGGTCCGTACGCTGTTGGCAGTTATACGGAGAATCTGGCTGATAATTATCGTGGTACACAAGCCAACGGCGACGTCATGGGCATGGATATTCGCAATCTGGATACGGTGATTTGGTATCCAGAGCAGCAGGGAAAAATTGCCCCTGGCCAACACCCGCTAATTATTTACAGCCATGGCTTTATGTCAATGAAAGAAGGCGGAGCACATATCGGTCAGCACCTCGCTAGTCATGGTTATATTGTCGCTTCTGCTAATTTCCCATTAACTAATTATTACACCAGCGGCGGCGCTATGGTGCAGGATGTGGTCAATCAACCTGCGGATGTCAGCTTTATCATTGACAGTTTATTGCAGTGGAGTCATTCGCCAGATCATTTATTTTCTAACAGTATTGATGAGCAGCGAATTGGCGCTACCGGTATTTCCCTGGGTGGCATGACCACCACGATGGCGGCCTATCATCCAGAGAAACGCGACCCAAGAATTAAAGTAGCCGCTTCAATTGCCGGGCCATTAAGTATGTTTGGTCGCGACTTTTTTGCACATCATACTATACCGTTTATGATGCTGGCAGCGGATATTGATGCCTTGGTAGAGTATCAGGATAACGCATTACCCGTTTTGGATAGAGTGAAAGCGGCGCATCTGGTAACGGTTACCAATGCCTCACATACGGGCTTTGCAGCGCCAGCAAAATACTTGCGCTGGTTAGATAACCCTGACAGCGTAGGTTGCAAGCAGGTGTTGAGCCAAATTGATTTAACAGCAGATGACGATTCCTGGCACCACCTTATAGGTACTGAACAACAGGGAATTATTTACGAACCGATGAAGCCCCTGTGTAGTAAAATGCCGTTGCCGTCAGCAATGAATGTATTGCGGCAGCATATGATCACTAAAGTAGCCATTCTTAGCTTTTTCCAATCACAATTTGCCGATACTGAAGCTGAGCGCAATCGTTATCAGCACTATTTAACCCAGGAGATGGCCGCAGAATTAGCAGAAGTAAGTTATCAGCAGGCACAGATCTAAACTCTGGCATACCATTTAAATTATGGGTGCCAGAGTGCCTTATGAGTTAGTGTGAATCTTTATTGTGAGCCAGGCGATAAAGAATTGGCAGCACAAATAAAGTCAGCAGGGTTGAAGAAATAATGCCACCAATAACGACTGTCGCTAGTGGCCGTTGTACTTCAGCACCGGTGCCTGTATTTAATGCCATTGGCACAAAACCCAGGCTGGCAACTAACGCTGTCATTAGCACGGGGCGTAAACGAATCAGTGCGCCATCAATTATCGCGAGCAACAAATCACCTTTTTCATGCCAAAGATCGCGGATAAATGCCAGCATCACCAGGCCATTTAATACTGCTACCCCCGACAGCGCGATAAAACCAACCCCTGCAGAAATGGATAAAGGCATATCTCTCAGCCACAGCGCGATAACACCACCGGTTAATGCCAGCGGCACACCAGTGAAAATAATGGCGGCATCTTTGATGGAATTAAACGCCATCACTAATAGTCCTAGAATAATCGCTAAGGTAATTGGAACAACGATCGATAATCTCTGGCTGGCAGATTCCAGCTGTTCAAAGGTACCACCATAATCCAGCCAATAACCGGCGGGCAATTTAACTTGCGTTGCAATATTTTCTTTTGCTTCACTGACAAAGGAACCCAGATCCCGGTCACGTATATTGGCGGTTACTACGATTCGCCGTTTACCATTTTCGCGGCTTATTTGATTAGGAGCAGGTGCTATTTCCAAGGTGGCAACTTCCGCCAGCGGTATATAGCCGCCGCCAGGTATTAATACGGGTAAGTTTTGTAAATAATCAAAATCCCGGCGCCGCTCTTCGGCAAGTCTAACGACTAACTGAAAGCGCCGATCACCTTCAAAAATTAATCCAGTTGCTTCACCGCCAATGGCGGTAGCAACCAAATCCTGCAGTTGATCAATGCTGAGCCCATAGCGCGCTAGCGCTAAGCGTTTAGGGACAACCGATAACATTGGCAAACCGGTGACTTGTTCTACGCGTGCGTCACGGGCACCGGGCATAGCTTGAATGACTTGTAGAATGTCATTGGCCGAGCGCAGTAATTGTTCAAGATCGTCACCAAATACTTTAATGCCAAGATCGGCGCGCACTCCGGAAATTAATTCATTAAAACGCATTTGAATGGGTTGAGTGAACTCATAATTATTACCGGGTAATCGTTTCACCGCGGCTTCGATATTTGTGACCAGCTGCGCTTGACTGAGAGCGGGGTCTGGCCACTGGTGGCGTGGCTTTAGCATCACATAATTATCAGCGACATTGGGCGGCATCGGATCAGTAGCTACTTCGGGGGTGCCAATTTTGGCAAACACTACTGCTACTTCCGGGAATTGTTTAATCGTTGTTTCCAGTTGTTTTTGCATCGCTACTGATTGCTCTAAGCCGGTACCAGGAATTCGAATCGCATGCAGGGCAATATCCCCTTCATTGAGTTGCGGAATAAATTCCGAGCCCAGAGTGGTGGCTAACCAGCCGCTAAATAGGAGTAACGATAGCGCTGCCAAAAGCACCAGTCGGCGAAATTTCATCGCTGCTAACAATAATGGTTGGTAAATGGATTTACTCAGGATAATAACCGGGCTTTCCCGCTCGCTGATTTTTCCATTCATAAAAATAGCAACGGCGGCAGGGACTAAGGTAAGGGACAATACCAGCGCCGCTGATAATGCCATGACTACTGTAGCCGCCATCGGTTGAAACATTTTTCCTTCCACACCGGTTAAAGAAAATAGCGGAATATAGACCACAGTGATAATAATGACGCCAAATAAACTGGGCCTTATGACTTCATTCGTAGCTTGAAAAACGATTTCCAGACGTTCTTTTAATGGTAGTTGTGGTTTGTTGTTTGCTGTCTGTGCTTCAGCCAGACGACGTATAGAGTTTTCGATAATAATAACCGCGCCATCGACGATCAGGCCAAAATCCAGAGCGCCCAGGCTCATTAAATTTGCGGAAACCCCGGCTTGTACCATGCCGGTAATAGTGGCCAACATAGAAAGAGGGATTACGGCGGCGGTAATCAGCGCAGCGCGAAAATTTCCTAATAAAAGAAACAGCACCACAATCACTAATAGCGCGCCTTCTACCAGATTTTTTTGGACTGTGGCAATTGCTTTGTCGACCAATATGGTGCGGTCATAGACCGCTTCTACCACTACTCCTGCGGGTAAAGTGGGTTGAATTGTTTGCAGTTTTGCCGCGACTGCGGCTGCGACTTCACGGGAATTTTCCCCGACTAGCATCATCGCCGTGCCTAATACCGTTTCTTCGCCATTACGGGTGGCAGCACCGGTGCGTAATTCCTTGCCAATAGCTACCTCGGCCAGATCCGAAATTTTTACCGGAACTTGTTGAATATTTGTTACTACGACATTTTCAATGTCAGCGATGGTTTGCAATTGGCCGGGTGAACGCACCAGTAATTGCTCACCGTTGCGTTCAATATAACCGGCTCCGCGATTATTATTGTTATTGCGCAGGGCGTTACTGATATCTTCCATGGCAATACCGTAGGCCAACATCTGCTGTGGTTTTGGGGTGACATGATATTGTTTGTCAAATCCGCCAATGGTATTTATTTCCGTAATACCTTTAACCCGAGCCAGTTGCGGTTTGATAATCCAGTCCTGAATTTCTCGCAAAGCGGTGGCGTCATAAGCCTGGCCGTTGGCTTGTTTGGCATTCGCGGATGCCGCTACGGTGTACATATAAATCTCACCCAACCCTGTGGCGATCGGTCCCATGTCTGGTTCAACGCCAGCGGGCAAAGCGCTTTTAATCGCAGCTAGCTGTTGGTTAATTAAATTGCGAGCAAAATACAGGTCGGTTCCTTCCTCAAATACGGCGGTGACTTGTGACAGACCATAACGTGATAAGGATCGGGTATAAGATAATTGTGGCAGCCCGGCTAACGCGGTTTCTACCGGGTAGGTAATTCGTTGTTCTATTTCCAGCGGTGAGTAACCGGCAGCCTCGGTATTGATTTGGACTTGGACATTGGTGATGTCGGGAACGGCATCAACTGGCAGTTGTTGGTAGCTCCAGATGCCGGCTACTAACAATAGCGGTATTAACGATAGCATAAGCCAGCGTCGCTCAATCGAGAGACGCAATATGGATTCAATCATTGCGTTCTCCTAGTGTTGATGAGCTGCGCCGGATTTTTCTAAATCGGCTTTTAATATAAAACTGTTTTCGACAACATAGTGCTCGCCTACAGTTAGTCCATCTAACACTTCAGAAAAGCTGCGATCGCGGTGACCTATATTAACAGCGCGGACTTCATAGTCACCATTAACCAATACAAAAACGGTCGGTGACCCATCTACTGATTGCAGTGCTCTATTGTCTATTACCAAGGGGCGTGCAAGTTGTCTGGTGGTAATTTTCCCGGTGACTAACATGCCTGGCGCCCAATGTTTTTTACGGTTATCAATAGCGGCACGGGCCAGCACAAAGGGAGCGCCATTATCATTGGGAATTAAATGTTTAATAACGGTGTTGGTGGCCAATGAATCCATAGTAACCGCCAGTGACTGCCCGACGGCAATATGTGCTATTTGGCTGGGGAAAACTTGAAACTCCGCCCATAGCTGGTCGAAGTTGGCGATGGTAAATAGCGGTTGTTCTTCGGTAAGCTCGCCGCTGGTGGCGTGACGGGCAGTGACAATGCCGCTAAGCGGTGCTGTTATAGGATAGTGTTTCAGACTTTCATTGGATTCTATATTAACCAGAACTTGTCCTTTTTTAACGGTATCTCCAAGGTCAACATTTACTTCACCGATAGTGCCGGGGAAGCGAGCGCGGATATGACTAACTTTGCTGGAGTCAGCGCTTATTTTTCCATAGACCGTTATTTGCTGATGGATAACGCCAGCTGCTGCTATTGCCGTTTTGATACCGGCATCGCTAGCGATCGCCGAATCTATCTCAACATGCTTTATTTCTTGGTGGTCGTGTTCATCTTCATGATTATGCTCTGAACTGGCAACAGCAGGGCGACTGGTTAACAAAAACAAGGTGCAGCAAAGCACTAGTGACAGCGTTAAGCCGCTGCGGGCATGAGGGTTATTCATGATATTTTCCTGACTAATTACGGGCAGGTTTTGGTGGCAGCCAAAACCCATTAATTGTAGTAATTAGCCAAGAATAGGCGGGCGGTAAAAAGGTTTGTTATACACCGCCGCGTGATTGGCGTCATAAGGGGGTGCGTTGGTTTGTTGGTAAGCGGTACCGGTATCTTGATGGACAGGGAGTAATGCCAGCAAATGTTGGTGACTTTGGCTATGACAGCAATGTTCACAGTCGATTGCTAACGCTGGCTTATCTTTATCGTTATGACTGGAGTTGTCGTTGCTACCGATTAAATCATTGATGGCATGGGTGAGACCATCGACAATATGCGCGTCTATTTGGCCGTGCCCGGTTTCTTCATAAACCGCGCAGGAGTCAATCATGCTGGCCATTAACGACTGGCCAGTGAATAAAGCAAGTAACACTATTGCCATGATTCTGAAATGACGGTATTGACGCATAATTACGGATGAATCAAGTTGGGTTGATAATATTCTCAGCAAGTTACTGGAATGCAGGCCGCATTTCAATGAAATAGTTACTAAGGAGCCTCTGAACAAGTCTATAGCGTCTCTGCGTGACCTGAAACGGTAGCTTCAAAGCGCAAACCAAAGGCCAAGGCTGATTGTCCTTGGCCGCAGTAGATACATGCTCAGTTCGTTCCCTTCGGGGCTTACCGGCGAGCTCAGGCTCCGCGTTATTACTTTTTGTGTAGGCCAGTATGCCTGCAAAGCCATGCCTGGATGCTGAACTCGCCTGTAAGCCATAGACTTGTTCAGAGGCTCCCTAATTAATTATTCCTGCAAGGTTTCCAGTTCACTGTGAAGTTCAAACCATTGTTCTTCTTGCTGGTCTTTCTGTTGTCGTAATTGCGCTTGTTCCCGGATCAGTGTTTGCAGCTTGGTTTTTTGTTCGGCCTCGTAGAGTGTGCTATCAGCGAGTGTCGTTTCAATATCAAGCAGAGACTGGTCTGTTTTTTCTATTGCTTGTTCAATTTTTTTAATTGCATTATTAATCGGCTGCAGTTTTTTTCTTAATTCGGCGGCACTTTGTCGTTGTTCTTTTTTAGAATCGGTTTTGGTGACGGTAGTTTTTTCCGGGGCGGTGGTATTTTTGCGTTGTTCTATTAGCCAGCGGCTATAGTCATCCAGATCGCCATCAAACGATTGCGCCTTACCATCGGCGATTAGTAGAAATTCATCAACCGTATTGCGCAACAAGTGGCGATCGTGGGATACCACAATCACCGCACCCTCAAAAGCTTGCAAGGCAACCGTTAAGGCGTGGCACATTTCCAGATCCAAGTGGTTGGTGGGTTCGTCCAACAACAGCAAGTTAGGTTTTTGCCACACCACAATTGCCAGTGCCAGGCGTGCTTTCTCGCCACCGGAAAAATGCCGAATCGTTTCCAGGGCCATATCACCATGGAAATTAAAACCGCCGAGGAAATTACGAATCTCTTGCTCTCGGGCATTAGGACTGAGTCGCTGAATATGCAACGCCGGGCTGGCATCTAAATCCAGTGCTTCTAACTGGTGCTGGCTAAAATAACCCAGTTGTAAATTTTCCCCTTTGGTAAATTCACCACTGATTAATTGAATTTCCTGCGCTAGTGACTTAATTACGGTGGATTTACCGGCACCGTTGGCGCCGAGCAAACCTATTCGACTGCCGGGATGCACGCTTAATTTCACATTGTTAACGATGGGTTTATCGCCATAACCAAGTTGCGCCTGGCTAAGGTTGAGCAAGGGGTCAGAAAATTTAACGGGTTCCGGAAAACTGAAATCAAATGGAGAGTCGACATGGGCGGGTGCGATATCCTCCATACGAGCTAATTCTTTCAATCGGCTTTGCGCTTGCTTGGCTTTAGTCGCTTTCGCGCGAAAGCGGCGGACAAAGTCATTAATTTCAGCTTTGCGTTGCTGCTGTTTTTCATAACTGGCTTGCTGTTGTTCCAGGCGCTCTGCTCGCTGCCGTTCAAAGGCGGAATAGTTGCCTTTGTAGGCGTTCAGTTTTTTGTGCTCGATATGGACAATGCCTTCGCAGACACTGTCGATAAAATCGCGATCGTGAGAAATTAATAACAGACTACCCTGATAGCGTTGCAGCCATTGTTCCAGCCAGAGCTCAGCATCTAAATCCAGGTGGTTAGTGGGTTCATCCAGCAACAATAAGTCTGATGGACTCATGAGTGCTTGCGCCAGATTTAATCGAATACGCCAGCCACCGGAAAAACTGTTGGCGGATTTAGTGATATCGCTGAGTTTAAAGCCCAGTCCAAGCATCAATTGTTCGGCGCGTACGCGGGCGTTATAGCCATCGATAGTATCGAGTTGCTCATGTAAGCTGGCTAATTGCTGGTGTTGGTCGCTTGCTTCGGCTTGTTGAATGGCCGCTTCGATCCGGCGTAGTTGCTGGTCGCCATCGATAATGTAATCTAAAGCATTACGGTTGCTGGTAGCGACTTCTTGCGCCATATGGGCAATGCGCCATTGGCCAGGAATGGTGGCATTGCCGTCATCAGCGGTGAGGTGTCCGAGTAATAACTGGAACAAGCTGGATTTACCTGTGCCGTTGGCACCGATCAGCGCAATTTTTTGGCCGGGATAAAAAACAGCGCTGGCGTGTTCCAGCAAGAACTTACTACCGCGCTGTAGGCTTATTTGGTCGAGTTTAATCATGGCGGCGGATTATACTGTATAAAAACGGTTGAGGGCCTATCGATGAAAGAAAATCCTTTTTGGCAATACTCACTATCTACTTATAGCAAGGAAGGCGTAGAGCCACTGTTGATTCAGTTGCAAGATGAATGTGGTGCCGATGTTAACCTGCTGTTATGTGCTTGCTGGTTAGGGTCGCAGGGAAAAATATTGGCTGGCGATAACTGGGCCAGCTTAATCAAGGTTTCAGTAAAATGGCAGTCTGAATGCGTTATCCCGCTGCGCGCAGTCAGGCGTTTTTTAAAGACCCAAGATGGTGTGGAGGGCTTTCGAGAGCAAGTTAAAGCGTTAGAAATTGAAGCGGAGCGCTGTGAGCAGGAATTGCTCTGGCAGCAACTGACCACACTGGTGTTGTCTACAGCGCAGCAGCAGAACGCAGCTATGAAAATAAACCTGGAAACCTATGCGCGATTTTTATCCGGCGCTAATGGGTTGAAGGTGTCCGGTTTATTGGAGGTATTGGAGACCCGTGTTATTGCTTAGTCAATGACACATTCATTGCCAAGAGCCTGCCAAAACAAGTTTATAGCAACGATGGGGCTCTATTAAAAATCAAAGAGGCTACGGATAGGTCCTGTTTCCTTGGCTTTGCTTTTCGCATTCTCTTTTCGTATTTCTTCTTCCAATTTTTCCAAGGGATCTTCGACCAAGCTTTGTTCAACACGGTGAACCTGATGTTTCACTGCTTTTTCAGCTGCCCTTGGGGCGTCGGTCGTGGTTGTTTCTGATTTTTCTAACTCAGCTTTTTGCTGGAGCTCTATGACCTTGGCGGCGGCTTTTTTAACAGCTTGTTTAGCTTTGGATATAGGCTTTGCGGCGGTTTTTTTGGCTGGTGTTACCTTCGCTGCCGGTGGCTTTGCAGTGCTTTTGGGCGCTGTTGCTTTTTTGGCTACAACTTTCTTGGCAGAAGTTTTAGCCGGAGTAGGTTTTTTTACGGTTTTGGTTTTAGGCTTGGTCGTCACCGCCTTCTTGCCAGCGTTTTTGTTTGACGTTGGTTTTTTTGCTTTGCTAGCGGGCTTGGCCTTTGTGGTAGATTTGACCTTGGCTGTTGCCGTTTTTTTAACCGCTGCTTTTTTAACCGGTGCTTTTTTGGCAGCGGCTTTTTTTACGGGTGCTTTCTTGGCAGTAGTTTTGGCTTTGGCCGTTGCTTTTTTGATGGCGGCTTTTTTAACCGGCGCTTTTTTAGTGGCAGTCTTTGCCTTGGCTGGTGCTTTTTTAGCCGATTTTACGGCAGAGGCCTTCTTAACAGCCGTTTTTTTTGCGGCTGCTTTTTTAGCCGGGACCTTTTTCTTAACAGGCTTAGTGGTTTTTTTGGCTACTTTTTTAGCTACAGCTGCTTTTTTTGCAGGCACCTTCTTGCTAGTGGCTTTTTTGACACTGGTTTTACTTTTCGGTGCGGCTTTCTTGGCGCTGGCTTTTTTAGCGGGGCTTTTTTTTTGGTGCTCGCCATTTGTCGTAACCCTTTGTTTTTCCTGGTTTTTGATTATTATAGACAATATAACATTGTCGTCTAGTAAGCTGCTTTTCATAGCACTTATCGAAGTATCAAAGGACATTATAGTCCCGATCTGGATAATTAGGCGGGGATTATTGCTTTGCTTTGTCTGGCTAGCTACTATCCCTGCCGCTCAGCAGCCGTTTACAGTTGTTGGTAACAATATAGTGGACATGGGAAATACAATAAAGGTCTGTATTATGAAGCCATTCGCAAAGTTGATGATTGCAGCACTTATATTGCTAGGTATTGGGCTGCCGATGGTCATGACTGGGCCTAATGGTAAGCCCATTATGACTATCAATGACTGGATTCCGGATATTAGTGGTTTGAAACCAAAGAATTTTAATGTTGAGGGCCGTGTCGAGCATTTGAAATCGTTGACCAATCTGACGGATGGCAGCGAACCAACAGCGCAAAACCCGGTCAAAACCGCCGTTGACAATAGCCCAGGCCAGCTTTCGGCGTCATCGGGAAAGATGTACAAGTGGCAGGATGAGAATGGCCGTTGGCATTTTTCCAGCGAGAAGCCGACTGCGGCAGTAGAGGTAAGTGTGGAACAGTTGCCAGAAATGGAAAACTTCATGCAAGCCCCTGTTAAAGAGGAGGAAAACAATAGTAGTATAAGCCTCCCCGGTGGGTTCAGCTTATAGATAATAATTACCCCCAATCGTTTAAGTCATAACCAGCAAACAGGATAAATAATGAAACGTAACCTTATATTAGCCGCGGCAATCAGTGCGGCAGTGAGTGCCACTTTGGTTGGCTGTAATGAAGAGCAAGCTGCAGCGCCTGCGCCCACCACTCTGGATACTGCAGAGCAGCGAGTAAGTTATGGTATGGGTATTGGTTTGGGCCAGCGTATCAAACAAGAAACGTTTACTATTGATGTTGATGCTTTTTCGCAAGGGGTGAAAGATGCTGTTGCCGGTGGCGAGCAGCTGATGACACAGGAAGAAATCATGCAGGAGATGCAGCTTTTCCAAGAGCGGCAAATGGCGGAGCAACAAGCAGAAATGGATAAAGTCGCCGAGCAGAACAAGGCTGATGGCGACGCTTTTTTAGCTGAGAATGGTGCAAAAGAAGGGGTGACTACTACTGAAAGCGGTTTGCAGTATAAGGTCATCACGGCCGGTACAGGCGCGAAGCCAAGTGCCGAAGATACGGTTGAGGTGCACTATGCCGGAACACTGATTGATGGCACTGAATTTGATAGCTCTTATAAGCGCGGCTCTACGGTTAGCTTCCCTGTGGGTGGTGTTATACCGGGTTGGACTGAAGCCTTACAATTAATGCCAGTAGGCTCCAAGTGGCAGCTGTTTATTCCTTCTGCTTTAGCGTATGGCCCTGGTGGTACTGGCGGCGGCCCCATCGGCCCGAATGCGACATTAATATTTGATGTTGAGTTGATTGCCATTCAAGGTGATGAAGCGGAAAAATAGCATAATAAAGCAAGGGGAGAGTAGCCGATTAACGTGGCGGCTTTCCAGTATGGCGATGCCATTGCTTGTCATCAAAACCAGTCTCATTCGAGGCTGGTTTTTTTTCAGTGACGGGTGCCTTTTTATCAGCTTTGCAGGTGGTTGAAATAGTATCAAGTAGTGACGGATAGGGTTAATTTATAGTGTAAGCCATACAATAATACAGCTATTTAAACTGACTCATTACATGCTTAAAAAGTCTAATCAAAAACTAATTTATCTACGGTAAAGGTCGATAAAACTGATAGGGATCATGACAGTAGTAGCCGCCAACGGAGGTATCTCATGAAGTTATTCCACCTTATCAATTACTTATCTCAGCAAACCGCAGATAGTTTTTATATCTCAGGCCGTTACGGCTTCATCCACGCCAAGCTTGAACATACCGGTAGTGAACAACCCGTTTACACCGTAGAGAGCAGTTACAACGACTACAATCATGCTGATAGCCAGCTGCAAATCCATCAGCAACAGGGCTTTCGCCTTTCAACAATCTGTTGTTTATGTGTAGGTATATTGTTTGGTGAGCGGGCTCTGAATAAAGGTGTCATCGCTGCTATTAATCGCTGTTTTTTACCCTGACAGCAGCTTTTTAGCGGGTTAAAAGGTGCGTGTAACCATTAGACGCCACAGCGAAGTACTGTTTGCTTTTACCGCTAAAACTCACGGCCAGGATGGCGGCGCTAGTGGGTTTCCATGGGTCGCGTTTGGGCACTGTCCAATGGTCAATCAGTTTTAGCTTGTTGGTGTCCCACAATTGCACCAGGCGGTCCGAGTTACCGGTCAGTAGTTGCTTGCTATCGTTGGAAAAGCGGGCACTGGTAAACGTTTGGCCGCGGCGAAGCGCGCTGGCACCGAGTGGTAGTTCGCCAATGGCTTTGCCAGTAGTGGTATCCCACACCACGGCTTTATCGTACTTGGCCACACTTAACGCCCTAGTCCCGTCCGGTGATAGCGCGACAGTGACGACTTCGTCTGCATGTGCCCAATTAAATAATTCCTTGCCGGTATTCATATCCCAGAGTTTGGCGGTTTGATCCTCCGCGCCGGTGATGGCGAGTTTGCCATCGTTACTCAGGGCGACGGCGCGAACGCGATCGGTGTGATAAAACGTGCGTTGAATACCGCCGCGTTTTACATCAAACAGTACGGCGCTGTAATCTTCCAAACCGAGCAGGGCATAGTTGCCATTGGGGGTGAGATCGACCGCCATCACTTCGTTGGGGCGGTCCAGAAAGTCAGTGATTGCCCCGTGGTGGCATCCCATAGCACCATGGTCTGGTGATCGGCAGTTAGCGCGAAGCGGCCATCGGGAGAAAAGCCGGCGGCAATAATATTGCTGTATTCACCCTTCTTATGATTCCAGTTAAAGAGTCGCTCGCCTTTGCTGGTGGTCCACAGGCTGCCGCCGTGGGTAATAGAGCCGATAACACTGCGCTGACCATCCTGGGATAGGGCTGCGCTATAAGCGCCTTTGACTGCATTTTCCCAGCTTTGAGTCGGGGCCTTACCGCTATCGCAAGCGCTTAATAACAGGGGCAGGACAATAACTAAACAGCGAAGTAATACAGGTTTTAACATGAGGTTTGAGTGTCCAGATGGCGAGTGGATAGTGGTGTTAGTGTAGTCGCTTACGGTCGCTAGGTGATAATCATGGGAGAGGCTGGCTTAATCATAGCTACACTCCCCTTCGAGCTTATATTGCAGACAAAAAAAACCGACAACCAGTTAAAGCTATCGGCATAGGGAGGATTAAATTTAACGGTTGGTGATGCAGCTATTAAGCCACCTGTACTTGCTCACGGTGAGACTCATGCAGCAGGTCAATCAACTGGTCTTCCAGCTCAAAGCGGGATTCCAGCGTCTCGCCAAGCTGGGATAAGCTTTTGGGCAAAGTGGTCAATAAACCTTCAGCGTCTACAAAGCGATCATTAAAGGCCATCGCCTGGGCAGTGGTAGCGTTAATGCCAGGCAGTAATGCGTGGGCCTGATCTGCGCTGCCGTCTGCAAAAGCTTCAGCTTCGCGAAGGAGTTCGTAATAGACTTCAAAGTGCCCTGCGGAAAGGTAATCTACCAATTGTTGGCAGAATGTTTGTAGTCGAGTGCTAGGGGAGTCAGTTTCTGTGCGTTGTTCGTGGATACCGCTGAGATCGCAGAATTTCACAATAATGGATTGGCGCGCCTGCAACCAGCGCTCAATTAATTCATTAACCCCGGTCCAGCGTTCCTGAATAGTGCAATTGTCCAGCATAGTGATAGCCCTGTGTATTGTTATTTGGTTGTCGATTTCTTTGTTCAATAAATGATCGACTGGTTTGTTCATCGATTAAGCAAACTGTGCTTATGGATTTAATATAAGTGAGGATTACTTTAAGAACAAGCTTTAAGTTGAGGAAATTATTAGATTTTTTGTATTTTAGTTTGAGCGCTTGCGCCAGCGTGAGTGTTCACTGACGCGGGAGGCTAAAGGCTTGGGATACTATGACCATTTAATTTATACGCTTGTGGGCGGGAGATGGCCATGAAATAAATAGTGCAGAGATTAGCGTGGGAGGCGGTTTTTAGAAGTATTGCACGGCCCAGGGAATGAGCGCGGCACTCAGCGCACCCGTAAGGCACATAGCTAAACTGGAAAAAGCACCGCGGTTGGGTGCATTTCAAAAGCGCGGGCTGTACCCATACCATGGGCTGTTATGCCCAAACAAAACCCCTGGATTTTGGGGTCAGTGATTTTTAGCGCGCGAAACACAAAGGGCGCCATGGCGATACTCACTGCGGCGGTTAAGGCCACCGCGCCAGCGGCCAGCGTCGTGAGGCCGCCAATTTCTTCGGCCAGACTAATAGCTATCGGGGTGGTCACTGATTTGGGGAGTAGCGACAACATGGTGGTTTCAGTCGCCCCAAGTAAGTAAGCGATAACAACTGCTGATCCTCCCGCAAATACTGCCCCGGTACTAAATGTTAAGAGAATAGGCAGTGCCATTTTGCGGATCAGATGGAGTTGTTGATAGAGTGGAACCGCCAGCGCCACTGTGGCGGGTCCCAGCCAAAACATCAGCAATTGATTGCCTTCAAGGTAATCCTGATAGCGGATATTCAGGCGCGGTAGTAACAACGCGACGATGATCGCGCCAATAATAGTTGGGTGTAACAATGGCAGCTCGTTGCAACGGCGGTAGAGAATATTTGCCAGATAAAACGCCGCCACGGATAGCGTCAGGGCAAATAGTGGGCTGGCCAATAATTCGCTGTACCAGAGCTGATCGAGCCATTTATCCACCGTGACCCCCCTGCTTTTTACTGAGAGTCTTCATGAGCAAGGCGTTAAAGATCAGCGATAGTAGTGAGCCGACGATGACGGCGGCAATAATCGCTGGCCACTGACTGTCATATTGCTTACCGAGAAAAAATAAACCTGCAGCAGCAGGTAGAAACATCAAGCCCAGTAGAGGAATTAAGGTTTGGCTGCTTTTGGCAATCGCTGCGGGTACTCCACGGCAGCAGCACAGCCCGGTAAATAATATGAACATGCCAAGCACTGGCCCTGGCAGGTTGAGTTGAAAATAGGCTTTTATGGCCTCACCAGCAGTTTGGCAAAGCAGTAACACGAGTATTCCTTGTAGCAAGGGCATAATTAGTTAGCCATCACTTCGCAGAAACTGCCAGCAGCCAGCGGCGACAAAGCCGAGAAAACACGCCAGTGACCATTCCCCCATACTGAAACCTAAAAAGGTCCACACCACCTCGGCACAGTTGCCATCCCCTCGAATCATGGTCATTAAGGCTTCGCTGATCGGGAAGGTCTCCAGCATATATTGCAAACTGGGGCCGCAGGCAGGGACTTGTTCCGGCGGCAAATGTTGCAGCCACACCTGTCGCCCGGCAAACCCCGCACCGGCGAGTGCGCTAAGGGTGGTCAAAAAAGCATAGAGTTTGGCTTTACCACGATGAATCAACGCAGCCCCGGCAAACACGGCAATAAGGATATAAAACAATCGCTGGGTCATGCACAATGGGCAGGGTTCCAGATATTGATAATATTGGGTATAAAGTGCATAGCTCATCAGGCCGATAACACTGATGATCAATAACAGATTTGTTTGTTGGCGATTGGGTAATAGCATAAACACCTTGGGCAGTTGGTTTCAGCAGCGATACAGTAGGCGAAAGTGGCGGATGACTCAAGCAGCAAGAGCCTGAGTGCGTCATCTTCCACAATAAAATACAGTTAGGAGTTTAAGACATGCGTTTCCCCGCTTTAGTTCTCATTACTTTACTGAGTGTCCTGTTTTCGAACGTGCTCTGGGCTCAGGAAGAGGCAGTGGAAGGTGAAGGCGAGGAGGGCGCGGTGGCGGCACCCACTAGCTATATTGATTTAAAGCCCGCGTTTATTGTTAATTATGGCGGCGCAGGGAAATTACGTTATTTAAAAACCGATATTGCCTTACGTTTAGCCGGTGGCCCATCCGGGCAGAGCCAGATCCGTCATCATATGCCCTATCTTCGCCACACTATTGTGATGCGTTTAAGTCGCGCCACGGAAGAAGAGTTAGCCTCGATGGAAGGGCGTGAATTATTACGACTTGAAGTGCTGGAAGAGGTCAGGGTGATGTTGACCAAAGAAGAAGGTAAACACTTTGTTGATGACCTGTTGTTCAATTCATTTATCGTGCAGCGTTAGTGGTTAACGCGATAGCTGATTAAATTCTTTTTTAATTTGTTGCGCATGTGATTGTAGCTGAGGATAAAATTCTAAAAAAATTTGTTCCAGCGCTGGATAGTGTTGTTCCATTTCTTCCGCAGCAAGTGCCAACGGATTATCCCGTTTAATACGTTGGCCAATACGCTGTAGTGCAGCGGCAACGGTTTGCCAATGTTTATAATTTTCAAATACATCATAACGAGCAAGGTTGTTGGCCTGCTGCTGTGCTGCTGCGGTTAAATGTGTTGATTCAACAATGAGTTGATACACTTGTTGGCTAAAGGTGGTTAGCGGCTGATGATGAAAGAGGTGCCAGTGTTGGTTTAAAAAATGATCGAAGACGACATCGGTCATAATCCCTGAATAACGGCGAAACTCAGGGGCGAATAATTGTTGTGCCTGTTTTGGTAAGGAATGTTGGTCGGTATAGGCATCGATTTTACGATGCAATAAAATGCCCTGTTCTAATCCAGGGCTGCGCTCTCCCTTTAATGGTCCCTTGATAAAATCACCTAACAAAGCACCTAATAATAATTCATCATCACCGTGGCTGAGATGAAAGTGCGCGAGATAATTCATAAGCGGTTAATTAGCCAAGCTCAGTATATTGCTGATAATACTGGGCGAGATATTCATCAAAGCTAATGTTGTCTGCGGCCTCAATAGCCGCTTGTTGTTGCAAGGATTGCTGTGCTTTGGCAACAAATTCTTGTTGCTGCTCGGCAGTCAAAGGTTGTTGCCGAAAATAGTCACCGTGTTGTTGTGACTGTTGCATGGCAAAGCTAAAAAATGAATGTTGTTGAGAACGCATGTCGCTCAGTATCTGTGCAGAAGGCGTTAGCGATGAGTCGGTAATTTTGGCTCGCTGTTCTTTACAAATACGCTGGTAATCTGTGCCGCCATAAGCGGTGTCTAATTGCGCAGCAACTTTCTCTATACCATCCAGTAAACTATTACCCCATTGTTGCAGGCTGTATTCGTTATTCCGAGTGGTTAACTTCAAGCTGGGGTCGCGGCCATTATTAACCACGGCTTTTAAGTTGTGGCTGATATGATCACGCTCGTCGTCGTCGCACATCGGGCTGCGTTCAAATAAACAGTACAGCAAGAAACAATCAATAAAACGAATCTGGTCGGCATCGATTCCCATAGGTAAGTAGGGGTTAACATCGATACAGCGCACTTCAATATATTCAACGCCGCGTTGGCGCAAAGCTCCTAGCGGCGTTTCTCCGGAGTGGGTCACGCGTTTAGGTCGAATCGGGCTGTAAAATTCATTTTCAATTTGTAATAAAGCATCGGAAAGCTGTTGGTATTTACCATCGACATTGGTGCCAATTTTTTCATAATCCGGATGGGTGTTGATTATAGCCTGTCGTAAAGTTTCAATATAATTATCGATGCTGTTGTAGCAGATTTTTAAATTTTCCTGAGCACTGCTTTGATAGCCTAAATCACCCATCCGTAACGCGGTGGCATAGGGCAAATAAACACTGTTGTGATCGAAGGATTGTAGTTGATGCTGCCGACCTCTTAGGAAGCTATTGCATACCGCTGGCGAGGCACCATATAAATACACCAACAACCAGGAATAGCGGCGGAAGTTACGGATCAATTCAAAATAAGAATCGGTGATGTAGTCCTGCAGCGGTCGCTTGTCATAATCTTGTTGTTGCAATGCTTGCCATAAATTTTGTGGCAGCGAAAAATTATAATGGATACCGGCGATGGTTTGCATAATGCGGCCGTAGCGGTTGCCAAGGCCTCGGCGGTAAGCGGTTTTCATTTGCGCGACATTGGAGCTGCCATATTGTGCCAGTGGAATGTGTTCATCGCCGTGTACCACACAGGGCATGCTCGCGGTCCATAATTGTTCTTCTCCCAGTTGTGAATAGACAAAACTATGCACGTCCTGCAAGCACTGTAAACTACCTTCGATATCGGTAGACACCGGGGTAATAAACTCCATCAACGCCTCGGAAAAGTCGGTGGTAATATTGGGGTGTGTGAGTGTTGAACCCAGGCTGACCGGATGTGGGGTCTGTGCCAGTGTGCCTTCGGGGTGATGCGCAGGCTTTCTTTTTCCAGGCCCCGTTGCATTTCTTTTAGCAGCGCATTGTTGGTATTGCTAGTTAGCAATTCCAGACGTTCGGTCAGTTGATCCGGCAAAATGGTTACTCCGTAGCGGCTGCTGTTATTGGGTGTTATTGGGCTGGAACCAATCAATATAGGGTCAGATTGGCAAGTTTAAAGGGGCAAGCTAGTGTCGACAAGGAATAAACCTTTAAGTTTCTTTTAACTGCAGGCTAAAAAAGGTGCTGAGAATGAGTGATAACAACAGTATTACGCAGGTACTGGATTATTGGTTTGCAGATATTGGTGATGGTTTTGACGTACAGCAGCAAAACAAGTTGTGGTTTATGGGTGGAGTTGCCGTCGACGAGGAAATCAGCCGCTTGTTTAGTGAGGGCGTTCAACGGGCATTGCGTGGTGAGCTGGACCATTGGTCCAGCACGGCGCAGGGAATGCTGGCATTGATAGTGTTGCTCGATCAATTTCCGCGCAATATTTATCGCGGTGATAGTCGTGCCTTTGACGGGGATGAGCGAGCACAGCGGTGGGTTGATCGGGGTTTAGCGCAAGCAATGGATCAACAGTTGGGTTACATCCAGCGATTATTTTTTTATATGCCGTTAATGCATGCCGAGGATGTAGTACAACAGCAACAGGGAGTCGAATGTTTCCAGCAACTATTGGCTGATATTCCTGCAGCTGGCAAAGCTATTATTCAGTCCAGCCTCGATTTTGCGATTAAGCATCAGCAGATAATTCAGCAGTTTGGTCGCTTTCCCTATCGTAATGTCGTGCTAGCCCGTGAGTCGACAGCAGCGGAGCAGGCCTATCTTGATCGCGGTGGCCCGCGTTTTGGTCAATAAATGCGGGGCTTGGTGCTTGCTAATAAACAAATGGTAATCCGCAGTCATTGCTTGCCGACTGAGGCAGTGAAATACTGCCTGCTGAGTTATATCGTTAAGCCTTCGCTGCTGCTAAAAAATTGATAATCAAGAGAGATCCCATGGAATTACCTGAGCCGCTGAATATCACCACATTACCCGAAACTTCGCTGGAATCCGGCCATGTGAATCATAATGATTTACCCTGGGTCGATCAGGGTTTTGGCATTGAAATGAAAATCCTGCGGGTTTGTGATGCCACTGGACACTGGATCATTATGAATCGCTTTCCACCCGGTACCCAGTTGCCGACACATCGTCACAGTGGTGCGGTGACCGCTTATACCTTGCAGGGGAAATGGGGTTATCTGGAAAGTGATTTTACTGCCACGGCAGGCTCGGTTATTTTTGAACCGGCTAATACCGCTCACACTTTAAAAGTGGCTGACGACAATACTGAGCCGACCATTGTTTTTTTTACTATTGTAGGCAGCCTGATTCATTTCACTGAAGACGGCACCATCTGGGGTATTTCCGATGGTCATACCCAATTGGCTGAATATATTCGCTTAGCCAAAGAGCAGGCGGGCGTTGATATCACTAGCGCGCAATTGCTGTAGATTCGATTATGTCATCACTAGACTCAATCGATATTTATAACCCCGATAATTACGTCAATGCGGTACCGCTGGCAGATTTTAAACGTTTGCGCGAACACGCGCCGGTGCATTGGCATACGCACCCCGATGGTGGTGGCTATTGGGTAGTTAGCCGGCATGAAGACGTAATGAAAGTATCGCGTGATCACAAAACATTTTCTGCCGAGCGCGGTTTTGTTTTAGTTGATGATTTGCCGCCGGAAATTTTAGCGCAGGTCAAAGGCCAGTTGCTCGGTATGGACCCACCTAATCACGGGCCAATAAGGCGCGCGGTGATCAGCCGTTTCACCTCAAAAATGCTGGCGGAATTAGAGCCTAAAGTGCGTGCGATTACCAAGCGCTTATTAACCGAAGCTTTAGCTAAACCTGACTGTAATTTTGTTTATGATGTGGCCGGTGAATTACCGACTTCGGTGATTGGTTCAATGCTGGGGGTGCCACAGGATATGTGGCATCAGTTGCGGGAGTGGTCAGATATGCAGACCTCGGCCAGTGACCCTGATATTGGTGGCAGTCCGGAGGAGGTTAACAATGCGTCGATTGCGATGGGGACTTACGGTTATCAATTAGCTGCTGAGCGCAAAGATAAAGGCGGCGATGATTTAATTTCCTTATTGGTGAATGTTGAAGTGGATGGCCATCAGGTGTCAGAAATGGAATTCGCTTCGTTATTTATCCAGATTACCGTTGCTGGTAATGAAACCACCAGAGCATTAATTTCTGGCGGTATGTATGAGTTGATTCAGCGCCCGGAGTTGTACCGTGAATTGGAGGCCAGTTGTCTAGCCGGTGGCGAAAGCAATACGGCATTAATGAAAACGGCGATTGAAGAAATGCTGCGCTGGACTTGTCCATTACATTACTTCCGACGCACAGCTACCTGTGATACGGAAATCGCCGGGCAAAAAATTAAAGCCAATGATAAAGTGGTGATGTTGTATACCTCAGCCAACTTTGATGAAGCGGTCTACGAGCAGCCGGAGCAATTTGATATTCATCGGCAAGTAAACCCACATATGGCCTTTGGCCATGGCATCCATCTGTGTTTAGGCGCCAATTTAGCGCGAATGGAAATGCGAGTATTTTTGGAAGAGTTTTTTAAAATGTTTGCCGGTGTTGAAATCACCGGTGAATGTCAGCGTATCCGCTCGAATCTGGTCAATGGCTTTAAGCAAATGCCGGTGAAGTTGATCCCCGCTAAGGGCTGCTGGCCTGAGCTTTCAGGGCTTGGGCTTTTGTAACGGCGTCAGCAGCCAATCTTTATACATCACCCAATCACTTGCAAAACTATACAGCGGATAGCCGAAGGTAGCGGGACGGTTCTTTTCAAAACCAAAATGCCCCACCCAGGCGCAGCCATAGCCTATCAGCGGCAATACCAGCAGCCAAAGTAGCGATAGGCCACTGATAACAATGAACAGCAAGGCGATCAGCGTCAGGGTTGAACCCAAATAGTGCAGGTAGCGACAGACCGGGTGTGAGTGCTGAGTGAGGTAGAAGTCATAAAACTCAGAAAAAGTAGCAAATTCAGTTTTCATCTGGCGGCATCATATCTATGCTTATCGGAGATTTGCCATGTTAACGCTATTTCAAGGGTTTGGTTATGGAATTTGAAGACTACCTAAAAATACTTGCCTCCAAGGAGGGGTCTGACCTCTATCTCAGTACTGGCGCACCGCCCTGCGCCAAGTTTGAAGGGGTGTTAAAGCCGTTGGATAAAGTTGGCATGTTACCCGGGCAAATCAAAATTATTGCTGATCAGCTGATGGATTCCAAGCAGCGCGAGGAGTTTGAGGAAGAGCTGGAAATGAATCTGGCCTACTCCATCGCCGGCGTGGGCCGTTTCCGGATCAATATCTTCAAGCAGCGCAATGAAATCTCCATTGTGGCGCGCAATATAAAAATGGAAATCCCCAAGTTTGACGACCTTAAGCTTCCTGACGTTTTGAAAACAGTTATTACCCAAAAGCGTGGCCTAGTGTTATTTGTTGGCGCTACGGGTTCTGGTAAATCAACTTCGCTAGCGGCATTAATTGATCACCGGAACAGTAACAGCGCGGGTCATATTATTACCATTGAGGACCCGGTTGAATTTGTTCACCGGCACAAAAAATCCGTGGTCAATCAGCGCGAGGTAGGTGTAGATACACGCAATTTTCATAACGCATTGAAAAATACGTTACGGCAAGCACCCGATGTTATTTTGATTGGTGAGGTGCGTGATCGCGAAACTATGGAGCATTGTTTAGCGTTTGCCGAAACCGGCCATCTGGCAATTTCGACCTTGCACGCCAATAATGCCAATCAGGCATTGGATAGAATTATCAACTTTTTTCCGGAAGAGCGGCGGCCACAATTGCTGCAGGATTTATCGTCCAATATTCAGGCCTTTGTCTCGCAGCGATTAATTCCCACTGTCGATGGCAAGCGGGTTGCTGCGGTCGAAGTGTTATTGGGCACGGCCACCATCAAAGAAAAAATATTAAAAGGTGAGCTGGACGAAATCAAAGGCATTATGGAAAAGTCAGAAAATTTGGGGATGCAGACCTTTGATGCCGCATTATTTAAATTGTACAAGGAAGGTAAAATTTCTTTGGAAGAGGCAACTAAAAATGCTGACTCAGCGAATAATTTAAGATTGAGAATAAAACTCAGCGAAAAAAATGAGCCCGCTAGTAGTGCGACGGCTAGCACGGCAAATACTGGCGGTGGCTTGAGTCTAAGTCTTGAAGATATTGAAGAAGACCAAACAGACGAGGCACCGCCTGAAAATCCATTTATGACCAAGCGGTAAAGTAGTCAATTACGCCGTTTAACTTGTCGCGGAAAATGCCGAATGGTATCGAACTTCACCGCTTGGAAATTGCCCGCTAAATGATAGCGCTTGAAAATATTCAGCTGGCACATCAGCTAGTACTAAGCTTTTGATAGGTTTAAATCCAAAGCGATAATAGTATGCGGGGTCGCCTAATAGTACACAGCCCGCAGCGTTTAAAGCTTGCAAGTCAGTTAATACTCGCCGCATCAGTTTAGATCCCACACCTTGTCGTTGTTGAGTGGGTAGCACTGACAGCGGCCCAATCCCATACCAGTTACTGGCACCGTCCGAGATAACAACAGGCGACACAGCGATATGACCAATAATCTCACGATTGTATTCAGCTACTAGCGAAACGGAAAGTTGCTGTGCTTCCCGCAGTGCTTTTACTACAAACTGTTCGGTGTGATCGGTATGAGCCGCTTCAAGGAATGCGGCAATGGTTAGCTGGTGGATTGCTTCGGCGTCATCTGCCTGTTCTTGGCGAATAATTATTTTCAAGGATGATGTTCCCTAATAATTTAGTCGGATCTTTGTTTGATTAAGTGTATAACATTCACCTGAATTACTGGGTGGCGACACCAAAGAAATTTCCTACTACCGCAGTTATGCTCATGGCCAGCGCACCCCAGACAGTGACCCTGAGTGCGCCAGCAGTGATTGATGCGCCACCTATTTTTGCTGCAATTCCACCGAGAAGAGCGAGGAAAAACAAAGATGATACTGCGACGGAAATAACCAATAAATGACCAGGAATAGCCCAGGCCAACGATAAAGGAAGTGCAGCGCCAATGGTGAACGTCACCGCCGAATAAAAAGCTGCTTGTAAAGGTTTTGCACTAGTAGTATCAGTGATTCCAAGTTCGTCTTTAGCATGTGCACCCAGTGCATCATGCGCCATTAGTTGCTGTGCGACTTGTTTTGCTAACCCGGATTCAAGTCCTCTGGTCTGGTATATTTCTGTTAGCTCATCAAGCTCAGACTCGAAGTCGTTTTCTAGTGCCTTTTTTTCTATAGCGAGATCTGCATTTTCTGTGTCTGCCTGAGAGCTAACGGATACGTATTCACCAGCGGCCATTGACATAGCGCCAGCCACTAGCCCAGCAATACCGGCAAGGAGTATGTATTCCTGAGTGGCGCTCGCAGTCGCGATGCCAATAATAAGGCTTGCTGTAGACACTATGCCGTCATTTGCACCTAATACAGCTGCACGTAGCCATCCTGCGCGATGTGATTTATGCGCTTCAGGGTGCGTCATCGAATACCTCGATAAGGCTAACGTGAGCCCAGCTATTGATATACATAATATTGTTAATAAGACGTCGCCTTTAAGGGAAACTCCAATTTTTTATCTTGCTGCAAAAACCTTAGCTCATTCTGTTGGCAGCCAATGGATTACGGGCCATTATTAAGTTTTTGTCGTACTTTATTAAAACGAATGGATCCAATTGAGAGCACAACAATTCCACTAGCTGCTAAAAACCAGGCGACTGAGATATAAGAATTGAATGATGAAAAAAACTGAAATAAAACCGCAGAAGCAGCTAGTAGCGACAGGCCTGTGCGGACATAAGCAAGCAACGTTCGTTCATTTGCCAGTCGGGTGCGCTCAAGCGCCAATTTGTCGCGAGTATCTGAGTTAGTATTCATTAGAGTAACTTCAGTCAGTTTATGATGAAAAAGTTCGCATTCAAATTACTTTCTTGAGATAAGCAGTATAGTTAAAGGGTGTGCTGTCAGCCATATGCGGCTTATGCTCTAAAGTATTCAGGCGATTCTGGTAGGAATTTTATGGCCCATTGATACTTTTAATCATCAGTTAGTCTACAGCATCCCCGCAATCACTTCTTTCCAGCCAGCAATATCAGTATCTTCAGCCTCATACAATTCAAAACCTATATTGAAGTGATCCTCCTCCTGCTTTACCCACTTGGTTTCACCGACCAAATAAAGCGCTTTGTCACTATTGGAGAATTCTGCGCAGATTCTGAGGATGGTGCCGATGGCCACTTCTTCATCCATTTCTACCTGAATGCCGTTGGCTGAAATATCCAGGCTATTGCAGATGATGACATTGGCGGGCGAGCTGTTGTCAAAGGAGGCAGAGCATACTTCAACAAAAACCGTGGTCTTTTCTTCAATGCGGGTTTCACTGCGTCGTTCGCTGCTATCAGTCATGGTTATTTCCTGGTTCTCAGTCCGTTTACGA
Source organism: Oceanicoccus sp. KOV_DT_Chl (assembly GCF_900120175.1). NCBI lineage: Bacteria > Pseudomonadati > Pseudomonadota > Gammaproteobacteria > Cellvibrionales > Spongiibacteraceae > Oceanicoccus > Oceanicoccus sp. KOV_DT_Chl. The sequence continues at coordinate 1,996,178 of NZ_FQLF01000002.1, forward strand.
CTGTTTCTAAAGTGCTGTCAAAGTTGCTACCGTAGTCAATTATTTTAGCTTGGTTATTGAGTAAGCGGTCAGTGAGTTGTGGTTTATCCAAAGCGTGCTGTTTGATGCCCTGACGGTTGACAAAAATATGTTGGCCTGAGGACTGGATGACAGCAGCAAGTTTACAGTGTTCGCCTTTGCTGTTTTCATCGTAAAAAATGACAATGCCACCAACGAGTAGTTTGTCCAGCTGAAACTGGACTTCGTCCAGTTGTTTTTGCTGCGCTTGTTGTGCTCGCAATTGTTCGTTTTGTTGTTGGGCTTTGAGTCTGGCAGTTTTTTGTGCTTCTACATGCGCAGCGGCTTCTTTCAATGCTTTATCTCTGGCCGCCTGCCGACTTATTTCCTGTTGTCGTATAATTTCTTTTTCTATGGCTGCTTCGCTGGCCGCTTGCTGTTGTTGTTGCAGATGCCGCTGCAGCAGACCGTCGAGCATTTTCTCGCCTGTGGCCTTAAACGGATCTCCAGTTTTAATCGGAGTAATCATTTTGGAAGAAAGTCGATAGGCAAATTCTTCAAAGCTGTATTGGGCAGCTTTGATACCAAGAAAATTAGTAAACAGTAATTGTTGGGCCTGAGAAATTTTTACACTGAGTTTAATTCGTCTTTCCACGCCGTCATCGCGTTCAATAAACCACTGGCCTTCATCATAGGCCGCGGCACTTTTTATTAGACTGTTACTCATTGAAACCTGTGAGCTTAGCAAAGGGTCGGTGTTATCAATCAGTTGGAATGGGTGGTATTCGATCTCCATTCCTCTCAGAATTTTCAGATGTTCGGCTTCAATATTGGCTAGCTCTTCATCAAGTTTGCTACTGTGATGTAAGCCAACCGCTACTTCACGTAATTGTTCAGAAATATCAGCAATAGATTGGTAGACGTGTTGTCGATATTCGGTGTCCGTATTATCAAAAGGTTGAAAGCTCCAGATCAGGGTTTCAGTCAGCCGCAGTATTTTCTGCCAGTTTTCGCTAGCGTTGCCGTCACTGATAATCATCAGTCGCATTGACTCACGCCAGGGGCCTTGTAGAAATGTACTTATGACAGTGGGTAGTTTTTTGCCTGCCATAAACTGATTTAATGTTTTAGCGCTTAGCTGGCTGGCGTGTTTTGCATGCAATGTGCCTAGCTCGGCGTCATACAAGCGCTGCTCTAATTTGTTAACACGTGCTTTTTCTTTTTCGAAAAAAATCTGTAAAGCGGTACTTTTTTCGCTGAGGGTACCAGCTTGTTGAATGATGGAGGCAAGCTGTTGGCTGAATCGCTCGGCCGCTCGCCCCAGTGATGCCTGGCAACCAATGGCGTGAAAAAATATAGTATTTAGCAATGGAACAATGCCGGTTTGATCTGACCATGGTAGTTGTTGTTGCAGTAAGCTAATGGCAATAGCCGGACGCAATACTGACAGTTGCTGACTAATAATTGGATCTAATAATAAGTTTTTTTGGTAGTTGCTAAAAAAATGATCGGTAAATTTTAGGCTCGCATATTGTTCCGGGCTGAGGCATTCAACGGCGTCGAGTTGTGATTCTACATAATCAAGAAGTTTATCATCATTGGCTAAGGTCAGTTTGGCAAGTAAATTAATCAGGTTCTGTGGGTCAACAGCTCTGCCGTCTAATTTACCGGGATAGCTTTCTAGCAGCAGTGCTTGGCACTGTTGCCAGTGACCAGCGAGTACTGAGTTAATATCTATCAGGATGTGTTCTTCTGTGGGCATAGGATTTATGGGTGCAAGTGGCCAGTAAGTTAACGTATTAAGCTAAAAATTTTTGGTATAACAGAAATATTAGATAACCCCATAATCCAATTAGCGCGACTAGTCGCAGGCGCTTAGAGTGTTGTTTGTCCGGTGCTAACTGTACAGCGTCTTTACCGGTGATATTGAATGAACCACAGGCAGGGCACGCGCCATTAGGAAAAACGCCGTTGCGAGTATAGCTGCAGTCTTTACACCGGTAGGCCATAATAAAAAGTAATTTGGCGATTATAGTTTGCTGGTAAATATTAACCATAGTGTTAAAGGCGGGGCTTGGCAACCGGGAATTGACCCGGTTGCGGTAAGTACTTATTGGATTGCTTAGAAAGCTCCCAGTAAAGCCCGAATTAGCATGACCCATAGAGCGATACAGGAAATCGCATAGGCACCAAAGCGATGATTGACGTTGTTATAACTGCATTGGATGGCACTATGGATATAGCGAAAGGCAACAAATACCCAGGCCAAATTAACATAGAGGCTGTCAACATTGTTAGTTGCCTGCAAGTAGAAGCACAGCACAAAAAACATCACTGGCACTTCGAAGAAATTTTTGAAATTATTGGCGGGGTTTTGTGCCGAACCTGGTAATGCTTGATTGACCATATCAGGTGTTGCTAATTGATCGGGTTGAATATTGGCGGCGGCGATAGCTTTAAAGCGAACAGCAAACATCACTAGCCATACGATGAGCCCGAGTAAAAGCGTCATAAGTAGCGGCAAAAAAATCGCGTTTTGGTTAAACAATAAATCTTCCATTGCATGTCCTCTTGTTATCTTTAGTCGGGTAAAGGGTGCTAGCTTAACGTGAACGTCGCAAAGGGGGTATTAACACTGAGTAATGATAGTAGAAGATTATTCTAGTGCGGCTAAAGCATCACGTATAGATGCGGGGTTGTAGCCTTGAATGATGCGATCGCCGATGCGAATGACCGGTACCCCGCGGCCGCTAATTTGTTGATACTCCTGATAGGCTCGTGCTGACTTTTCGACGTCATATTCTGTGTAAGGAATATTAGCCTGCTCAAAATAATCACGCGCTTTTCGGCAGTATGGACACCAGGCCGTAGTGTAAAGAACAACATCCTCTTCCTTGATCGCAGCATTGTCTATTGGGTTGATTAACAATTCCAGCCGCCACCAATTTTGAACAGTAAATAAAATCAATACAAACACCAACAACGGAGCAATACGCCGCAGTATTGGCGTTTGAGTTTTATTGGCGGTTATGGGGGAGCCGTCATCATCAATCTTTTGCATAAAATATTAAGTCGTACGTTTCAGTAATTCACCGGAACCGGCACCACAAGAAATAATAGTACGCAGTGCTTCATCGACTTTGATATGGGGTAAAAGTTCCACTTGCTCGGGCGGTACGTGATAAATTAAGCCGGAAGTTGGGTTAGGGCCGGTGGGGACGAATAGGGTAAACCAGCCGTTGCTGTGGTGGCTGGTGACAATGCATGTGGCTGCCGTAGGGATATCTGCGCCGAATAAACGCACTACTGCGACTTCGCCACTTTTAAACGGGGAGTTAGAGTCGTTACCAAAGAATTGTTGGATAACATCGCGGATCAGGTTATAGCCCGGTGCCAAACGCGATAGGGATTTATCAAAGCGGCTATGTAGCCATTGGCCTGCACGGGTGGTGAGAATGTTACCGACAATAAAGCAGGCAACTAAAATTAACAGCACGACAAATAGATCGATAATCGGCTCCGGTGCGTTGCTATAACGGCTGAGAGGCTCGGCAATAGGATTAATCAGGTCGCTAACCGCCAGAAATGCCCAGCGAAAAGCAAAGTACAAAATGACGACTGGCGAAATAACCAGCAAGCCACCAATGATGGATTTTTTGATAAAGTTATTGAGGCGTTGCATAGTTGACCTACGTGTTATTTTTTGACGCGCTTGGCGCAATGTTTGGGTGTGAGCTTATTCCGTGGAGTTAGTCTAGAGAGGTTTGAGATGAAAGCAATACAGGACATGATGGCAGTCAATCATTGCTATGGCTGCGGACCGGCAAATAAACAGGGTTTGCAGTTAAAAAGCTATAGCCGGGAGGAAGATGGCGAGCTAATCAGCACCTACGCTCGCTTTACGCCAGCTCATTATCATAATGCCGGGCCGCTACACTTTTTGAATGGCGGTATTCAGGCCACCTTGCTCGATTGTCATGGGATTTGCACAGCATTGTCTGATGCCTATTATCGTGAGGGTCGTGCAGTAGGTACCGGGGAGGCTATTTGGTATGCCACCGGCCAGATGGATGTAAGCTATAAACGGCCGGTAGAGATTGATAAAGAGGTGTTGCTGGAAGCGCAAGTGGAAAGCTATACCGAGAAGAAAACTGTCGTTAATTGTCAGCTGCTGTCGGAGGGAGAGGTTTGTGCCACTGCGCGGGTAACTGCAGTGAAGGTGCCCAATAGTTGGTTTGAGGAGCGTACTTAAACGGCTTGGGCAAAATCCTGTCGACTGACTGCTGAATGCAATTCAGTCAAAGCCTGATCTACTTTTTCATACGCCTGGCGCAGCGCAGGGTCCTGCTTCAGCAAAAGATGATTACCTAAAACTTGATTTAAATAGCCTGAGGCGCGGGAAGTTTTGCTGACATAATCGGCGTGCAGGTCTTTGCCAATAGATTGTATTTTTTCTTCGACCAGCCTGGCTTTACCGTTAACGATTCGTTCTTCCAACACCGGTAAACGAAACGCCCCTAAAAACGCCTGAATATCATTACGTAGCCCCGGCTCACTGACGCCTAAAGGCTCCACTGGCGTGTGATTCCAGCAGTCTATGCTGCCGTCCTGGCAGTAATACACTTCATGGATCTGGTAAGTTGCTTCGCGGCTAGCAGCCTCGTTTTTTATTACGCGGTAATTCCAGCTTGTCATCGCGGTCTTTACTCAAGGTTTGTGAGGGAGCGGTTTGTTGGCTTATTTAAGCGCATAGCATGAATAATAGAAGTGCAAATTTCTTTCGGCAAGTATTTTTTCAGTTATTTCATGGGCTTGCAGTACTTTATTAATGTGCGAGTTTATCGGGCTGATGCTTACAGAGCGCGGACTTGATTAAAAAATAGCCAGTGACGATGTATTGAGTGGGTAGGACGGGTAACATTTAAGGTCGCTCCCTGGCACTGTGGGCTAACGGTTTTCGATCCGATTAAAATCCAGTAGCCCAGCGGTTATTGGTCTGCTCTGTAGATAATGATCATGGATGGCATCACTAAAGGCCCAAAACTGTTTATCGTTTCTTCTTATCCCGTAAAGTCGTAACAGTTGCTGATAATCCTGCTCGGAGCTGAGCGTCGACATCCGGCTGACAAAGTCGGGTAATTGCTGCTCAGTTAGTCGATAAAACGCATTGGGGTAAGTGCCGATAACGTCTTCTACTACACTGAAGGTTTGTTCCTTGGGTACCATTCTGTCTTGTTCACCGAATAAATGGGATACGTTTAGATGAGCGCGATTACGAATTAGGCTGATTAAACGGTGCTCGTCATTGTCTAGCTGCAAGTATATAAGCGACTGCTCAGGTAGGTGTTGCAGGGTCTTACCACGCACCTGCGAGAGTTGTTGTAACTGTTGTTGGTAACTAGTGACTGACGAATTAAACGGTTGCAGATTGATTAGGTCTGGCGGAATAACCACGTTGCCATATTGTTGGCGAACTTGATTAAAAAATTCAACTTTAGGGTTTTTAGTTTTGAATTCCAAGCCAGTGGTTTCATAATTTCGGCTGTGCATTTCTTTAAGGTATAGCTCCACTTTGTCTTCAGCATTGCGGTACCAGTGATCGATTTCCTTTTCTGCTGTTGCCTGGGGAAGAAATTTCAAAAACGCAAACTCCCCTTCCATACGTAAAAAGTCCATATACAAACGGGTCAATAATTGATGGCCAGCATTCCCATAGACATCAAAGCCTGCCACTAATAGATAATGAATACGTTCAAGTAGTGGGTAGCCAATCACCCAGGCAGTTTTAGGGGTGTTACCGATCAGGCCTTTGGTGACGGTGGAGCTGTCAAAGTGACGGAAGATAGTCAGGCTGGCATTTTGATTGTGGCCATCGCCTTGCCATAACATTGAAAGATCCAGCATTTCTTTGTTAGGAAAAACTTTATCAAAGCGTTGCTGCTTGGCAGTTAAGTAGCTGCGTTCCATCTCAGAATATTTCAGCCAGCTGGTCAACGGGGTTAGCGCGGTACTTTCGTGTTCGGCTGGTAAACGGAGCATTTGCGCTTCTTTGGCAAGAAAAACATCGGTGTGATATTTTACTTCCAAATCCGGGTTGGTAAATAACACCCAAAAATGATCATTGATGACATTTAGCGCAACTTGACCACGACAAACCGGGCCCTTGATAAACCCCATAATGGTAAATTGAGCTTCATCGAGCATAAATCGATAACGTGCGTTGACTGGCACTTCTTTAAAGGTGATAAACGGGTTGGAAGCTAATTCTGGATCATAACCGGGCAATTGGGTGACTGTGTATTCGGCATCCAAAAATAGCTGTTGCCAGCGCTGCATACGCTGTGGGTTGAACAGGTAAGGCATGTGCTGTTTAGCTAGTATGGTACTTTTTACCCGTTGTAAACGGTAATAGAAAGTATCGCTACCTGGATCATCAAAAGGTCGCCGGCTGGAAATGATTTCAATAGCTTGACCCGGTTCAGTAGTCGATCGTACTAGCTTAAAAAATTCACGATCTTCACCTATTGAAGACAGATTATTGCTGAAATAAATATTAGCTAAAAATAAGTGCTCATAAATATAACGACTCATTAATTTCTGCTTTAAAGAATCGCCATTTAAAAATTGTTCCCATTGTTCTATCTCAATAGGGTTTTTTGTAGGCTGAATTCCAGGAAATTTCGCTTTGGCGCCAGTCGCTAACCAACGTTCAATAGTGGCTTGTTCTTCAGGATTTATGGCAGGTAGGCCATAAGGCATACCCCATAAAGGGTAATCGCGTTCAAATTGGTCAAAGTCTTCAATACTGGCGCATTGCTGATCGCGATCGAGTGAAAGATCAAAGCTGTCAGGGAGTAATTCGGTTTCGGGTAAGGGGTGTGCTTGTTTGAGTTGTAACATCCTGTGCATGACACTAGCTTGTTGGTTAGCAGTAGTTGATTGCGCACGCTCATTTAGCACTGGGAAAAAACCATCTTCACGCCACTGCCGGGTAGTGCCAGCATCGATTGTCAAACGACTTAAATTACCCGCAACTAACCGCGATCCGTTATAAACTTTTTCTTTGCTAGCGCCGCGATCAATACTTTCAAAGCTGCTCATTTTCAATTGGCAGGGCGCATCATAACAACCGTGGCAGACTACGCAGCGCCGGTCAACAATGGGTTTAATATCGTGATAAAACTCGGGCTCACTATAGTCTTTTTCAACGACGGTGCGTTCGACCACTTGAGCAGGTCCATACATCTCATCTAATTTATGTTTTGCAACTACCGCACAGCCACTAAAAGTAATAGTGGCAAGAATAAACAGGGCGAAGCGTTTAGTATAATTATTCATAGTTGGTATAGAACTCCATTCCTAACAAACTGAATCCGCGTGGAAAACTCTTACATTGCCAAAAATTATAGGGCAATCAGGTTGTTCAGGGTGTCTTTGGTGATCAAGAGTAATATTATTTGATCAGTTTTAATAGCTGATCTACTATTTTTGTTAGTTGATGGAGTGATTGGCACTCGCTGACAAAATGACAGGCGCTCTGATAGCGGCGCATTTCAGAGTCGCCTGTATACCAGCTGCTGCGGCGTTCAGGATTGAGCCAGATGACAGTTTTAGCGCGTTGATAGATATTTTGCAAAATATCTAGCCGGGGCTCTCCTTTATTGTTGCGGGCATCGCCTAAAATAATAACAGTCGTATTATTATCAATACTAGCCAGACATTGATCGGCAAAGTCGACTAGTGACTGGCCGTAGTCACTGCCACCTTGCCCCCACTGTTTAAAAGCGGTTTCTATGGCCTGCGGAGCAGGCTGCTGGTCGAATAAGTCAGTTACTTCGCCGCTGCGATTGGAAAAACAATAACTCCTTACTCGAGGCAATATATCGTTTAAGCTGTATAGGAATAATAATAGGAACTTTGCATAAGCGGCTACCGAGTTACTGACATCGCAGAGCACTATTACTTTCGCTTTGTCTTTGCGCTTATTTTTCCAGTAGGTGTTAAAAAGAATGCCATCGTGATGAATATTTTTCCGCAGCGTTTTGGCAACATCAAGTTTGCCGCGTTTTTTTATCCGCAAGCGTTGCGAGTGTTTTGCCGCCAGCTTTTTGGAAATTTTTCTGGTGATCTCTTGTAGTTGATTGAGATGTTGGTTTTCCAGGGTAGAAAGACGTGTGTGAAGAATGACATTTTCTTGTAGTTTTCGTCCTTCCGCATTGGCGGTTAATAAAAACTTTTCTTCTATCTGTTGTTTGGCTAGATCGCGCAATTGAATTTTTTTCCGGGTTAAAATATCCACGACATAGTCAGCATCGGCAGTACGAATATTTTGTAGTTGATGAATACTTTGATCAAGAGTATCAACGTTCATTGCTAATAGTAGCTTGCGAGTATATTGGCCGGTTTGGGTAAAGTAGCGCAGTTTTTCAGTGTCTAATTCGGCACCTGCCTTGGCAACAAGTGCCGCTATCAAGCGGTTGTCATCTTGTAATAAAGCTTTAACCAGCGGTGTACTGATAGCGGCTTGTATATTTTCATCGGATAAAACATCAGTCGTTAAATCCTGTGGCAAAGCTACAAAATCACTAGCGGTAGCTTCTGAAGAAAGTTCGAGGCGTGAGCCGCCATAGAATAATTCGAAGCAGTAATCAAAGCGCGATTTTTCGGCAATAGTTTTGGCCAGGGTTGCAGATAGCGCGTGTTTAAACTGTAGCCGGTCGTTGTAACCTACCAGTGCCAGTACCCGCATAGCATCAAGGCTTTCTGATGTGGAGATTCTGATATCATGGTTGCGTAGGGTGGCAATAAAGTTGACTAGATTTTTTTGCATATCAGCGGTTTAGGTTTTTGTTTTAGCTAGCAAGTGTCGTAATTCATCTTTCGTTGTTGCTATATCATCCTCAAACTTTAAAATTACATTTAAAGTTTGTTCGACGATAGTTTTATCTAGCGAATCTGCATGTAATAGGACTAATGCTCTGGCCCAGTCTATGGTTTCGCTAACAGCGGGAGATTTTTTTAAATCAAGCTTGCGAAGCTGCTGGACAAAATTAACCAGTTGATCCCTTAATTGTTCGGACGCTTCCGGTACGCGGCTGTCAATAATCCGGTTTTCCAACGCGCTGCTGGGAAACGGGATATAAAGGTGCAAGCAGCGGCGTTTCAGTGCATCGCTGATATCGCGGGTGTTGTTAGACGTAAGAAAAACCAAGGGTTTGGATTTAGCTTTAACCGTGCCAATTTCTGGTACCGAAATTTGGTAATCGGATAAAATCTCAAGTAATAAAGATTCAAACTCATAGTCTGCTTTATCGATCTCATCGATCAGCAGCACCGAGCCCTTTGGCTCGCGCATCGCTTTTAGCAGCGGGCGTGGCTCTAAAAAATCTTCCGAATAAAAAATATCGCCAAAGTCATGCAGTCGCTCGACCGATTCGGCTAAGCCTTTAGCGCCTTTTAAAATATCACCCAGCTGTTCCTTTAATACCTGGGTGTAAAGCAATTGCTTGCCATATTTCCATTCGTAAAGCGCTTTAGCTTCATCCAGGCCTTCATAGCATTGCAGGCGAATCAGGGGGAGTGATAGATAGGTCGCAGCGGTTTTTGCCAGCTCGGTTTTACCAACACCCGGAGGGCCTTCAATTAAAATTGGTTTGCCTAGCTGAAAAGCCAAATACAAGGCCGTGGCAATTTCTTCACTGGCAATATATCCCAGTTGATCGAAACCGCTGCGGATACTATTTGCATCTTGCATCAAGGTAGACAAGGAGGATGTGGTTTCAGACATATCAAAAACTCATAAGTAACTGGCTGCAGTGTAGCATGGTGAAGCAGTGGTTAAGATTGACAAAGCGCGGCTATTTTATAATGCGGCTCGATGAATAGTTCAGGAAAATCTGCCTGCATTTGTGCTGTGCTCGCTAACTGCATATCCGCATAATCAAATCCAGGGCTGACCGCTTCAGATAAAAGGCCGTATTCACCGTGTGATAATACCGTGGCTTTCCAATAATTGCCGGGTACAGTCATTTGTAGATGCTCGCCTCGATCTACATCTGGCCCCAGCGTGAAGCTAGAGAATTTGCCATCGGGGCTGATAAGAAAATAATTTAGCGCGCTGCCACGGTGCCAGTAATGAATAATGTCAGATTGATTGCGGTGAAAATAACCAATAGGACTGTCATCGGTAAGCATATAGTAAATGGATGACAATAGTGGTCGAGTAGTGTCAGTGACATTAACAGTTTGGCTGGATGTATAGGTTCGCTTAAAAAAACCGCCTTCAAGGTGAGGTTCAAGTTCCAGTGATTTTATCAGTTGTTGTTTGGTCATGATAATTGTCGCGATCAAATGGCTAAATTGCTTATCGGGAATTAAAAATTACAACTATTCTAAGTTTTTTTTAAGTACAGCAGTAGTTCTTTCTAAATAGTTTGCCAGATAGATTAATTTCGCCTAATAATGAACTGACTCTGTATGGATGGTCTCAGTATTGAGAGCGGGAAAGGAGAGGTGTATGTTTTATATCATCGAACAAGGTGCTCGTATTCAAACACCCTTGGAATCTTTAGTTAGGATGAAACGAGTGAATGCCCTGGAAGGTATGAAGTCGATTACGGCTACAGGTGGAGATCAGCCGTCAGTGGCTGATAAGCAGTTAGTAGGCAAGGAAGGGATAAAAAATTATCAACAAACTGAAGAGCAGGCAGAGCAACGCCAACCAGCCATGTTTGCTCACCAGATCATGACGCAGCCGGTGATTAGTATCGATATGGGTGAGTCTATCGCTAGTGCTCGTCAGCTACTCGAACAGCAACGATTCCATCACTTGCCAGTAGTGGACAATAATAAAAAGCTATGCGGTATTATTTCTGATCGGGATATTATGCGGTATTCCCTGCAGCATCAGGCTAAAGATTTAGCCAGGACTGCTGTGGATAAAGCGATGACGATTAAAGTGATTACCGCAGCGGAAACGACCGAAATTCGCAGCATTGCCGACGTCATGTGCCAGCAGGGTTTTAGTGCTATGCCGATTACCGACAAGGCGCATAATTTAATGGGGATTGTGAGTCGTACCGATATTTTGCGTACGCTAGTGAATGAAGAGCCGTTGGAGCTGTGGGTATAACCAGTAACGAGAGTTTGCGATCAGCCGCCGGTCATATTCATAAATCGAACAATATCGGGCTCGTCTTCCAGATTGAAATGATGTTTTTCAGGTTTTAAATCCATCGCCTGGATTATTGCCTGTTGCAGGGGTTCCAGTTGCCCGGATGCTGGCGAATAATGGTTTTTAAATCTACCGAGTGTTCATTGCCCAGGCACAATAACAAGCGGCCCTCCACAGTGACTCGAACGCGATTGCATAAGTGGCAAAAGTTGTGGCTGTGGGGCGATATAAAACCAATTCGCGAGTGGCTATCCGTCATAGTGAAGTAGTTAGAGGGCCGCCTGTTTTATCTTCAATAGCGGTAAGCGGGTAGTGTTGGCTTATTTGGGCGTTAATGTCATCGCTGGAACAAAAACTGAGGGCGCGATTGTGTTCGTCAATCAGCCCTAAAGGCATTTCTTCGATAAAAGAAATATCAATATTTTTATCGCGTGCAAAGTCTACCAGGTCGAGAATTTCATCTTCATTGCGGCCTTTTAAAATTACCGCATTCAGTTTGATGCGCTCAAAACCTGCAGCGATGGCGGCATCAATGCCCGCTAGCACTTGGTCTAAATCGCCGGTGCGGGTAATGCTTTTAAATTTAGCTGTATTCAAGCTGTCCAAACTGACATTTATTCTTTTAATACCAGCTCGACGTAATGGCCTAGCGTACTTCTGTAGCTGTGAGCCGTTGCTAGTTAGCGTTAATTCGTCCAATCCCTGTAGGCTGCCAATCTGTTCTACCAAGCTAAGAATATTGTGGCGGACCAGCGGTTCGCCACCGGTGAGACGAATTTTTTTTACCCCTAAGCCGACAAAGGCTTTGGCAATTAACCCTAATTCTTCCAGGGTTAAAATATCGGCTCTGGGAAGAAACGTCATTTCTTCCGCCATGCAGTACACACAGCGGAAATCACAGCGGTCGGTTACCGATAGGCGGACATAATTAACGCGGCGGTTAAAGCGGTCGACAAGAATCGTGTTAGGCGTAATAGTCATGCCGCTATTTTACATGATAGTGCGGTGAAAGCGTGATCTTTGTATTCGCGCTGTGTCGTGGCAAGATAGCGGCTTACTTGGTTTAGTATCTGTGAATTGTATCGTCTTGGGTTTGGGTGCCTTGGTGGGCGGTACTTTCCGGGGCAAATTTGAAATACCATGGATAAGTTGAGGTCATCCCCGATCAAGTCGAGGATGACTTCGGCTTTTTGATGGTATTTAAGTTTTATTCCGGACAGCAGTGCGATCAAGTCGGAAATGACGAATAAATTCCAGCCTTTACCTTAGATCGGCACGTTTCGCTCTACTGTCGAAGAGTGAAACTCTAACACTGCTAATTTATTGAGGACGGTTGTGTGGCTAATGGGGGTAGGACGCAGGCATACTGGAAAATAAAAAAAGGGCAGTATTTTGCAACGTTTTAAAAATAGCTTGATTATCCTTGGCCCGCTATTGGCGGTGGCCTGCTATGGCTTTTCTATTTACTTTGGCTTGCCACACGATGCTGCAATTACCGCCGGTGTTACCGTATTGTGTGTGCTCTGGTGGATGTTTGAGCCAGTGCCAATTCCCGTTACCTCACTGATTCCATTAGCCTTGTTACAAATCACCGGTGTGCTGGGGAAAAATCAGGTGGCCGAGGCCTATGGTAGCCCATTAATTTTATTGTTGTTGGGTGGATTTATTTTATCCAAAGCGATGGAGCGCAGTGGTGCTCATCGCCGTATCGCTCTGGGCATGATCAATATATTTGGTGGTAGTAGTAGTAAGCAGCTGGTAATGGGTTTTATGGCAACCGCTGCAGTGTTGAGCATGTGGGTGTCTAATACGGCGACTACCTTAATGTTGTTACCCGTTGCGTTGGCAATTCTGGAAAAATCTGAAGATAAGCAGTTGGCAGCCCCATTGATGCTGGGTATTGCCTATGCGGCCAGCGTAGGCGGTATCGGTACGCCGGTAGGAACGCCACCAAATCTAGTGTTTATGCAAGCTTATGAAGAGCATGTTGGTAAGTCGCTGAGCTTTACTGAGTGGATGCGCTGGGGTATTCCGGTGGTGATCTGTGTGGTGCCCTTGATTGGTTGGTGGTTGACGCGCTCATTGTCCTATAACGGCGGATTTCACTTGCCGAAAGTAGGGAGCTGGCGTGTTGCAGAGCGTCGGGTATTAATCATTTTTGCGCTGACTGCGTTGGCCTGGGTTACTCGACAAGAGCCCTTTGGTGGTTGGAGTGGTTTAACCGGCCTGCCAGCCAATGATGCCTCGGTGGCGCTGACCGCGGTAATCATTATGTTTATGGTACCTGATGGTAAAGGTGAAAAACTCCTGGACTGGCAAACCGCCAGTACCATTCCCTGGGGGGTGTTGTTGTTATTTGGCGGTGGTATTTGCCTGGCTAAGGCCTTCACCGCTTCCGGCTTGAGTGGTGAGATCGGCAGCTTGCTTTCGGTGCTGGCGACCTGGCCAGTAGTGGTGATGATGCTGGTGTTGTGCCTTGGGGTGACGTTTTTAACCGAGTGTACCAGCAATACAGCGACCACGGTTTTGCTGATGCCGGTATTGGCATTAGCGGCGATGGCAGCCGGGATAGACCCCTTGTTACTGATGGTGCCGGCGACAATCAGTGCCAGCTGCGCGTTTATGTTGCCGGTGGCAACTGCCCCTAATAGCATTGTTTATGGTAGCGGTTTGGTTGCTACGCAGCGGATGGCGAAAGAAGGTGTGATATTGAATTTATCGGTAGCCGTGGTGATTACTTTGCTCTGTTACGGCTTGTTAGTCCCTTAATTTATCCTTAAGCGACTACTTTGCTACCAATATCTTTACGGGTTCCCTGCGGCTAATATTTTTTTGCCGCTCGCAGCGGCCTGTCTACGATATGTTAATAAAGTTGTCACGTAATGATATTGCTTTATACCCCGCCAAACGCGACTATCTCAAGCCTGAATTTTTAATACTTTAGCGTATATAACGGCACGAATAAGTGCAGTTGTCAGCATGCAAGAGCTATCCGCCCTATGTTAGAACAAGCCGAGTTAGAGCAGCGACTGAATGCCTGTATTGGTATAGTAGTGGGTCCGCTCAGAAGTTGGGACCCGGTGAATATGCCGATGATCCGGCATTGGTGTGATGCCATGGGTGACCTGAACCCGCTGTACACCGATCCCGAGTTTGCAACGCAGGGGCCTTATGGTGAAATTATTGCGCCGCCAAGCATGATTCAAGCATGGACTATGACGGGTTATACCCGGCGTTTAGCGCCAGGTTCTAAAGGTCTACCTGAGGGCGCAGATAATCATTTCGATTTATTAACCGATGGCGGTTATCTTTCAGTAGTGGCGGTGAATTGCGATCAGCATTATTTGCAGCCGCTTAAGTTAGGCGATCAAATTTATCAAACGACGCAATTGGAAAGTGTTTCGGAAAAAAAACAAACTGCGTTGGGGGAAGGTTATTTTACCAGTGAGTTGTTTACCTATTACAACCAGCATGATGAAAAAGTAGTGGATATGCATTGGCGTTTATTGCGCTTTAAACCCTGAGCTATTTATTGTTTGGCGTGATGTCACTAATCAAAAATTAAGGCGAGTTTTAATGTCAACAGCACTTAGACCCCGTATGGGTGTGAATAAAGATACCCAATTTTTCACTGACGGTTTGCAGGCTGGAAAATTATTAATCCAGCATTGTAAAAGCTGTGATCAATTGCAACATCCTCCCGGACCTTGCTGTAAACACTGTCAATCCTTTGAATGGGATACCGTGAGTGCTTGCGGCGAGGGTGTGTTGGCCAGTTTTGTAAAAATGCATCACCCGGCATTACCGGGATTTGATCAGCCCAACCCAGTGGGTTTAATTACCTTAAAAGAAGGCACTCGTATTATTGCGCAGTTAATCGACTTTGACCCAGACGCTATTAAAGTCGGTGCGGCAGTAAAGTTGGTGATGACAAAATGTGATGATGAATTAACGCTACCGCTATTTGCACCGGCGGATAAATAGCATGAAAAGTCTACGCTTTGATCAAATCAGTGAAGGCGATACCTTGCCTGCGCTGGAGATCGATGTCTCTACCAGCTTGATTGTGGCGACAGCTATTGCGTCGCGTGATTATCAAAATGTTCACCACGATAGAGATCAGGCAGTCGAATTAGGTTCGAAAGATATTTTTATGAATATCTTAACGACCAATGGTTTGGTGGGACGTTTTGTTACGGATTGGAGTGGTCCTTTGGGTTTATTAAAACGCATCAATATTCGTTTAGGGGTACCTAATTATGCCGGCGATAAAATGGTTTTAACGGGTACAGTTGGAGCCAAGCGAGTTGCTGCTGGTGAAAATATTATCGATATCAATGTGGTGGGAAAAAATAGTTTAGGCGACCACGTTACCGGCATGGTTGAAGTCGCTTTACCGTAGTGGCATCGGCTAACGATTCACCTCAAAAAATTTAATGAAGAGTGGTATATGAGTAAGCGTAGTTTAAGTGGTCAGGCGGCGATAGTCGGTATCGGTAATACCGAGTTTTCAAAAAATTCCGGGCGTAGTGAAATGCGTTTAGCGGTCGAGGCAGTGTTGGCAGCCTGTGCTGACGCCGGTATTGATCCCAGCGAAGTAGATGGCATCAGCACTTACACCATGGATAACAATCCTGAAATTGAAGTGCATCGTTTAATTGGCGGCAAGGAATTAAAATTCTTCTCACGTATTCATTACGGCGGTGGCGCTGCTTGTGCGCCGATACAGCAGGCGGCAATGGCTGTCGCAACAGGTGTTTGTGATTGTGTAGTGGTGTATCGCGCCATGAACGAACGGTCAGAGTATCGCTATGGTGCCGGTATGCAGGATCAGGCTCCGGATTCCAGTTTTGAAACCGTGCACTTTGGTTGGTATATCCCTCATGGTTTAGTCAGCCCTGCCTCATGGGTGGCAATGGCGGCATCAGCGTATATGGATAAATATGGCGCCACCAGTGAGGATTTTGGGCGGGTCTCAGTTAATGCCCGCGCGATGGCAGCGACGAATCCCAATGCCTGGTTTTATCAGCAGCCGATCACATTGGCAGATCATCAAAACAGTCGCTGGATTGCAGAGCCATTGCGGCTGTTAGATTGCTGTCAGGAGTCCGATGGCGCCGTCGCCTGTGTGATTGTGTCGGCTGAACGCGCTAAAGAGCTAAAACAAAAGCCGGCTTATATTCGTGGTGCCGCGCAGGGTGCTTGTGATGATCAGCAGATGATGACGTCTTACTACCGCGATGATATTACGCGGTTGACCGAATGTGAGTTAGTTGCCAGGCAGTTATATGCGCAAGCGGGCATAGGTCCACAGGATATTCAAACCGCCGTTATTTATGATCACTTTACGCCCTATGTATTAACCCAGTTAGAAGAGTACGGTTTTTGCAAGCGCGGTGAAGCGAAAGATTTTTTACGTGCCGGTGAACATATGTTGGGCGGACACTTGCCCATTAATACTCACGGTGGCCAACTAGGTGAAGCTTATATCCACGGTATGAATGGTGTGGCAGAAGGTGTGCGACAGATTCGAGGCCAGTCCTATAATCAGGTCGCTGATGTTGAACATGTATTGGTTACTGCCGGCACCGGTGTGCCAACCAGTGGTATTATTTTGGGTGCCAGTAATTAACGTGGAACTCTACTGATGACGGACAAAAAAAAGCAAACAGCGACGAAAATGTTAAGTCCTTTCGATTCACCGGATATCAAAGATCCACTGAGTGATAACTGGGGCGCCAAGCGCAAGCTATCCGATGCCACGCGGTTGTTGATTGAAAATTTAGTGACTTGCAGCACCGATACTGAAACTCTGGAAAAAATGGCCGCTGTTATTAGTGAACAAGCTGAGCTGTTAGGTGAAAGCCCCGCTTGCAGGGTCGCACTGCTTTTGAAGAGGGTGGTGATTATGGTGACTTTGCGCATTTAGGTTATGAACTTAATCCGCTGGATGGAAAGAGTAATCCGATCGCTGCGCCGATTATTGTTTGGACCGAGAACGATAGAGTATATGGCCGTGCCAATATGGGTTGGCAATATGAAGGTCCGCCTAATTCTGTGCATGGTGGCTTTGTTGCTGCGTTATTTGATCAGTTTTTGGGGGTGGGGCAAAAAATTACCGGCCAGCCAGGCTTTACTGGCACCATAACTATCAAGTATTTAAAACCGACGCCGATCGCAACAGATTTACGCCTGGAAGGCTGGGTCGATAGAATTGAAGGCCGTAAAAATTTTCTAGTCGGCGAAATGTGGGCGGGTGATGTTAAGACAGCTACCTGTGAAGGCGTATTTATTTGTGCCAGCCCCGAAATGTATAAACAGCTGCAGCAAAAAAAACCAGCTAGCGGTAGCCAAAGTAAATAAAATTTTTATCAACAAAGAAAGTGAAAACTATGAGTGAAATACATTTTAAAGATCAAGCAGCTCTCAACGCTCTGGTAACAGAAGAATTTAGTGATTGGAGTAGCAAGGTTGTTGTCGATCAGGCGTTAATTAACCAATATGCCGAACTGAGCGGCGATGATATGTGGTTGCATATCGATGTTGAACGTTGCGCTAAAGAAAGTCCCTTCGGTTGCACTATTGCACACGGCTTTTTGATCCTGTCGTTAATCACCAAAATGAAAGGTGAAGCCAATGGTCTGGAAAAAATTTCGGGTTTTGGCCATATGATGAATTACGGTTCCGATAAATTACGTTTTTTAGGCGCGGTGCCGGTCAATAGTGAAATCCACTCGCGCAGCCGGGTCAAGGAAGTGGATGTATCGGAACATAAAACGCGAGTGGTAATGGAAACCCATGTGCACGCGGTGGGTTCAGAAAAGCCGGCTTTAATTTATGAACTGATGTTTGTGTATTTATAAGCAAGATTGTTAATTGTTTTGTGCCAGCCCAATAGCCTTTTTTTACTTTGCTGGGTGAACACTGTTTGCTGTAACAATTACGGCCAAAATGCTGACAAATCAAGCCAAAAAGTTTAAAGAAAACCCTTTAAATAAGGCTTTTGTTAGCTTTTAGCCACATTGATTGGCAAGACCTGTGGGCGGTGTTAATATCTTCGTCCCTTTAAAATGGGTGGGAATAATTGTAGTCGCCACCCTCCATATCTATTCCCGATAATGAGCTGTTGAAAGCAGTTCAAATCACTTTTTCAGAAAGAGGAATTATCATGCCTGAAGCCGTTATTGTCGACGCCGTCCGTACCCCGATTGCGCGGGGAAAACAAATCGCTGGTCACTTGAGTGGTATTCATGCAGCGACATTATTAGCAAAGTCTTATCAGGCATTAGTCGAACGTAATGGCTTAAGCTACGAAGATATCGAGCAAATTTATGCGGGTTGCGTAACGCAGGCGGGTGAGCAATCCAATAATATTGCGCGCAATGCCTGGTTAAGCATGGGTAAAAATTACAGCACTGGTGCTGCCTCGGTAGATGCGCAATGTGGCTCCGCGCAAACAGCGAATCATTTGGTGTCTGCATTGGTTCAGTCGGGTCAAATTGATATTGGTATTGCTGCCGGTGTTGAGGCTATGTCGCGAGTCGGTTTAGGGGCGAATGCGTATAACGGCCCAGGGTTTTTCCAAACAACGGATTGGCCTTGGGATAGCACGCCCGATCAATTTACTGCGGTTGAACGCATCGTAAAAAACCGCGGTTTTACTCGCCAGCATGTGGACGAGTTTGCCTGTGAGTCTCAGCGTCGTGCCAAAGTTGCCTGGGAAGAAGGCCGTTTTGATCGCGAAGTTTTTGCGGTTGAAGCACCAATCCTGGGGGAAGATGGACAGCCCACCGGGGACATGCGCATAGTTACTAAAGATCAGGGCTTGCGTGACACCACGATGGAAGCTCTGGCTAATTTAAAACCGGTCATTGAGGGGGGTATCCACACACCGGGTAACGCTTCGCAAATATCTGATGGTTCTGCCGCAGTGTTGTGGATGAGTGCCGAGGAAGCGAAAGCGCGAGGGTTAAAACCTCGTGCCAGAATTATTACCGGCGTCACCACCGGTTCAGATCCTTACTTTTTGTTAGATGGTCCCGTCAATGCCACTGAATTGCTATTCAAGAAAACCGGTATGAATATGGGCGATATCGATTTGTTTGAAATTAACGAAGCGTTTGCGGCAGTAGTGCTATCGTGGGCACAGGTTAACAATGCCGATATGAGCAAGGTCAATGTGAATGGCGGCGCTATTGCCATCGGCCACCCTGTCGGTTCTACCGGCGCGCGATTGATTACCACTGCATTGCATGAATTGGAGCGTCAGGATAAAACCACGGCGTTGATTGCTATGTGCTGTGGAGCCTCTATTGGTACGGGTACTATCATTGAGCGTATTTAAGTAGCAATAAGTAACCGGGTTGTTTCAGCCAAAGCAGCCATAGTATAAATTTTTTAGTATTTTGTTGGAGACAGAAGATGAGTGATTTAAGCGGAAAGGTCGCGATTATAACTGGCGCCGGGCAAGGCTTGGGCCGGGAAGAGGCGATGCAGTTAGCCAAGCAGGGCGCTAAGGTGGTGATCAATGATATCAACCTGCCCCATGCCGAAGCTGCAGCGCATGCGACCGTGGAAGAAATCAAAGCGGCCGGTGGCGAAGCGATTGCGGTATTTGGCGATTGTGCTGACACGGCTGATTCTGATCGTTTATTTCAAACCGCTATCGACACATATGGTGACGTTAATATCGTCGTCAATAATGCCGGCTTCTGTCGTGACAAAACTATTTTCGGGATGAGCGATGACGAGTTCGATAGTGTGGTGCGGGTACATTTGCGTGGTCATTTCGTTAATATGCGCAATGCCACCAAATACTGGCGTGAAAAAGCTAAAAGTGGTGAAGCCATTTATGGTCGCCTAATCAGCACCTCTTCAGAAGCGATGATTTATGGTTCAGCAGGTCAGCCCAATTACGCTGCTGCTAAAGCGGGTATCACTGCGATGACCATGGGCGCTGCGCAGTTGATGACGAAATACGGCATTACCTGCAATGTCATCATGCCCAGGGCTCGTACCGCGATGACTGATCAAGGTGCAACCGCAGCCATGTTTGCAGCACCGGACGATGGCTTTGATGCGTTTAACCCGGAAAACGTAGCGCCATTGGTTGGCTATTTGGCATCGCAAGAGGCGGGGCATATTTCCGGAGAGGTGATGATTGTGTGGGGCGGCCAAGTGAATATCTTGCAGCGGCCTACCCTGAGCGCGCCTTTCACCAGTGCCAGCGGTGGTAAGTGGGAGCTGGACGATTTACATAATTCATTATCCAAACACTACGATGAAAATTATGTATCGGTGTGGGGTGGTTTTACCGTCGCACCGCAGTAAGTGTTGAAGTTATGATTTTACCAGGGTGGATATTTATCTGCCCTTTTTTTTGCATGTGGTAATCGGAAAAATAGAAATTATTTGAGTTGCAGATTAAATAACCGGTGGTGAGTATGCGTTTAGATAAATATTTATTTGTCCTGGTATTGTTGTGCTCAATGGAGCTTGCGGTTGGTGAGCAATTTATTTCGCAGCAAATCACCACTGAAAATAGGCATTTACTACCTGAAGGTGGCATGGACGCCATCGGTGGTGTGGATGATTGGTTATTAAGCAACGGGACCATTTGTGCGGTAGTGTCAGCAGCACATCATCCTGCGTATTTATCGAGCTACGGTGGCGCACTGGTTGATCTTTGGCACTGTGATAAAGCCAATGATCAATGGGTGGTGCAGCATGATATACATAATCTGCGCAAAGAAAAAATTGCGCAGGTTGAATCAATAAGCGCGCTTCAAGCTAAAGACTTCGCCACAGTAACAGTGAATACCGTAATGGACGGTGTGGCGATGAGTACAGAATATCGGCTGCAAGCAGATAAGCCTTCCAGTTTATTGATCCATCAGAGTTTGCAGCGGCAAGCGACCGGGGATGCTTTGACGATGATGGCATCAATGATCATGCACCCACGTGGCGCGCTTAAACCGTTTACCCTCGATACCGTAACGGGAGAATACTCTTTAGGTTTTCAGCAGCCTGCAGTTGATACCAGTCGAGTAGGGGATATTTTGTCGGCGGTTTCTGCAGCTGATTTGCAGGTTTTGGTGGGTACGAATAGGGGGGTACAGGGTATAAGTTATGGTTTGCGGTTTAATGCCGCTAACCGGGTTGATCAAGCAGGTAATAAGCAGGCGCTAAAACGGTTTTTAATTGCTAGCGATACGTTCACGATGCAAGGGTATTTTCCGCAACCCTTCTATAGTTTTTCGAATAAACCCTCGTGGCTGGATTTTCTCATTAGTCAATTTTTCGATATAGAGAGAGAGGAAATTATTGAGGTCGAGCGAGAAATTATTGTCGGCGCCGCGGCTGATGTCGCGGCGGTTACCAATCAAATATATCAGGGCCGTTGGATTGAAGGTGTGCTGGATACTGGCACTGCGGCAATTGAAATTCAGGATGCTGAGGGGCGACCGCTAAGCTTTACCCGTACCGATAACAGCGGAAAATTTCGACTTAAGTTGCCTGAAGATACCGGTGCTCATAGGATTAAGACGATTACCCCTTGGGCGATTAAAAATCATCAATTGCGTTCTACAGAGTCCAATCCGGGTGAAATTAAAACTGGCGCTGTAGCGCGTATCCATTTACCTCGCGGTAAAGCCATGAACATAATCTTTAAGGGTTTGGAGGAGACAGCTGATCCCGTATTGATGAATGAGCTGACCGGGATGACAGTTGGTGGCGAGCCATTTCTCACCGGTGCTGAGAGTAATCGGATAAGTCTGGCCGGTATCGACAGTGATATTCGGGAGGTGTTAGTGGCGCCGGGAAAATACCGTGTCATTGCCGGTAGAGGGATAGAGTATAACTTGCAAGAACGTGTTCTGGATTTGAACGCAGATGATCTCTATGAGCTGGATTTTAAAATGCCGCGTCGAGTCGTTGATACGGCAGGTTTAATTGCAGCGGATTTACATGTGCATAGTGGTATCAGTATGGATTCCAGTTTATCGCCTAGGCAAAGAGTGATTGATTTTGTCGCGCAAGGTGGCGAAGTGATGGTAACGACAGAACATAACATCAGTTATGACCTGCAGCCGGTTATCAAGCAGCTGCAACTGGAAAAAGAAGTGGTTGCGATTGCCGGCGTTGAATTAACAGGTATGGCCAGGAGCACGGCTGCGCCAACCACTATCGGCCATTCCAATGTGTTTCCGGTAAATGTCGATGCGGATGCATTTATGGGTGGCACGTTAGCGTTTGAAGGCAAACGTCTGGGAGATGTCATTAGTCTATATAAGCAACGCTTTCCAGATAGTTTATTTCAATTAAATCACCCTCGATCAAAAGCCTATGATAGTGATACTGCATTTTTAAATCATTTATCCATTGGCGAGAGCTATGACAATAAACAATCCTTGCACGACGCACCGAATCATTCTTTATTACAGCAACATGATAACAACGGTACTTATAGAGATATTGATTTTGATGCAATTGAGTTACTCAATGGAGAAGAGATCGAACAATATTATCTTATAAGAGAGGATTGGTTTTCATTTTTACGGCAAGGTTTTTTTAAAGTCGGCACCGCCAATAGTGATTCCCACTTTAGTCATCAACTAGTGGCTTTGCCGAGAAATTACATCAAGGCGGATGATAAAGAGTTAGTGAATATAAACGTGCCCAATTTTATTTCGGCGCTTCGAGCAGGTAATGTCTTTGGTACCACAGGTCCAATTATAGATGTGAGTGTTAATGGTGTATCGCCTGGTGGTACTGTTATTGCGCAAGCGGCCACTTTGCTAGTAGCTGCTGAATCCGCAGAATGGGTAAACATAGATACGTTGAAAGTATTTATTAACGGCGAACACTCTCACACGTTAGCTATAGCAAACGGGGATACAGTCACTCTGAATTTAGAATTTACTCGTGATAGCTTTGTCACTGTAGAGGTGAGTGGTAAAGCGGAAGAACCTTATACGCTGGTGGCACCTGGATTTATCCCTTTGGCTTTTTCTAACCCGGTGTTTATTGATGTGGCTGGCGACGGCTATGTTCCGGTTTCCTTGCTGGAAGAGAAGTCGAAATAGCAGCGGCCCGGGAGGTCAATGATGAATGTTTTTTCAAAAGAGATATTGCAGAACAAGGTAGCGTTGATCACAGGCGGGGCCACCGGTATTGGTTTACAGATTGCACACACTCTGGCTGCACATGGCGCCAGCGTTTTTATCTGTAGCCGCAAAGAGCCGGTGTTGCAACGTGCAGTTGAAGAATTGCTTGCAGCGGGCTTCGAGGCTGCATATGGCGTTTGTGATATCCGCCAAGCCGATCAGGTGGAGTGTGTTATAGAGCAGTTACTGAATCACTACGGGCGATTGGATTTCGTCATTAATAATGCAGCGGGTAATTTTCCGGCGCCTATTAGCGGGATTTCGTATAACGGCTTCAAATCGGTTGTCGATATCGATTTGCTAGGCACCTATAACGTTACTAAAGCCAGCTTTGAGCGTTACTTAAAGGCCAACGGTGGGAGTATTGTCAATATCAGTGCGCCATTTCAGCAAGGCGGTGCAGCTTATCAATCCCATGTGGCTGCAGCCAAGGCCGGTGTTGATTCATTAACACGTAGCAGTGCGGTAGAGTTCGGTCCTTACGGTATTCGGGTCAATGCAGTCGCTCCGGGAGCTACTGCTGATACTGAAGGTATGCAGCGATTCACCCGCGAGGTTGACGCAATGGAAGTGAACAACCCGCTGGGCGCTGTGGGGCATAAAAGTGATATTGCTAATGCGGTGTTGTTTTTGCTCAGTGATGCCGCCAGCTATATAACCGGGCAGGTATTAGTAGTCGATGGCGGTGCCAGCATTGACCTCTTTAAGCTCGGTAAAATTAACGGCTAGGTACAGCTACTTAGGTATTAAAATCAGCCTCATAGGTAGAAGTACCTAACAGATATCGCCATTACGAAGCCCATTATTTGAACCCCATCGCAGCTTGCTGACTTCTGTAAAAGCAGTTCACAAAATCTATTTTCTTCGCTCGTTTAATTTTTAAATCTCTTTATTATCGCTTCCCAAGTTGAGGGACTTATTAGCGCCGCCCGGATCGCGGTTTTCATATCTAAACGAGGGTAAGGTCATGAAAGCTGTTTTAAAGAATGTTTTAGCATTAGTTTTTTTGCAGATGTTTGTTATGTCTGCTTATGCGGTAAATGTTGAGGATTATCGCTCCTATACTGCAGATGTTGCGGCGAAAAAATTTGAAGGTTTTTTGTCCTGGAGTATGAGTAACAGAAATGTGCAACGCTATGACATAAGCTATCAAATGAATGTGAGTGAAGAGTCAGATACTTGTGGTATGAATACTCCGCAGCAGGTATCGATCACCAGCCCTGAACAAGTAATCAGTTTGATTAATAATATGCCAATTGCTGAGGTGCGGTTTGATGTTACCGCTTTTGATGACCAGGGTTCAGGTAGCAAATGGTTGGTGTTAATCAACAAAACTATTGATTCACCAATTGCAACTTCAGGTTTTTCTCGCGACTTTAGCGATCTTAGTTACGATACTGCTAAGTCAAGAATGGTAGATGGTGTTCTAGGCTGGTATCAGAATAATAGAGATGTTGAACAATATGAAATTACTTATCTTGATGTAAATTCAGGTGCTGAAAAAACAGTAGTAATAAATACCAATACTGAGTTAAGCGCAGTCATGGATCAGTTGAGTGCAGGTAATTACAAATTCATCGTCGATACTGTTTTTACTTCTGGGGTTGTAGCTACTCGTGAGCTGGCTTTTAACAAACTGGCCTCAGACCTGCCACAATCTAAATCATTGCAAATCGCCTGGAGTGCACCAACTACTCGCGAGAACGGTACTGAATTAAAAGCGGGTGATATTGCTGGCTACGAGGTTTACTACACGGCAATGAGTAATAGCAATGCTTTGGCTGATGAGTTGATTGCTATAGAGGGTAATCAAACAAGCTTTCAGTTAACGGACTTAAATGCCGGTGAATATCACTTCGCTATCGCCACCATCGATAATACTGGTTTGAAAAGCAATATTTCTGAAGTGGTAACCGTTACGATTAACTAATACGATAATTGAAACATTCTAAAACCCCGGTCAGGTTAGCCTAGCCGGGGTTTTTTTATTTTAACGAGGCGCAATCATATCTTCCCACAGTTTATCAACTTGCACCCTTAACTCTTCAAAGTTCCTATCTTTAGCATGTGCCATGCTCATCAAGGTACGGCGAAAAACCGCCCAGCCCAAACTTAAGGCAAAGCCACTAGCAAGTAATACCGAGGCTTCAACGCCGTTATAAATTTCATTGTTTTGTTGACGCTTTTCCAATTGTTTTAACGTGGTGGCGATATAGGGACTGGGAATACTGTTGAGAATCATATCCTGCCCTTCCAATGCTGCAAAAGTCATTAAGCGCCACAGTTGCTCGTCTTGCATGACTGCTCTAATGGACGTTTCCAGCATGGCTTCACCATCGGTGGCTGCAGTCTCATCGAAAATGCCCAGACGATTAAAGCGCTCTTCAAAAACGGCTTTGATCAAGGTTTCTTTATCACCAAAATGCCGGAACAATAAAGAGTGATTAACGCCCGCTTCTTCGGCTAAGTCGCGAACAGAAACAGAAGCCATGCCGCGCTGGGAAAATAAAGTAATGCCAGCTTCGATTAGCGCCTGTTTGACTTGCTCTTTGCCTCGGGGAGTTGCACTCACGGGTTTATTCCTGCTGCTTAAAGTAAATAGGGGTTAACCATAATGCCACCATCGACAATTAACGGATGGCCGGTAATAAACGAGGCACGATCGGAACATAGATAAGCGGCGGCATCGGCAATTTCTTCGGGTTTCCCCAGCCGTCGCATGGCGTGAGTCCCCTCGACTTTTTCTCTGGCACCGGGGACTTTGTCTAAATAATTGGCCATGCCGCGGGTTAAAATGCCGCCGGGACAAATGGCATTCACGCGAATATTTTGTTGCGCATATTCGCCGGCAGCGGTTTGTGTTAAACCAATCACGCCGGCTTTAGCGGCGGCATAAGGCGCTTGAAATACTTCACCCTGAATACCCGCCAGCGAAGAAATATTGACAATGGCACCGCCACCGGTTTTTAACATGGCGGGGATTTGATATTTCATACACAGCCAAACGCCTTTTAAGGTGACGGCTTGTGTTAGGTCCCAGTGCTGTTCTTCGGTGTCAGCGGTTAACGCAAAACTGGCACTGCGAGCAGCGTTGTTAACGGCGCAGTCGAGGCGACCAAAGTGGGTGATACAATCAGCCACCATTTTTTTTATTGAATCATGTTGGGAAACATCGGCAGCAATAAAAATAGCCTCGCCCCCTTCTTTATTAATGGCATCGGCGGTGGCCTGTCCCAATTCAATTTGTCGATCAACGACGGCCACCTTCGCGCCGTCTTTAGCAAACATCAGGGCTGTGGCTTGGCCTATACCTTCTCCGGCACCGGTAATTAGCGCTACTTTATCAGCTAATAACATACTGTGATTCCTTGTTAGGTGTGACTGGAATTTTTAGGTTGCCATTCCGGCAGAAGTTGATATTTCAAACAGTGTTTTTGCGCGCTGATCGTCTGCCCCTGAAATTGCTCAGCGTCAGCAGCGGTGGCAAGCCAGGCAATGACTGCCGCGGGTACCGTGGGTGGGGCGCCGCCAAACATCTCGGCGCGGTCATCAACCAGCCCTTTTTCCAGCATGTTCTCGGTGACGATAAAACCCGGCTCGACATTGAAGAAATGTATGCCCGAATTTTTATGCTCGACATGTAAACAACCCACCATGCGCATAAAAGCAGCTTTGGAGGAAGAATAGGCAAAGCCCCAGCCACCTTTTTCGGGGTGGCTGGCGGATCCATCATGCCGGATGCGGACACCATATTGATAATGCAGCCGCTGTGCCGCTCGAGCATGTGTGGCAGGCAATGTTGTATCAGTTGCATCTGCGAATAAATATTGCCTTGATATATGGTTTGCATGATATCCGCAGTCAGTGTGGCTACCGGGGCCATCAGTCCGGGACCTTGGTAAATGCCGTTGTTGAGGAGCAGATCAATATGGCCAAAGTGATCAATGGCCTGTTCGTAGGCGGCGGTAATGGAGTCGGTATCCAGCAAATCCATGCGAATCGGCAAGGCCTTGCGGCCCAGCGCCTGCACCTCTGCTGCGGTGGCGTTGAGGCTACCGGTGACGGCGCTGGTATCGGATTGAAACGCGCCGCGTTCATGTTGCTCGCCATCATGCAGGGTGCGGGCGGTGATCACCACGTCAAACCCCTGTTTGGCCAAAGCCAGTGTGGCTTGCTTGCCAATACCGCGGCTGGCGCCGGTGATAAAGGCGACTTTGTTGTGATTGCTTGTGGTTTTTTGATGCATGGAATTGCTCCTGTTTCGTTCCATGTGGAGTGCAGGTGCTTGTCTCTGATAATGAGTATACGCCGGATAATTAAATTTGTAACCACTTGGTTGCAAATAGGCTGAGGCTTGGTTACTGTGTCGTTTGATCTATTTGTCAGGAGCTTTGCCATGAATTCCCCGATTCACCTTGAAAAAAAATCTGGCTATGCGGTGATTACCCTCAATCGTCCCGAGTCGATGAATGCGTTGTCGCGACAGTTGCGAGAGCAATTTGTAGTGGCGTTTCGCGATTGCCATCAAGATGACGCGATTCGAGCCATCGTGGTCACTGGCAGTGGTAAGGCATTCTGTGCAGGCTTTGATTTAAAAGAAATGGCCAGTGGTGAGCAGAGCAATGTGGCGGAAGCTTCCGAGAATGAAATGACTGCGGTGATGGACGCATTTGACGGCCCCATTATCGCTGCAGTTAATGGCCATGCGATCACCGGTGGTTTTGAATTAGCGCTGGCCTGCGATGTGATAATTGCCTCCACCCAAGCCAAATTTGCCGATACCCATGCCCGGGTCGGCATCCTTCCCGGGTGGGGTTTAAGTCAGCGCTTGCCGCGTTTAATCGGCTTGTCGCGGGCCAAAGAATTATCTCTCACCGGTAATAGCATTGACGCCCAGCAGGCGCTGGCCTGGGGTTTGGTAAATCGCGTCACCGAACCGGAACAATTAATGGCGCAGGCTGAGCAGTTAGCACTAGATATGTGCAGCTGTGTGCCGGCCATTGTGACCCAGTATAAAAAGCTGATCGATGACGGTTATAGTATGCCGCTAAAGGAGGCTTTGGCATATGAGGCCGCGCTGGGGATGGAGTCGGCAAAAGCCGCCAGTGCAGCCATGATTGCGATGCGCCGCGAGCAAGTCATTGCGAGGGGGCGTGACCAAAGCGAATAAATTTTTTTAACGTTATACCAATAATTTGCGCATTAACAATAGTACCCATAAGGATGCAGTGATGTTTAAAGTCTACGCCACCACCCCAGAAACCATGAACCCTGCGGACATTATTGCCCATGCTCGCCGCGCTGAAGCGATGGGTTATGACGGCTTAAATGTTCCCGATGCGGTGCATGACGGTTTTTTGTTATCCGCTATGGCGTTAAATGCGACCACCACCTTAAAAGTGGGTACCGGTGTGTTGGTGGCCTTTCCACGCAGCCCGATGCAAGTAGCAGTGGCCGCATGGGATTTACAGCAGTTGTCTAACGGTCGCTTCGAGTTGGGGCTGGGCACCCAGGTAAAGGGCAATATTGAAAAACGTTACAGCACTAAATGGACTGCACCGGTGCCGAGAATGCGTGAGTATATTGGTTCATTGCGCGCTATTTTTGATAGTTTTCAAAACGGCACAAAATTAAATTTTATCGGTGAGCATTATCAATTTACCAAGTTGCAGCCATTTTTTAATCCTGGACCCATTGAGCATCCGCAGTTACCCATTTATATGGGGGCGGTAGGGCCATTGATGACAGCGCTAGCCGGTGAAGTATCAGATGGCATGATTACCCATCCGACTAACACTCCACCGCGTTATATGCGTGAAGTCGCTCTGCCGCGATTGCAAAAAGGCGCGGATAAAGCGGGGCGGAGTTTAGCTGATGTAAATATCATTTTGAGTGCGTTGGTTGCTACCGGTAAAGATGATGCGACCGTCGCTGCCGAAAAAGAAAAGCAGCGCAATTTATTAGGCTTTTTATATTCGACACCATCCTATTGGCCGAGTCTGGAATTATTTGGCTGGCAACATAAAGGTGAACAATTATTGCAAATGACTCGTGAAGGAAACTGGCAAGATATGCCAGCAATTATTGATGATGACATGCTGGAACAATTTGTTCCTATTGGGCGTTACGATGAGATAGTTGGGATTATGCAGCAGCGTTATAGCGGTCTTTCCACCATGATCAATTTCCCATTGCCTGATGATCCTGCCGATGATGTGCTAGCAGAAAAAGCCATTGCTGCATTAAAGGCCTGACAAGGAATTTTCATGCCAAAAATAGATATTACGTTTCCCGCGCAGGTATTATTTAGCACTGATATAACTGTCCATGACAGTTATATTAATCGCGGCAATCACGTCGGTAATAGTCGCTATGTGGATTTGTGCAATGAGGCTACGTTGCGATTTTTTCGCAGTCGCAATACAGCGGAATATACGATTGCTAATCAGGTGCTATTAAATAGTGGTTTCTCCGTGCAATTAAAAACGGAAGCTAAATACGCCGATGTGCTAACAGTGGAACTGGGAGTAGATAATTTTCATCGCTGCGGTTGTGATTTTATCTATAAGATAGAGAATAAAAACAGTGACCGCGTGATAGCGCTGGCAAGTTTGTCCTTTTTAAGTTTTGATTATCAGCTGGGAAAGGTGGTTGACGCATCCGCGGCCTTCAGGGATTTTTTTAAGGTGCATAGCTAATGGCCGCCAAAGCCGCAGTAGAAAAATTAATTCAAAGCTTTCAATTAGAAAAAATTGCTGCCGATCATTATCAAGGCCGTTCTGATGAAAGTTTTATTGAGCGAATCTATGGTGGGCAAGTGGTGGCGCAGGCGGTGAGTGCCAGCCAGCATTCGATAACAAATAATTTTCAGTTACATTCTTTCCACAGTCACTTTTTACGCCCGGGTAATCCTAAAAAACCGGTTGACTACAAGGTGGAAGCATTGCGTGATGGTCGCAGTTTTTCCACTCGCAGAATTACTGCGTTACAAGCGGATAAGGCGATATTTTTGGCAACTTTGTCTTATCAGGTCGAAGAGGAGGGCTATGACTATCAGGCGCAAATGCCAGCTGTGGCAAATCCAGAACAACTAATCACAGATCGGGAGCTGTTTAAAGCGGTATTACCTGATTCTGGCTATGGCTGGCCGATTGAATTCCGGCAGTGTGATCCTATGGATTTTAGTGACCCTCAAGCGAAATCGGCCAGTGCCTATGTGTGGTTTAAGGCCGCCGCAGAGGTAGGGGATGATCCGCACTTAAACCAGCAGTTACTCGCCTATGCCTCGGATAACCCCATTTTGTCAGCAGTGTTACGTCCTTTAGGATTTACTCCTTTTAGCCCAACGGTTGCCACCGCGACTTTAGATCACAGTATTTGGTATCATCGCCCCTTTCGTATCGATGATTGGCTGCTGTACGAAATTCACGGCGAGTCGGTCAGTGCGGGTCGCGGTATCAGTCGCGGCAAAATTTTTAATCAGCGTGGCGAATTAGTGGCTAGTGCTATGCAAGAAGGTTTGGTGCGTCGGGTCTGATTAACTGCAACTAACTGCGCTAGCTCAAATCAAAAATAACACAGTGAGAAATACATGGCAGGGGTGGGCTTACTCGCATTAATCGATGATATCGCGACATTGCTGGATGATGTGGCGATACTCACCAAAGTCGCTGCGAAGAAAACGGCGGGGTGTTAGGCGATGACCTGGCGCTGAATGCGGAGCAGGTTTCAGGTGTGCGGGCGAATCGGGAACTGCCCGTGGTGTGGGCCGTCGCCAAGGGCTCAGCTTTAAACAAGTTGATTTTAGTACCGGCCGCCTTATTGCTGAGCGCATTGACTCCCTGGGTCATTATGCCCTTGCTGATGCTGGGTGGCGCATATCTATGCTACGAGGGCTTTGAAAAAGTCCTGCACAAAATATTCACTCCTGACGATGTTAGTGAGCATGCAAAAAAACTGGACATCCTAAGCTTGCCGAAAGCCGAGATCCTCAAATTTGAAAAAACCAAAATCAAAGGCGCGATCCGAACCGATTTTATTCTCTCCGCCGAAATTATTGTAATTGCGTTAGGCTCAGCTAAAGACGCGCCCTTTAATCAGCAAGTATGGGTAGTTACTTTAATTGCGATAGCGGTGACGGTAGGCGTATACGGTTTAGTCGCGGCGATTGTAAAACTCGATGATGTGGGTTTTTATTTTTTAAAGGCGAAAGTGGATAGTACATTTGTCGGTGTAAAACATGCGTTGGGTAGAGGTATATTATTATTCTGTCCGCTGTTAATGAAAACGCTGGCAATTGTGGGTACTGCCGCGATGTTTTTAGTCGGTGGCGGGATTTTAGTGCACGGTATCCCGCATTCCCATGAGCTTATTGTTGCGGTCAGCCAACAGGCGGCAACGTTAGAGGCAGTGGGTAGCATAGCTGCAGCGCTAACGCCGACGCTATTAAATGCGTTAGGCGGTATGCTGGCAGGCGGTTTGGTATTTGTGGTGGTTGCCGCAATCCAGAAAATAGTCGGCACCCGAACTACTGCTGATGAATAAAAAATAGTATATTGCACGTCGATAAGGCCTTGAGCAATCGATCCAACTGACTAGTAGATAACCTTTCCATGCGCACTTTTGTTTTGCGAGCCCGAGCCGCCCCCACCGACAGTCAGCAGTTATTAGCGGCGGTGGGTCAGGATGCGCATACCGAAATTTTGGCGCATACCTTGATGAATGCCATCTTTGTGGCACAGTCCCATCGCCCGGATGTAGTTGTGCATCTGATATTGGAAAGCACTCAGGATTATTCCCGTACCATCACGTTTACTTCCAATGAATTGCGCGATATCGGTGGCTTTCACGAGCAGGCCTTACTCAATAAAATTGCCAGAGCGCTGGATTTATCAAAGGGGCTAAGCAAAGAAGAGTACAGGACTGTAGAGCCCGGCATTGCCGTTCGCACCATCAGCTTTGAAAAACTGGTCGCTGAGCTGGCTAATGATCACCAGCTCTATATGATGGACAAAAAAGGTGCGGCTATTCGAGAACAACAATTTTCAGATAAGCCCTGTTTTTTATTAACTGATCATATCCCCATGCCCAAAAAAAGCTTCAACAGTTTAAAGCGCTTGGGAACAGAAAAAATCAGCGTGGGCCCTACCATGCTATTTGCGTCCCAGTGTGTGGTATTGATACATAATGAGCTGGATCTTTGCTGATCTACTAATGGTTATACCCTTCAACAGATAACGACTTATGTCCACATTAAGTAGCGACGAAACATTAACCACTTTCATCAATATACTGAAAGACGCTATCAGCAGGCAACGTCTGGAAAGGTTGTTGCTCAGTAAATACCGCGGTGACGAAAAAGACTTACAAAGAATCACCATTCGGTTGATTAACTTACGCCAGCAATTAACACTGTCCTTTGTGTATAGCTATAAAACCCGGGACATTACTAAAAATTATAGCCCCGACGAAGCCTTGAGTTTGGTCAGCGAGTTAATGAGTAGTGACTTTAAAAGCGCGCATTTATCAACCGCTTCTGAAACTATACAACTGGAAATTTCCAAGAAGGGAAAAGTGTCGCTACACACGCATAAAGCTTCTGTGAGCAGTGACCATCAAGGTACGAAAAGTGCCGATCATAACCGCCACAAAAAACGCTTCGTTGATATCAACAGACCATTCCTGACCGCCTTGGGGGTTACTGATAAACAGCAGCAATTAATTCCATCCATGTCGAAAAAATGGAAACAGATCAATAAGTTTATAGAAGTATTTAGTCAGGCGCTTGAAAATTCCGGGTTGAACACAGAGCAAGCATTAAACGTAGTTGATTTTGGTTCAGGTAAAGGTTATCTCACCTTTGCTATCCACGACTATTTAGCCAATGAATTACAGAATTCAGCCGCAGTGACCGGGGTAGAGTTGCGCGCCAACCTTGCAGAGCTTTGTAATAATATTGCCAATACCTTGGATCATGGCGGCTTACAGTTTGTCTGCGGTGATGTGCAAACCCATGCCCCGCAACATACCGATGTCATGATTGCCCTGCATGCTTGTGATACGGCTACCGACTATGCCATTCACTACGGTATTCGTGCCCAGGCTTCTATTATTATGTGCTCGCCTTGTTGCCATAAACAAATACGCCCACAAATGGCCAGTCCATCGCTGTTGCAACCGATGTTGAAGTACGGTGTACACTTAGGGCAGCAGGCGGAAATGGTGACCGATTCGCTGCGGGCATTATTGCTGGAGGCCAATGGCTACACTACCAAGGTGTTTGAATTTATCAGTTTGGAACATACCAATAAAAATAAAATGATTTTGGCGGTAAAAAATAAACAGTCCACTGATACCGAAGCTGTGTTGCAACAAATTGCGGAGATAAAAACTTTTTATGGTATTGAGCAGCATTGTCTGGAAACCTTATTGGAAAGTAGTGCTGAATAAGAGTGTGTCACCATTTAGACTTAATAGGAAGTAATAGTAAATTAAACACCGTACAGGAGATTATTATGCCGATTAAGCCAAGGTTTATTAGTGGAAAAAACTACACTGGTATACGCACAGTATTTTTTAGCCTGCCTTTTATAGTGCTGTTAATAGCCTGTACAGAAAGTGATAAAACTAGTGTCAGCGCTGCATCGCTTTGTACCAATGAGTGGTTTCAGTCAGTTGAAAAAAGCGTGGTTAGTGGAGATGGGCAGGGCCATGGTCCCGACGTGGGTTCGGATGAATGGAAATCAGTGGTGGAATTTAAATTAGGTCTGCGTGGTGATGCTTCCCTGCCGGCACGAGCGAGTTCAGAGTGGTGTAGCTATATTGACCAGCGCATTCAATCGCGTCTCACTTCAGCTTCGCCATCTTTCGTTTGTAATGGTGTTAGGGAAGGTAGTATTGAAGCACTGGTCTGCGCAGATGAAACGTTAGCGGCACTCGACCGCAGTCTGGCTCAGGTCTATGCAGCAGCCACTGCAAAAGCAGGCAATGAACAGCCGCCGGTATTGAAAGCCGAACAACGAGGCTGGATTAAAGGACGCAACGATTGCTGGAAAGCAGAGGATAAAAACCAGTGTATTACTACCGAATATCAACATCGCATCGCTGAACTGCAAGCACGTTATAGATTAGTGGCGAGTAACGGCCCCTACCGTTTTAGCTGTGACAACAATCCCGCTAAAGAAGTGGTGGTAACGTATTTTGAAACCGTGCCGGCGACCTTAATTGCAGAGCATGGTGACAGTGTTTCCTTAATGTATCGGCAACCGGCTGCCAGTGGCAGTTTCTATCAAGGCGGTAATGAAAGTTTCCGGGAGCATCAGGGTGAAGCGCAAATAGTTTGGGGCTATCAAGCACCAGTAATGCGCTGCCAGTTATAAATAGTTTGAAAAATGTGTGGTACAGGAAATAACCATAGGGTGTTAATGTGCAATCTGTCATTTCTATTCGGGGCTTGAGTAAAATATATGAGCCCCATTTTCAAGCGTTAAACAACGTTGATCTCGATATTCATCGCGGTGAAATATTTGCTCTGCTCGGCCCTAATGGTGCAGGTAAAACCACTTTGATAGGTATTGTGTGTGGCTTGGTTAATCCCACGTCAGGCACAGTGCTGGCAGACGGTCATAATGTGGTTACAGACTACCGTTTGGCAAGAGCAAAAATCGGCTTGGTGCCACAGGAATTATTAACAGATGGTTTTGAAACCGTCTGGGCAACCGTTAATTTTAGCCGTGGCTTATTTGGTAAGCCGCGCAACCCGACCTTTGTAGAAAAAATCCTGCGCGATTTATCCCTGTGGGAAAAACGTCATGCCACAGTTATGACATTGTCTGGTGGTATGAAGCGACGGGTAATGATTGCCAAAGCGTTATCCCATGAGCCGGAAATTTTATTTTTGGATGAACCCACCGCCGGTGTTGATGTCGAGCTGCGCCGGGATATGTGGGAAATGGTACGCGGCTTACGTGCTCAGGGCGTGACCATTATTTTAACCACCCATTATATTGAAGAGGCCGAAGAAATGGCCGATCGGATTGGCGTGATCAACAAAGGTGAGATTATTCTGGTTGAAGAAAAATCAACGCTAATGAACAAGCTGGGGAAAAAGCAGTTGACCTTGCAGTTGCAAACCCCCTTGGACACTATCCCGGCAGGGTTTGAAGCGTACTCACTGGAGTTAATAGAAGACGGTAACTCGTTGTTGTATACCTTTGATGTACAGAGTGAGCAGAATGGCATTGCGGCCTTGCTGAAACATCTGGATCAGTGTGGTATCGATTTTAAAAATTTACATTCCAGTGAAAGTACTTTGGAAGATATTTTTGTTGATTTAGTGAAGGTGAAATCATGAATATTTACGCGGTTCGTGCTATTTACCGGTTTGAAATGGCGCGCTGGTTCCGTACATTGACACAGAGCATTATCTCGCCGGTGATTTCAACTTCGCTATACTTCGTGGTATTTGGTGCCGCCATCGGTTCACGTATGGGTGAGATTGATGGGGTTAGCTATGGTGCCTTTATTATTCCTGGCTTGCTGATGTTGTCACTGTTGTCAGAGAGTATTTCAAATGCCTCTTTCGGTATTTATTTCCCTAAATATTCTGGCGCGATCTATGAGCTGCTATCGGCCCCAGTGTCGATGGTAGAAGTGGTGATGGGTTATGTGGGTGCAGCGGCGACTAAATCTACGTTGTTGGGCTTGCTTATTTTGGCAACGGCCAAATTATTTGTGGATTATCAAATAGAGCATCCATTTTGGATGCTGGCCTTTTTACTGCTGACCGCTTTAACTTTCAGTTTATTTGGTTTTATTATTGGTATTTGGGCTGATGGTTTTGAGAAATTACAAATTATCCCGCTGATGATTATTATGCCCTTGACGTTTCTTGGCGGTAGTTTTTACTCTATTTCAATGTTGCCACCGCTGTGGCAAAAAATTGCCCTGCTTAACCCCGTGGTGTATTTGATTAGCGGTTTTCGCTGGAGTTTTTACGGTGTATCTGATGTTAGTGTCGGTATTAGTCTAGGGATGATTGGGGTTTTTTTGGTGGTTTGTATCGGCGTGGTGGCCTGGGTTTTTAAAACGGGGTATAAAATTAGGTCGTGATGTTGTCAGGCCCAGAGCTACATACTTCGATTTTTGTTTTCATGCTTAATGTTTTAGTGTTGTTGTTTTTAAGCAGTATGTCGGGGTTGCCCGACAGCAAGTCACTTCTTCTTTGCTTGCTCAAAGCAGAAGTAACCAAGAAGACATTGCACCCCGGTTGTCGCCTCCTTCGGGGTACAGTTAATAATAAAACGCCTTAGCGTATTTGAATCAAACATTCGGTCGCTCTAAGGGCCGCAAATTTCCTCCGTTGCTCGACTCCTTTTAGGGGAAGAAAGTCAGGGACATGAATCGCGTTGCGATTCACTGAAAATAAAAAAACAAAACTGAACGCATATCGAAAATGTTAGACCTGCCTCTAAGAAACTATTGGTACCATGCGTATTCAAAGTGATGGTCAAATCGATACTTTGTTGAACCGGAGTACCTGAAAGAGGTTTTCTAACGAAGATCGTGCCAACGGTTTCTAGCAGGGGTCAGAGCAAAATTTTACTAACTACGTAAAATTCTTGGTCTGACCCCGCTCCGTGCCACCCAAGGTTGTGACGCTAGCAAAGGCGGTTTTGGGTTTTGGGTTCAACCGGTGATAGCAACACTACACTTGATCCAACAATATTCAGAGTGATTTAGGAAGGGCCTTCAGGTTGATACCAGGCATCAACCTGAAGGGGATGTGATTAAAACGGCGCAGGGTCTGGAAACTGTTTTCGCAACTGCGGTTTGAGGATTTTACCGGAAGGGTTGCGCGGCAGGGCATCGATAAATTGATAAAGTTGCGGCACTTTATAGCCCGCTAAATTGGCTTTGCAATAAGCTTTAATCGATTCAGCGGTAGGTGAAGTGCCCGGTGCTGCAACAATAATCGCCAGCGGCGTTTCACCCCATTTTTCTGAAGGGATGCCAATAATGGCTGCTTCCTGAACTTCGGGGCAGGCAGCTAAAGTATTTTCCAATTCAGCGGGATAAATATTCTCACCGCCAGAAATGATCATGTCTTTTTTACGATCACAAATATAAATAAAACCTTCTTCGTCCACCGTGCATAAATCACCGGTATAGAGCCAGCCATCTTTTAAGGTTTCGGCGGTGGCTTCAGGTTTATTCCAGTAACCCAGCATCATGTGTTTGCCGCTTAATATCAGCTCGCCCACTTCGCCGCCACCGGGTGTCACTTCTTCGCCATTGTCTTTGACGACTTTCGATTCGGTATGCATTTGTGTTTTGCCGATGGAGCCGGCTTTGCGTTCGGCATCTTGCGCTAATAATAAGGTGCCCGGGCCGCAGGATTCGGTGAGGCCATAGGCTTGTGGAATAGCGATACCCAGTGTTTCATACTGTTTTAATAATGAAACAGGTACCGGTGCTGCGCCTACGGCGATCCAACGGATGCTGGAAATATCGTATTGCTTTATTTCCGGTGTCATCAACATAAATTGCAATAAGGCAGGAACCAGTGAAGTAATGGTAACTTTTTCTTCACAGATGGCTTTTAACATTAGCGCCATATCCACATCGCGCATCACAATGCCAGTACCGCCGCGGTGCACGAGCAATGATACCGGCGACAAACAGCCGACATGAAACATCGGTAGCGGTAATAAAAAACGGTCATCGCTGCGCATATCCGACGTCGACATGCTGGTGAGTTGCGACCACAACATGCCTTCGTGGCTGTGCATCGCCCCTTTGGGTAGGCCGGTAGTTCCCGACGTATACATAATAAATAATAAGTCTTGGTCGTAAGCTCCGATGGTTGGCTCCTGCGTAGAAGCGGCCGCGCATAACTGATCATAATCTTGTGCAAAGCTGGCTAATGCTGCGGTGCTGGCAATCGCATTGATGCGTACAAAATGTTGAATCGCCACCTCCTTGTTTGTTTGCACTTGGGCAACGGTATCGTCAAAGTCGGCATCATAAAGTAAAGTGATAGCGCCGGAATCGCCAACAATAAAAGCAATTTCATTGGCGACCAGGCGCCAGTTGACCGGCACCATGACCGCGCCAATTTTGGCAATGGCAAAGTAACTTTCAATAAATTCGATACCGTTTTTCATTAGCGTGGCAATACTATCCCCCGGTTTGATACCTTGCGCTAATAAGGTATTGGCAATGCGATTGCTGCGCTGATTCAATTCGGCAAAAGTAAAGCGGCGACCACGCTCTACTTCCACAAAAGCTTCGCCGTTGGCGTTTATCTGTGCACGTTTGCTGAGTAGTTGGCCGATATTTGTTTTCATAAGTGTTTCCAGTCGCAAGCTTGGTGTTTTTTAAAATGGAAAAAGGGTTGCCGAAGCAACCCTTTACAGTCAATAAAAATGATCAATTATACGCGCAGCGACTGCAGGCCAATGCTGTCATCGCTGGCCAGTAATGCTCCCAGTTTTTCAATTTGTACGCTACGACCGCCGAGGATCATACCGACATGTTTGGCCCACAAAAAATAACGGTGAATGGGGTATTCAATATCAGCGCCAATACCGCCGTGCAAATGCTGGGTACGGTACACCACGCGATGTCCCGCTTCGGCGGCATACCATTTGGCGATGCGTACTTCTGAGCGAGCGTCCTGTGCAGATTCAATTTTATACAGTGCTAACCAATAGCTGGAACGAATGGCTTCAACATCGATGTAGGCATCTGCTGCTTGCATGGCCACTGCTTGAAAGGAGCCAATCGGTGCGCCAAATTGTTTACGCTCGCAGGTAAACTCGGCAGTACGTTTTACCGCTTCTTCGGTAATGCCGACTTGTTGTGCACACAGGGCTAATTCTGCCCGCAGTTCCAGCCAGGCTAAAATTGATTCGCCGTCGCCAGCATTGCCAAGTACGGCGTCGCTGTTGACGGTTACATTATTAAGCGTAATAGACGCTTCTTTTAAACCTAAGCTGGATTGTTGGCCGGTTAATGCCAGTTGTTCACTATCGATAATAAATACCGTTTGTTTGCCATCGCTGTTGGTGGCTGGGACTAGAATGGCATCGGCATACAAACCGTCGACAACAAAATCCAGCTGCCCATTTAAAATCCACTGCTCACCTTTTTGGCTGGCATTGATACGGCCTGCGGCAGCCTGACTGACGCCGAGTTCGGAAATAGCCGCGGTCAGTTTTTTATCGCCGCTGGCTAACGGTGTCAGGTATTTTTCTTTTTGCGCCGTGCTGCCGAATTCAATAATGGGTAGCGCACCCAATACCAGGCTGGCAAATAATGGAATCGGTGCCACCCGGCGACCTTGCTCTTCCAGTAGCATGCACAGTTCGGTTAAACCTAAACCGGTGCCGCCAAATTCTTCCGGAATGGTAATGCCGAGCAAACCCTGCTCGCCCAGTGTTTTCCATAAGGTGTTATCGTAGACATCGTCGTTGCGATCAAAACTTAATAAAAATTCGTCGGTGGCGCTGTCAGTAAAAATTTGTTGTGCCAGATCGCGGATGGCGATTTGGTCTGCTGAAAATGAAAAGTCCATAAGCTTGGTCTCTTTCTCTATTGTGTATTCACATCCGCCAACAGGCGGTGATATTAACGACTATCTATTCGTTGATTAACGGTGGCGGGGCATACCCAAACCAAAGTTGGCAACAATGCCGCGCTGCAATTCGTTAATGCCGCCGCCGAAAGTATTGATCTGGCAGCGCCGGTACTCGTGTTCCAAATCGCCATACAAAGCTGCAGCGCTGGAGCCCGCTCTAACCAAAGTATTGGGGCCAATGGATTCCATTAATAATTGGCAAATTGATACCAATCCTTCGGTCGAAAATACTTTTAGCGCTGAGGCCAATGCCGGGTTCATATTGCCCTTATCCAAATCCCAGGCCATCCGGGCGTTCATTACGCGCATGGCCTCAAGTCGCGCCATGGCTTCGGCGAGGTTGGCTTGAATTCGGGTTCATCAATCGGGCGCTGGCCCTTGTTGTGGGCTTGAGTGCTTTCGGTGCGTGCCCAGTTAAGAGTGCGCTGAAATAATTTCCACCCCTGGATGCCCCATGCCGCTAAGCCGACGCGCTCGTGGTTAAGCTGCGACATAATCAAGCCCCAGCCTTTATCGAGTTCACCAATCATCATCGATTTATGTACGCGCACATTGTTGTAGTAACTCATATTGGTGCGGACGCTACCGACTGTGTGGATAGGCGCAATAGAAAAGCCGGGGTCTTTGGCATCAACGACAAACATCGTCACCCCTTTGTGGCGCACGTCTGGAGTAGTACGTGTGGCCAGCCACACATAGTCCGCGGATTCGGCGGCAGAGGTGAACACCTTGGTGCCGTTGATCAGGTAATAATCGTTGTCGTCAGGATCGAGGGTGGCAGTGGTGCTAAGTGCCGCCAGATCGGTACCGGCATTGGGCTCGGAGTAACCAATCGCAAAATGGGTTTCACCGGAGGCGATACCAGGCAAAAAGCGCTGCTTCATTTCTTCGGTGCCGTAGTCCATTAACGCGGGCCCGACAGTATTCAGGGTCACGAAAGGAATGGGTGCCCCTGCTAATAAGGCCTCTTCAAAGAACATCAGTTGCTCGGCAGTAGTCGCGCCCTGGCCGCCGTATTCCTTGGGCCAGCCAATCGCCAGCCATCCATCCGCGCCCATTTGGCGAATGATCTGCTTGTACAGATCGCCGCCTTCAGCATTGGCGGGATTGCGAAGTTGATCGGCGATATCCGGGGTAATCAACTGGCTAAAGTAGTCGCGCAGTTTCTTGCGCAGTGCTTTTTGGTCGTCGGTATAGTCGATAATCATGGTTTGCCTTCTCATTAAATGGCGTCAGCTCAACTGGCTGACGGCACGTGATTTGGTGGGTTAGCGCTTGCTGTTGACCCAAAGCATGGCGGTATTGTTGATACCTGCCGGCTTATTCAAAGTGCATCGTTTGCAGTAGTTGATACGTTGCACCGGTGAATAGGATCATATAATATTGAATTTGAATTCAATTTCAACAATAATCGCTTTCCAGCGGTTAATTTTTGTCTGAATCGTGGTGGCTACCGTTGATGGTAGTGCACATTCAGGCTTTTAGGGTGATGGCTAATGGCTTCTGCGGCAGCTAAAAAATCAGCGACAACAGTAAAAAGCGCCAAGGGTGAGAAGGCCAGAGCCAAGCTCAAGAGTGCTGCGTTGCGGGTGATGGAGCAGGTGGGCTATCACAAGATGCGGATTGTTGATGTGACCGCCGAGGCCGGAGTGGCATCTGGGCTTTTTTACCATTATTTCAAAGACTTAAAGAGTTTGACTCTGGAAGTGCTGGGTGATTTTGTGTCCCATTCGCTGCAATTGGAAGACATTGAGAAAGATGTGCCCAAGGGCGACTGGTATGAGCGTATGCTGGCCCACAACCGTTTGGTAGTGCACTCTTATGCGGAGCGGCCTGGCATTATGCGCTGTTTGTTGCAGCTGGCGGACGAAGATGAAGACTTCTCGGGTTTGCTGCGACAAAATTTTATTGAGCAGTTGAGCTGGTTAACCCGGCAAATGCCCAAGTTATTCCCGGAAGCGGCGATGTCAGAGCATCAGTCGATGATGGTGGCCTTTACGCTGGCGGGCACTGGCGAAATGGTATTGCGGGATTACTATATCAATCGCGAGCCAGTGCTGGTGGCAGAGGCTCTGGATGCCGAGCAAATGGCAGAATTAATTACCGTTATTTTTTATCGCGGTTTGTTTTTGGAAAATCCACCTTCCGAAAAATTAAATTACACCGCTAATTTGGAAAAAGTAAGGCGTAGAAAAAATTAAGTTTGGGTGGGGAATGCTAACGGTTTGATGCAGATTGCATCGTCATCACTGGCTAGCGTTTTACCATTAATCATTTTACTAACGATTAGGACGGCAGCATGACTCCTGAAGAAACCAAAGCGTTTGAAGCAAAAATTTACGCCTATGTAGGCCGTGAAAACGGGCCACCAAAACAAGGCAATGACGATGTCAACCCGGCGATGATTCGGCAGTGGGCTGAAATCATGGGTGACGAACTGGGTATCTACACTGATGCCGAGTTTGCAGCGACAACCAGCAAAGGCGGC
The DNA here is from genome assembly GCF_900120175.1 of Oceanicoccus sp. KOV_DT_Chl. NCBI lineage: Bacteria > Pseudomonadati > Pseudomonadota > Gammaproteobacteria > Cellvibrionales > Spongiibacteraceae > Oceanicoccus > Oceanicoccus sp. KOV_DT_Chl. Next base: position 2,038,642 of record NZ_FQLF01000002.1, read on the forward strand.
ATCATTGCCCCGCCAGCGATGTTGCAAGCCTGGAGTATGGAAGGCTACCCGATGGCGGCAAATCCGGCTAAAGATGTACAGCGCGAATTACATAGTGTATTTGATGAAAACGGTTTTACCGGTGTACTCGGCACTAACACCTCCACTGAGTTCTTCCGCGATTTAAAACCGGGTGATGCGGTAACCGCCCATACCATTATCGATAATATTTCCGAACAAAAAGCCACTGCTCGCGGCATTGGTTATTTTATTGAAACCGTCGCTACCTTTACTGATCAATTAGGTGAAGAAGTGGGTCGTCAGGTGTTCCGGGTATTAAAATTTATTCCCAATGACAGCAATAGCGCTGCTGCAAGTACCGCTGATGACAGCGCACCGGCAACACCAGCGCGCATTCATGCACCACGGGGTCACGACAATGGTTGGTGGTGGAATGCCTGCGATGAAGGCAAAGTATTAATTCAGCGCTGCAAATCGTGTCAGACGTTACGTCATCCGCCTCGGCCAATGTGTGGTGAGTGTCAGTCAATCGAATGGGATTCCATTGAGTCGACACTGGACGGTGAAATTTTCAGTTTCACCACACTGCATTATCCTAAAGTTCCGGGTTATCAATACCCCTGCATAGTCGGTGTTATTTCCTTAGCAGAAGGTACGCGTCTGGTCGCCAATATCGTAGATATTGATTACGAAGATGTAGTGATTGGCATGAAAGTGAAAGGCGCAGTGGAGCAGGTTGATGAAAAAACCATGCTACCCGTCTTCCGTGTAGTGAAATAAGGGGAGTGATGATGACAACTACAACCGTATCCTTCGTCAGTGTTAATGTTGGCGATAAATTACCGAGTACAGAAATTCCGATTACTTCATCGCTGATTGTCGGTGGCGCTATTGCCTCCCGTGATTTCACTACCGTGCATCATGATAAAAAAGCCGCTCAAGCTGGCGGCCTGCCTGATGTGTTTATGAACATCTTAACCAGCAATGGTTTAATGGGTAGCTATGTCACCAACTGGGCCGGCGTTGATGCCACCGTTAAAAAAATCGATTTGAAATTAGGTGCGCCTAACTTACCCGGTTTTGTGATGACCTTGGTCGGTGAAGTAAAAGCCAAAGACGACGCCAGTAACACCGTTGATATCGAAGTCGTTGGTGAAAATAATGTGTGGGGCATGCATATGGCCGGCACTGTAAAAATACAATTACCGCAATAAGGAGCGCATAGCATGGTTAAAGATAAAGCTGCAATTGTCGGTATTGGCAGTACCGAGTTTTCAAAAAATTCCGGGCGTTCTGAATTACAACTTTCAGCAGAAGCGGTTAAAGCGGCACTCGATGATGCCGGTTTAAAACCTTCCGATGTCGATGGCATGACCACCTTCACCATGGACACCACCGACGAAATCGAATTAGCCCGTGCCGTCGGTATTGGTGACATTACGTTTTACTCACGCGTCCCTCACGGCGGTGGCGCAGCAACCGGTTTGATTCACCAGGCGGTGATGGCAATTGCTTCCGGCATGTGTGAAACCGTGGTCTGCTATCGCGGTTTAAACGGCCGTTCAGGACACCGTTTTTCAGAAGGCGTTTCCGGTGAAATCACCACCTCCGATGCCATTCACTGGGGGTGGTATACACCTTCAGGTTTAATGACACCGGCGTCATGGGTATCCATGTATTCCGAACGCTATATGCACCTGGCCGGTAGAGAGAGAGTACAAGAAGCATTGTTTGAAATTGCCTACACCACTCGGCAACACGGTGCCTCAAATCCAGCAGCAATGTTTCATGGCCATCCTTTTGATCGCGCTGAATACGATGCGCAGAAAAAAATCGTTGGTCCATTAAAATTATACGATTGCTGCTTGGAATCTGATGGTGCTTCAGCGGTAGTCATTACCCGTTCCGACAAAGCCAAAGATTGCAAAAACGGCGGTGTATCCATTAAAGGCGTAGGCCAGTGTGCCGCCGCCAATATGGAATCCATGACCTCGTTCTACCGCGATGAAATCGCCGCCATTCCGTCAATGGATGTTGGTGCTCGGGTAGCGTACGAGCAATCAGGTTTAACCGTAGACGATATTGACGCCGCTGTTATTTACGATGCGTTTACGCCGATTGTGTTATGGCAATTAGAAAGTTGGGGCTTTGCAGAAAAAGGCGAGGCCGCAGATTTTGTCAACGCTGGTAATTTACGTTTGGACGGTCGCTTACCTTGTAATACGCATGGTGGGCAATTATCAGAAGCGTATATTCATGGTGTTAACGGTATTGTTGAAGCAACGCGGTTGGTGCGTGGGACTTCGGTTAATCAACCGAAGAAAGATGTGAATCACGCGTTGGTGACTTCCGGTGTTGGTGTGCCTACGGGTGGAGCGATACTTGGGAAGATGTAGGTTGGGTTGGTTTTTTTCGGGGGAAGTTTGGGGGCTGCTATTGCGGCCCTTTTTTTATTGTTTGCCGGTTTCGCCCGGCGGCAAGTTACTTCATTTTTCAAAAAATGAGACTAAGAAAAGTGAATTCCATCGGGTACAACCCCTTCGTATCTAAATTGTCATTCCCGACCCCGATCGGGACAAAAGCACGAAGTGCGTTGAACGCCTGTTTTATTCAAGGGGGCCCGCAGGGTGTACCTAAAACGCTTCACGGGGCAGGCTCAGCGGAGCGAATCATCCAGAGCTACGGAGTGATTATTTCTATACCTATGCCGCAGTTTAATCATTAAGTTTAAACTACCCAAGCAATCAAAACTTAAAATCAAAAAAACTCAAACAAAAAACCATAACTACAATTACCCCGAAGCCTTTAACGCTGCAATCCCGGCAATCGAACGGTCCACCGTCGCACACCACAGAGCCTCGAAATGATCAACAGCCATATACTTACCGAAGTTCGCATAGACGGGGTCATTCCATACCGCGCGGTTACGCTCCACCACCACCGAATCACTCGCACCCAGTTGCAGTACCGCAAAACCCACTACCTCCCACAACAGGCTCTGAGCCTGCCGCGCAGCATCTTCCTCCGCAAGTCCCGCCTGCTGAATTAGTCCAGCCAATTCTTCCAGCTTGGTCACAATGGCGGCAGACGACGCGACCAGGGCGATCAACTGCATCAGCTCCGGGCCCTTGACCATCAATGCCAAAGAGCGGTTCATCCAATCTCTTATGGCGATGTCCCAGCGATCTGCTGCACAATCTACAGCCATGTCTTTTAGCGCCAATGCCGCCAGCTCGGCAAGCAGATCGTCCTTGTTTCTGAAGTAGTTGTAGATTGAGGTGGGTGCCGTTCCTAGGCGCTGGGCCAAGCTGCGGATAGTAAATGCTCCCTCACCCTCCCGGAGAATAAGCATAGCGGTGTTAAGGATGTCTTCCCGACTGGTTTGGGGCGGGCGGCCAGATTTCTTTTTTGTCATCTTCAGGTTTTTTATTGACTTTATGAACGGTGTTACATAATTATATATTGTAACGCTGTTCATAAATACCCCGGAGGATTAAAGTGTCGTATCCATCACCCCAGCAACCTGTCTCTATCAAGCTGATCAATCGATTGGGCCGGGTGCCTCGCCAGCTAGGGCTGTCTGCGCCTTCGCTCGCTCCGGAGAAGTTAATCGTCAAGGCACAAAAGCAGACCGGGCTCAGCGACTTTGGAGATGACAGCTTCCGGTTGGGCCTTGATAGACTCACCGCAGCTTTAGAAAACGAGGCAAGGTTATCGACGATTGGCCGCATCGCTGCTCATGGCATGTTGCTCGACAATCTGAAGATACGTCTGCAGTTAACTGACTATCGCAAACAACGCCCCGTCGTCGCGGAGCAACTTATCAAGCGCCCGCTCTTTGTGCTGGGTCTGCCGCGCACCGGCACCACCATCCTCTATGAATTATTGGCGCAGGATCCGGCCCACCGCGCACCGATGAGCTGGGAGGTATCGCAACCCATACCGCCGGCACAGTTGCAGACATTCACAACCGACCCGCGAATCCCCGTAGTGGATAAGATCCTGCAACAAACGGAAATGCTGGCACCGGGTTTCAAAGCTATTCACGCAATCGGTGCCGAATTGCCCAGGAGTGCATTGCGATGCTGGCCTCCCATTTTATCTCTGATCAATATGGCGCCAGCTTTTTCATACCGGGCTATCGCCGCTGGGCGCTAGACCAGGACATGGGCGCGGCTTACCAGTGGCACTACCACTTTCTGCAGCACCTGCAGGTGGATTATATGAAAGAACGCTGGGTACTGAAAACCCCGCCCCACCTCGCCTACCTTGACAGCATCGTCAATCAGTACCCCGACGCGGCCATTGTTCAAACTCACCGCGCGCCCATGGATGTAATGGGCTCTACCGCCAGCCTTGCCTGCACCCTGCACAGCGCCTTTAGTGATGATATCGATCCCATAGCCGTCGGCCTGTCGGAAGTAGAATATTTTGCCGAAATGATAAAGCGCGGTATGGCGCAACGCGAGGCTATGCCGGATCGGGAGAGCCGCTTCTTCGATGTGCAGTTCAGCGACATTATCCGTGATCCCATCGCGGAGATAGAAAAAATCTACCGCCATTTTGATTTTGAATTTACCGACATTGCCCGTTCCGCTATGCAGCACTACCTGGACAATCGGCCACGGGAAAAACACGGTAAACATCATTACACCCTGGAGCAATTCGGTTTAAACCGAGATAAACATGGCCCACTCTTTAGCGATTATTGCCAGCGATTTGGATTAAAGGATTAAAGGGGTCGTAACGAATATTTATTGATCAATACAAATATCCTGCCCAAAGAATTATCTAATTAATTTTCAGTGAAGCGCAAAGCGATTCATGCCTTTGACTTTATTCCCCTAAAAGGAGTCGAGCAACGGAGGAAAATAACGGGCCTTAGGGCAAACGAATGTTTGACTCAAATACGCTAAGGCGTATTTTCGCCCTTGCGGGCGACCTAAAGGTCGTCCAAATTGCAGTGCAATTTGTGACTCAAATACACTGGGGAATATTTTCACCCTGCGGGCGACCTATAGGTCGTCCAAATTGCAGTGCAATTTGTGAGTAGCGCAGTGTACCCGCAGGGTGAGTAAAGCGAATAAAGAAGAAGTGACTTGCTGTCGGGCAACTCCGACAAACTACCCAAGAAATTTTAACTTAAAATTTAACTCCGACATAAATAGAAAATATGAACTCCGTAGCACTTGATTCCCGCGAAGGCGGGAATGACAAGGAGAAAAAAGTGGGGTCAGATCAAACTTAAAACCCCTCCAAAAACCCCCAATAAATCACAAAGTGATTCCTAAAGCATAAAAGGCTAAACTCCCCACTCATAAAAATTAAAATAATAAACATCGCCCGGTTTAACCCGTTAAAACCCAAGCGAAAAAGGAATTCCTATGACCACCAAACGCCACCACCTCCCCATCCCCTTCGGTTGGTACTGCATTGCCTACAGCGACGAAATAGCGGTAGCTGAAGTAAAACCAGTAAAGTACCTAGGACAAGAGCTGGTGTTATATCGCACCGAGAGTGGCACCGCCTCAGTCAGCGAGGCTTATTGCCCACACCTCGGCGCCCATATTGGACATGGTGGGTTAGTCATTGGCGAATATATCAGTTGTCCTTTTCATGGTTGGCAATTTAATGGCGAGGGTCACTGCGCAGCGATTCCTTATGCGAAAGCGATACCGAAAAAAATTGTGGGTGTCAGTAGTTTGTTTCACTATCCGGTAGTAGAGGCCAATGGTGTGGTGTGGTTTTGGTATCACCCCGAGCGCGTTGAGCCTTTGTTTGAGGTTGAAGAGCATCAACTGATTCAGGATGGTAGTTGGCTACCGACGTACCGCAAGTATGAGTGGATTGTTAATACGGCGGTACAGGAAACAGCTGAGAATGCAGCGGATCAGGCACATTTTGTTTTTGTGCATGGCAGTGAACATATGCCTAAGCCAACAGTGGAGTATGCGGGCCACCAGCGCTCGGCCTATTTCGATGGCTATCTTCCTGGCACTGACCCCGATGGCCCTGAGCGTTTTGAAATTAAAATGCTGACGGCAAATAGCGGCCCCGGACATACCTGGCAACACTTTAGCGGCATGTTCGAAAGCTTTATGCTGGGTTTAATTACGCCAATTGATAGCGATAGCTTGCACATGCGTTTTGCTTTTGTGCTTAAAGATACCACCGACGCGGGTGAACTTTTTATGCTGGATGCTTATGTTGATGAAGTAGTGCGCCAGGTCGAGCAGGACATTCCCATCTGGAATCATAAAACCTTTCGCACCGAACCTGCCTTGTGCGATGGCGATGGTCCTATCGCCCAATTTAGAAAATGGTTCCGGCAGTTTTATGCTGAGTCGGATTTGGTTAATTTAGTCCAGCAGGCTGAACTCCTTGGTGTGCCGACGCTACCAATGGCTAAAGGTTCTAAAAATTAGTGTTAACTTTGAGCAAAAATATTTATATTAATTAAAAATTTAATACTGGTTATTCTATAAGCTGCAAAGTCAATACAATAACTGTGAATGAGGTGAGTAGAGTTTATTTATGAATAGAATAAAAATAGTAAGTGTTTGCTTGGTTGTGTTATTGATTTCCGCTTGTGGTACCAATGCACCAATTTATGAAGGGTCTGTTGAAAATGTGAAACAATTGAAGAAAATAGACTCCAGTGGTGTTGCGGTTGGAAAATTTAGCGCAGCTACGGCTGGAGTTAAACGCATTAGTATTCGCACTAACCCATTAAAATCACCGCATGGAAAAAATGTAATTGATTACTTGCGGTACGCACTTGAGTTTGAATTGGAAAAGGCGGGATTGCTTAGGGCTGACGCTAATAAAGTGATTGACGCGGTTGTTTTCCGGAATGAAATAAATGCTGAAGGCTTCGTTACCGGTAATGGTCTAATCAGTATTGAATTCAGTGTGATTGAGGATGGAGCTGATATTTATAAAAAAACATTCACTGTCACTAGGCAGTGGAACTCATCATTTGTTGGGGCCATAGCCATACCAGCTGCGTCTAGTAATTATCCTATGATGGTTGAAGAGTTGCTGGGTAAATTGTACGGCGACGCGGATTTTATAAAGGTGCTGGCTGATTAGATTTTTTTAGCAATAAGGCCGTATTTCTACGGCCTTAAACTGTTTTTTCTATAGCGTTGCCTGATTGCTTAATAAATCCAGTAACGAGTATTTTAGCTGCTCTTTTTCAATCATCTCGCTGATAACCGTTTTTATCTGGTTGATCAGTACTTTCTGTGAAGTAGAGCCAGGGTCATTGGCCATCATAGGAATAAACCAAATGCCAATCCAGGTAGTCATGGAGTCGGTGTTCTGGAGCGCTAACAGAGAAGATGTATTATCTTTTAATTCTGATTTAAGCGTAAAATTGTCTGTCGCGGCTCCAGGGATTACGCCAAAGGTAAATCCAGTAATAAAACCTGATACCGCCGCCGCACCCATCTCACCGTGGTTATAAAAGTGTAATTGTAAGGTGTAGTCCATTTCTTCTTGTTTGAATTTGTCGAAAGTGAACTCAGAGAATAACCCGCTATTTTTGAGATAATTTTCAATAACAGGTTTTAGTTTATCTTTGGTTTGGGTTATTTCCGTAGCGCTAGAGTTATTGGGGTCGCCAAAGAAGAATTTTAAATCCACATACACCTTGGGTTTGTTTTCATAGGTGGATACGTCTGGCATAGATTCTACTACTGGTATTTCCTCGTTATGAAAAGAGGCGCAAGCGCCTAACAGTGTAGTGATGGTTATTAATAGGGCGTACTTAATCAATTTGGTGGGCATTTCAAGGTTTTCCTTATTATTTAATGTTGGCAATAATATATAGCAATAGATTCAAAAACAAACATTCATTGCTGAAATTAAATTCATACTTCAACTGGCTGATTATAATGGGGTGACGAATATTAATTGATCATTGCGTGTACATTAATTAAAGAGTTAACTCGATGGTTTTTTAGTGAATCGCAAAGCGATTCATGCCGTTGATTTTTTCTCCCCTAAAAGGAGTCGGGCAACCTCCGACAACCATCAACCCTTAAGCATCTGCCATTGCTGCCGCAACAAATCCATCCCTTGCCGGGTCATCGCGAAAATTCCATTTTTATCTGGCAGCTTGTACCCATCATTTTTCAAATATTCATTCGCCAGACTGCGATCGCCGTCATAGTGCGCAAGCACCCGCTTATCCATCACTCGAAACCAAAGAGCTGGAATATAAGCCAGCAGTATCATTGCAGCATAGCCTGATGGCAGTTGCGGGCTTTGATCAAAATGCCGCAGTAATTGGTAGGGACGCGTCGGGTTGGCGTGGTGGTCAGAGTGCCGTTGTAGCTGGAACAATGTGATATTGCTATAAACGGTATTGCTATTCCACGAATGCAGCGGTGAACATTTTTCATAGCGGCCGTTGTCCAGCCGCTGGCGTTTCAAGCCATAGTGCTCAATATAGTTAATCACCTCCAGCAGCGAAATTGCTTGCCAGGCTTGGGCGAGAAACCACAGCGCTGTCCACCAGCCACCAACGCCAAGGGCTAGCAATAGTATTAATAAGGAGCCAGCCCAGCCCTGAAGGTTTTCATTGCGCCAATGCCAAACTGAACGTTGTTGACGGTTGAGTTTTTGTTTTTCGAGCTGCCAGGCTGAACGCAGGCTACCGAAAATAGTACGCGGTAAAAAACGCCAGAAGCTTTCACCTAGCTTAGCGCTGGCCGGATCCTCAGGGGTGGCGACTTTAACGTGGTGACCGCGGTTATGTTCCACCAGAAAGTGGCCATAAAAACTGGGCATTAAAGTGATCTTTGCCAGCCACTGCCCCAGCTTGCCACGTTTGTGGCCGAGCTCATGGGCGGCATTGATGCCGTAGCCATTGATAGCGCCAAAGGTTAGTGCCCATGCCAACCAGTCCCAGCCATGTAGTAATGCCGAGGCTGCTACCCACACCCCAAACCCCAGTGCTAACCACTGCAGCAGCGGGTAGCAGTAAACAATGCGCTGATAGAACACATCGTTAACAAGGCTAGCGTTTACCTCGTCGCTGGGGTTAATCGAATTTTCGCCGAGCAGGAAGTCGAGTAGAGGAATAAGCAAGGTTGCGTAAATAACGCTCAGCCACCAAAACAACGGGTTGCCGCTAGCGGTTACGAGTGCGTAACTGACAAAGGGTAATGTTGGCATCAGCAGGCTTAGTAGCCATAGCGGGCGCTTTTGGATGAGGGCATTGGCGGTAGTCATGTGGTTGCTCCGATACAGGTAAATAATAAGCTGCCAGGAATTTGTTAACACTTGTGCACTAATAAGTTTACGCATGTAAACAAATAAGTTAACGCTTGTAAACAACTATTTTTGACTGTTGGCTGTGTTAATATCGCCGCCATGACTGATACCACTCTCACCTCTCAAGCACCCACCAAGCGGAAAAACACTAGGGATAAGCTGCTAAAGGCCGCGTTATCGCTGGTTGCAGAAGATCGTGGTGGCTTGGCTGGCCTCAGCCTGAGGGAAATTACTCGTCGTATCGGTGTTAGCCCAACTGCCTTTTATCGTCATTTTCCCGGTATGGAAGAGCTGGGTTTAACCTTGATTCACGAGTCTTGTGAAAAGCTACGCACACAATTGGCGGCAGTCAGTTCGGATGGGGAGATGCAGGCGCGTGTACACAGTACGGTGGAAGTTTTTCTGACTTTTGTCGTAGAGCAGCGGGATGTATTTGTGATGATCGCCCGTGAGCAAGCGGGGAGTTCAAAAAAAATGCGCGCAGCGATTGGTCATGAGATTGCGCTGACAGAGCAGTTATTAGTACAGGCCTGGCAAGAGCGAGGCTTACCCGATATGCCGATTGAACAATTACATCGCGTGGTCAGTATGAGTATCTCGCTGGCATTTAGTACCCTGCCCAATGTGCTGGATATGAATAAAAATGACAGTGAAGGTATGGCTGAATTGGCGGCAGAACTTGAACAGCAGCTGGCGTTATTATTATTAGGTGCTGCCGCGCTAGCAGGTTTGTAAAGCTGGCAATCCCCCCTAAGAAATCAAAACTTTGATAAAAAATGAAAGTCAGTACTCAATAATTTCTAGCCTCTAGCCTCTAGCCTCTAGCCTCTAGCCATCAATGCAACGGCGCTACCCCAACCTGCGGCATATCCGCTAGACCAATATCCCGAGCATGTTGCTCAAATCCTTTATTTTTCCAAAAGAACGCACCGGGCATCGTGGTTGGTACTACTAGAACATAAAACAGTGCGCGACCAATTAATGCACTGGCGATCATCGAAAGTGCCAATAGCGACCACAGCGTTAAACTGAATACCGAATCGCTGCCCCATATTCCAAGACCCATCACCGCGACTAAATTTAAACCGATCAAGATATTTCTCAACAGATAAGTATTACCAAAAGTAGTGCGCTGAATATAATGCGAAGCGGCACCTTCATGGTTGGCGGCGGATAAATCTTTATGATGGGTATAAAGTCCTACTGCTTCCAGTGACAGACCGGCAGTCATTAGTACGGCGAGGGTGCTCAATAAGCTGTTGACTGATTCGTCCAGGAATAAAAACACCGGTACTGAAATGGCAGCGATAACTACGGCACCCAGATTTAACATGGTGCCAAAGAAACTGGCGGCGGTATGCCAGTGATCCCAAAACGGCCGCGCTTTGATGCGGTAGCAGCGGTACATATAGTACAGCGCAACCAAGCCTGCCGGGACAGCTAAGGCAGCAAAAATAAAAGCGATAACTTGGGCGATGCTACTGAATTCAGCCAGTATGGGCAGCAGTTCAACTGCAAAAAAATTACTTGGTAGTGATGCCAATAAATGCAAGCCAACACAAGCCATAAATATAACAATGCCCAAGCCTTCCCGTGCAACTGGCGAGTGGCGCAGGTTATTGAAGCCGCGATAAAAACGCATGGGTTTACCCAGGTGAACGGTGGACATTAACAAGCCCAATGCAATCAGGCCAACGGCTAATGCTAGCAGTGGAATATATATATCAGAGTTGGCGACGGTAGCGAGTGCTTCAACACCCAATAATTTTCCGAAAAATAAAGTGATGAATAAACCAATGGCAGCTTGACTACTTAGAGTGAAAATAACCAAGGGGTTTTCCCGGCTGCTTAATCGAGCCAGGTTCCATGATTTTTTCAATCCGGTTTTTTGATCGACCATTGGCTGGTAATTGCCGTTGCCATCTTTTTTGTATTTCACTGGCATAGAGTCTGTGCGAGTGACTTCGTCAGGCATAGCTTTAGTTTGTTGAAAGCGAATATTGGGTTTGGAGATTTCCGGGCTAGGGAAGCCGGGAATACAGGTGTCTATGTGATCGCGATTTTCCGGCATGTTTTCGACCACGCCAAAATTCAGCGCATTACCCAGGCAGGCAGAAACACAGGCTGGCTTTAAGCCGACTTCCAAGCGATCTACGCACATATTACATTTTTCAACTTGACCGGCAACGGGGTCTAATTGCGGTGCGTTGTAAGGACAAACCCAGGTGCAGTAACCGCAGCCAAAACAAATATCCGGGTCCTGAATCACTGCGCCGTATTCTTCGTGTTTGGTATAAGCGCGAGTCGGGCAGCCTTTCAAACACACCGGATCATCACAGTGATTACAGGCCATGGAAATATTCATGCGGGTGTAGTCTGGATAACTACCGCCTTCTACATAACCGACTGAGCGAAAACTGATATGTGCGGGTAAATCATTTTTTTCACTACAAGCCGATTCGCAAGCGTGACAGCCGATACAGTTGTCAGCGGTAAAGTGAAAAGCGTGTTGTTTGTTGCGATTGATATTAAAACCAATTTCATCGACGCCATTGATATTCAAGCTGACGGTATCTTCCAGTTGAGCTAGTTCGATAAGATTGCCGTAGCGATTGTGAGTGTCGCTCTCAATATCTTTTAGTTTGGCATATTCCGGTTCATTATCGCGCAATGGAAAAAGCGAGGTAGATGAACGCTTTTTTTCAATAGGATCAAATAATTCTACAGTCATAATCAGTTACTACATTATCCAGTGTGTATTGCCCAGTAAAAATAAGTCAGACAAAAATGCAAAATGAGCCAGATTAAAAGGCGCGCATTTTTACATTTAATTCTGCTGCTGCTTGCTGGTCAGTTTTTTCTACCCGCACCGAACATTGTTTAAAGGCCGGTTGGCGCGAATGTGGATCTAATAAGCCCAGCGATAAACGGTTCACACAATCGTGATAGTGAAACGGAATAAACACCATGTCTCTGGGGATACGTTGAGTTAATTGCGCCATTACCACTGCGTCGCCACGGGGTGAAACCAGTTTCACATATTCCATATTGGCAATGCCCAGTTTAGCGGCGGCATCGGGGTTGATTTCCATATACGGTGTGGGGCTGAATTTATTACAGTTGCCGACTTTGCCCGTACGGGTACGGGTGTGAAAATGTTCCACTACCCGGCCGCTGTTTAACCAAAAAGGGAATTCTGCGCTGGGCTTTTCGTTATTGTCGGTCCACGGCAGGGCTAATAGCTTGGCTTTGCCGTCGGCAAACTGGAACACGCCATCGGTATATAAGCGCGGGTCACCCGTTTCATCTCCTTCACGCATAGGCCATTGAATACCGCGTTGCTGCAGAATTTTTTCATGACTCATGCCAGAGATGTTTAACATTCTGTCGGCGCCATTAGCCCCTTTATCGCTAACGGTTTCGCCGTCGCCCTTGGACAGAAACTTCATTTCATCAAATACATCTGAACTGTCTTCCGGAAAGCTCATATTGGCATAGCCATCCCAGCGTTTGGCCAGCTGATTAAAGATCCATAAATCAGGCATAGAGTTAGCAAGTGGTGATTTCACTGGTGTTACCAGATTGACGCGCCGTTCAGTATTGGTAAAGCAACCGGATTTTTCTGCCCATACAGAAGCGGGGAAAAACACATGAGCATATTGATTAGCTTCGACATCGGCATAGGCATCCTGCACTACACAAAATTCTAACTGCGCCATAATTCTGCGGATGCGACCAGTATCAGCCATAGACGTCATTGGATTGGTTGCGACCAACCACAACGCTTTTATTTCACCACGTTCAATAGCGGGAAAAATATCGGTCATAAACATGCCGCGTTTTTTGGGAAAAAACTCTGGGTCAACGCCCCAGTATTTTCCAATCTCTTCGCGGTGCTGTTCGTTTTCTAACGCGCGGTAGCCGGGTAGGCCTGAACAAGAAGACCATTCACGGGTACCCATGGCATTACACTGGCCGGTGATCGATAAGGAGGTGCCGCCGGGTTTACCGATATTGCCAGTAATTAAATTCAAATTATTAATCGCAGACACACCATCAGAGCCGTGGGTGCTTTGGTTAATACCCATTGTCCAAATACTCATAGCAACACCTGCATTGGCATAGATGCGCGCTACTTTGCGAATCATGTCTGCATCAATACCGGTAATGCCGGCTGCTGTTTCAGGGTCGTATTGTTCAACCAGCTTTGAAAATTCTTCAGCGCCGTTACAGCTCGCTTGAATATAGGCGCGATCTTCCAGGCCTTCTTTTAAAATGACATGGGCCAAGGCGTTAAGTAATACCAGATCGGTGCCGGGTGTAATAGGTAAATGAATATCAGCAAATTGGGCAAACATAGTGACACGGGGGTCGACCACAATGACCGGGAATTTACGTTTTTCCAGTGCTTCTTTTAAGCGCCAGTAAATAATCGGATGCTGTTCAGGAAGATTGGAGCCAAAGGCTAGTAAACATTCGGTGGTATCAAAATCATCATAGCAGCCCGGCGGGCCGTCGGAGCCGAAAGACCGTTTGTAACCGGATACGGCAGAAGCCATGCAGAGCGTGGTATTGCCATCGTAATTATTAGTACCGATTAGACCGCGGGTCAGTTTGCCCAAGGTGTAAAATTCTTCTGTTAAAATTTGTCCGGTGGAAACGACAGCTACCGAGTCGCGCCCGTATTTATCTTGAATGCGTTTAAACTCAGCCGCCGTTTTATTAAAGGCGGTATCCCAGTCAGTGGTTTGCCAGGCTTGGGTAAAATCATCGCGAATCAACGGGTCTGTGCCGCGACCTTTGGCTTCAAAAATAGCCGCTTCGGTTAAGCCTTTGATACAGAGTTTGCCTTTATTGACCGGTGCATCAGCTACACCGCGGGTAGTTACTGCTTTGCCATTTTTATCAATGCCTACTTCAATCGCACAGCCGGTAGAGCAATAGCCACAAGTGGCGTATTTCCAATCGACGACACCTTTATCAGGTAACTTAATTGGATTTTTCTTACGGCGACCAAATAACATGAATGACAACCCTGATTAAATAATTGGTTTTTAGTTTGCACGGAGATGACAAACGGTTAGGTGTGATTAAGCAGATAACTGCACCATTTCGTTTTCAACTCGTACCTGCCAGGTTTTTAATTGGGTGTCCTGCTCTTCAATACACTTGCCCGTCTGCAAACAAAAATGTTGCTTGTAAATAGGCGAAGCCACTACCACGCGGTCAGCGATAGAGCCGATGATGCCACGCGAGAGTACGTTAGCTTTAGAAAAGGGATCGTGATTGTGAAGGGCGTAGACGGTATCATTGCCACTTTTTTGGACGCGGAAAATGGCTACCTGTTCACCATCAATCAGTGCGCAGCGACCGGCATTGGGAACAATTGCATCAATATGACAAATATCTTTCCAGTTACTCATGATGGTAATCCTCTAGGCAATTTCTTTAACAGCAATTAATTGCTCGCGTTCAAATTCAGTGGCGGGACGAATTTGTGCGCGCTCTTTAACAAATACCACATTGCTATCGCTGGTGTCGCTATTCACAAAGTGTTCAAAACGTTTTACTTTTTCCGCATCGTCTATAGTGGTTTTCCATTCGCATTGATAGGTTTCGACGATGTGTGCCATATCGGATTCTAATTCTGCACAGAGACCAAGCTTGTCATCGATAATGACCGATTGCAGATAGTCGAGACCACCTTCCATATTGTCCATCCATACTGAGGTGCGCTGAAGCCGATCGGCGGTGCGGATATAAAACATAAAGAAGCGATCGATATACTTAATTAACATGTCGTAATCGAGATCGGTAGCAAATAGATCCGCGTGCCGCGGTTTCATCCCGCCGTTACCACAGACATACATGTTGTAACCGTTTTCGGTGGCGATCACACCGACATCTTTACTTTGTGCTTCTGCACATTCACGGGTGCAGCCCGACACGGCCATTTTTAATTTATGCGGCGAGCGCAAGCCCTTGTAGCGGTTTTCAATTTTAATCGCCGCGCCGACAGAATCCTGTACGCCATAGCGACACCAGGTTGAACCGACACAGGATTTTACGGTACGTAAAGATTTTCCGTAGGCGTGGCCGGTTTCAAAACCTGCATCCACTAATTCGCGCCAAATGCCAGGCAATTGATCACTGCGAGCACCGAATAAATCCACTCGTTGGCCACCGGTGATTTTGGTGTAAAGATCATATTTTTTTGCCACTTGGCCTAACACAATTAATTTATCTGGGGTAATTTCACCGCCGGCAATACGGGGTACTACTGAGTACGTACCGTCTTTTTGCATATTCGCCATGAAATAATCGTTAGTGTCCTGCAGGGCGTGGTGTTTGTCTTCAAGGATATAATCATTCCAGCAGGCGGCTAAAATAGAGGCAGTGGCCGGTTTACAAATATCACAACCGTGGCCGGAGCCGTGCTTATCTAGCAAGTCAGTAAAGTTGGTGATTTTTTCTACTTTGATAAGGTTGAATAAATCCTGACGGGTGTAGGGAAAGTGTTCACAAATATCAGTGTTTACTTCATAACCCAAGTTGGCTAACTCGCTGTTCATCACTTGTGTGGTCAGTGCCGCACAACCACCACAGCCTGTCGCTGCTTGAGTAACTTCTTTTAGCGCAGACATATTAACCGCACCATTAACGATAGCAGTAACCAGGTCGGCTTTGGTGACGTTGTTACAGGAACAAATCACCGCGGTGTCTGGTAGCGCGTCAACACCTAGAGCAAAACCGCCACCATCAACATTCGGCAGAATCATACTTTCTGGCTGTTCGGGAAGCGCCATGCTGTTAAGGGCAAATTGCAGCAGGTTGCTGTAATCTTCGGCATCGCCAACCAATACAGCGCCTAGTAAATGTTTGCGCTCGGCGTCGACTACAATCTTTTTATACACGCCTGCTACTTGATTGATGTAGGTGTAGGCTAGCGAACCGGGAGTGTTGCCGTGAGCATCGCCAACAGATGCGACATCTACGCCCATCAGTTTTAATTTGGTGCTCATGTCAAAACCGGTGAAAGTGCTGACGCCGGTTTCAGTCAGATGTTCTGCGGCAGTGACGGCCATGGCATTGCCAGGGGCGATCAGGCCGTAAATGCGACCGCTCCATAAAGCGACTTCACCGATAGCGTAAATGGCTGGATCGGAGGTTTGGCAGTAGTCATTGACTACAATCCCGCCACGCTCGCCCAGTGCTAATTGCGCTTGACGGCCTAAAGCATCCTGGGGCGAATACCGGCTGAAAATAAAATTAAATCAGTTTCGAGTTCTTCGCCGTCGGCAAAGCACATCTTATGTACGCACTCATCGCCGTCGATAATTTGCTGGGTGTTTTTCTGGGTGTGTACGGATACGCCCAAGGCTTCAATTTTGCCGCGTAACATAGCGCCGCCGCCATCATCGACTTGCACCGCCATTAAGCGTGGCGCAAATTCCACAACATGGGTTTTTAAGCCTAAATCTTTAATGGCTTTAGCGGCTTCCAGGCCTAATAATCCACCGCCAACAACCGCGCCGACTTTAGCGTTTCGCGATGCCTGGGTAATGGCTTCAAGGTCTTCAATAGTGCGGTAGACAAAGCAGTTGGCACGGTTATGGCCAGGCACTGGCGGTACAAACGGGAAGGAGCCGGTGGCTAATACGATTTTGTCGTAGCTAACGGTGAGACCTTTTTCCGAGGTTAAGGTGTTGTTATCACGCTGAATTGAAACTACTTTGTCACCCAGGTGCGAAACAATATTGTTGGTTTGATAAAAATCTTCGGGGACCATATTCAAATCGGCAGCATCACGGGTTTCAAACCAGGCTGTTAGATGTACGCGATCGTAGGCAGCGCGGGGCTCTTCACCAAATACGATGATACTAAATTGCTCAGCCTTACCACTGGCGACTAGTGTTTCTAAAAATTTATGGCCGACTGGACCGTTACCGATAATTACTAGACGTGTTTTCATGTTGTTCCCACTGCAATCTATATCCAACAAAAGAAAGACTTCTGCCTCCATCTATCAGCTAGTTTTGCAACCTTTGTGCCAGTCTCTTCATCTCTATAAATAGTGTGCTCTAGAGCTCTTTTTTGAGAGTTGCGCCCCTTAAGTGTGCGGTAATTTCCTTGCTTATCGATTTTTGCACTCTAATTGGTCGCATCGAACTTTTCGTTTGTGTGTCATAAGCGTGCATAAAGAAGTATTTGTGTTTTATATCGGTGCGCAACTTTGCTACCAGTGCGTTTATTGCGCGCTTAGGGTGGTTTTTTTGGTGCTTTCCTTAACTGGCATAGCGCTTGCTCTACTGCTGATAGAAATTCCGTATTTTATGAATCAGGAGCAGTAGCATCATGAGCGGTAAGCTTAATATTTTTGAGTTTTCTAACCCGGCGATTAGGACATTGCATGTCAGTTGGATCGCGTTTTTTATTACCTTTGTGGTGTGGTTTAGTCATGCTCCGCTGCTTGCCTTCATTAAAGAAGCCTTTGATTTAAGTTCGCAACAGGTTAAAGCGCTGTTGATTTTGAATGTTGCGCTAACCATTCCCTCGCGCATCGTGGTGGGGATGTTGGTAGATCGTTTTGGTCCGCGCATTGTGTTTAGTTTGCTATTAATGTCGGCGGCATTTATCTGCTGGGGCTTTGCGTTGGCAACCAGTTACGAAATGCTGGCATTGTTCCGCTTTCTCTGTGGGTTTGTCGGTGCTGGGTTCGTAATCGGTATTCGCTTGGTAGGTGAATGGTTTCCAGCCAAGCAAGTCGGTATTGCAGAAGGTATCTATGGCGGTTGGGGAAATTTTGGTTCTGCTGCGGGTGCGATGGTGTTGCCATCGTTGGCATTGTTATTCGGTGGTGACGATGGCTGGCGCTATGCGATCGCCTGCTGCGGTGCGTTGGCTTTTGTCTACAGTTTTATTTTTTATTCCGCTGCACGTAATACGCCTAAAGGATCAACTTATTTTAAGCCTAAGCGTTCCGGTGGCTTGGAGGTAACGAGTAAAAAGGATTTATATTTTTATCTGGCTATGAATATACCTATGTATATTGCACTGGCAGTATTGACGTGGAAATTATCGCCCAGCAATCTTGGTTTGTTATCCGCGCTGGCGACAAATATGTTATATGGCATCTTGGCGGTGTTGTTTGTCATTCAAACCAGCCAGATATGGAAAGTCAATAAACAGCATTTGAATGAAGGTGTTGCCGATATTGATAAATACAAATTTAAACAGGTCGCGATTTTAAATTGGTCTTACTTTGTCACTTTTGGTTCAGAGCTAGCAGTAGTATCAATGTTGCCGCTATTTTTTATGGATACATTCGAGCTTAGTGCGGTGACTGCTGGTTTACTGGCTTCAGGTTTTGCCTTTATGAATTTAGCTGCACGGCCAGGGGGCGGTTGGTTAAGCGATAAAATGGGGCGTAAAAAAACTTTGTCTGTATTAATTGCCGGTTTATCGGTGGGGTATTTAGTGCTGAGTCAGATTGATAGCCACTGGTTTATTCCGTTAGCCGTGATTGCAACAATGTGTTGTTCCTTCTTTGTACAAGCGGGAGAGGGGGCTGTGTTTGCTATGGTGCCATTAGTAAAGCGCCGGATGACCGGTCAGGTTGCCGGTATGACTGGCGCCTATGGTAATGTGGGCGGCGTTACCTACTTAACGGTATTGTCCTTTGTCGATGCGTCTACTTTCTTTATGGTCATTGCTGCTTCGGCCACCCTTTGTTTTATGCTGGTGCAGTTTTTGGATGAGCCAAGTGGCCATACGGCTGAAGTGATGCCCGACGGTAGTGTGGCACTGATTGATGTGGCTTAATGAGCAACGTGTAGACGTTAAAACCCTATTACTGTGACTTTACCAAGGCTGGAGATTCTCCAGCCTTTTTGTTGTTAAGAAAACGCTATGAATGCGCCCGACTTACATTTGCAATCCTTGCTCCAGCTATCGGTTGGTCAGGCGACTAATGCCGGTGTAAAGTCCGTCAATGAGGATTCAATCGGGATACGGATTCCCGATGGTAGTTTGTTAACCACCAAAGGTGCGGTGGCATTAATTGCTGATGGCGTGAGCGCTGCCGAAGGGGGGCGAGAGGCCAGTGAAACTTGTGTACAAAATTTTTTAACGGATTATTTTTCTACGCCAGAGTCCTGGACGGTAAAAAAGTCAGCACAGCGGGTGCTGACGGCATTAAACCGGTGGCTCTATGGCCAAAGTCAGCGTTTTTCTGGGGAGCATAAAGGGTATCTCACTACCTTAAGCTGCATGGTGTTTAAATCCCATAATGCCCATATTTTTCATGTTGGAGATAGTCGGATATACCGGTTTCGTAACGGTGCTATAGAACAACTAACACGAGACCATGCTCTCGCTATTTCTGCTAAGCAAACCTATTTAACACGGGCGATGGGGCTGGATGTAAAGCTGGATGTTGATTATCGATCGGTAAATTTAGAGCTGGGTGATATATATATTCTCACCACCGATGGCATTCATGATTTTGTTAGCGATAAAAAGCTAATCGCGATCATCAATGACAACCCGGATGATTATGAAGATGCTTGCCAGAAAATATTAGCATTGGCGCGGGCTAGCCACAGTGATGATAATTTAAGTTGTCAAATAGTGCGGGTAGATAATTTACCTAAACAGGAAGTCAATGACGTCGTTTCCAAGTTAACTGCTTTGCCATTTCCTCCGTTTCTATCAGTGGGCAGTGTGATTGATGGTTTGACTGTGGTTCGGGAATTATATGCCAGCACCCGAAGCCAGTTGTACTTGGTTGCAGATGAAGCATCCGGCAAGCAGTATTGCATGAAAACACCTTCCGTCAACTTTGAAGATGACCCTGCCTATATCGAACGTTTTGTGATGGAGAGCTGGATCGGGAGCCGCATTAATAATGTGCATGTGGTTAAAGTCGTTGATCGGCAACAAAGAAAAAGTTGTTTATATTATTTAACGGAATATATTTCCGGCCTGACATTAACGCAATGGATGAAAGAAAACCCCAAGCCGCCAGTAGAGGAGGTGGTGTATTTGGTCGGCCAGATAGCGAAGGGCATTCGCGCGTTTCATCGTCGTGAAACTTTGCATCAGGATATCAAGCCGGACAATATTATTATTGATAAAAATGGCGTGGTTAAAATTTTGGATTTTGGCTCCTGTCATGTGGCAGGTATTGCCGAAATTGATAACCCATTGCAACAGGATATTGCTTTGGGTACTGCTAGTTATTCAGCGCCGGAACATATATTAAAAAAATCACCGACTTATCAGGCCGATACGTTTTCTCTAGCTGTAATCAGTTATGAAATGCTGACTGGGCAGTTGCCCTTTTCCGGAAAGCTGGAAAGTTGTAAAACATCCCAGGATTTTTTAAATACAAAATATACGCCCAGTTATCAGCTTAATCCGTTAGTACCAGTGTGGATTGATGGGGCGCTAAAAAAATCGCTACGTTTTAGCCCTGAGCGCAGGCATCAGGATATTCCCGAATTTATTCATGAATTGCAGCATCCCAATGAAAAATATCTGGCGATAGGGTTTCGGCCGCTGGTTGAAAAAGATCCGGTGTTATTTTGGAAGCTGGTGGCGGGAATATTACTGGTAACGCAGTTAGTGACAGGCTATTTTTTGTTGCCCTAAGCAAGCTGAAGTTTATAAATTGGCTTGATGGCAGGGCTGCAGAATAGATATTGCAGCCCTGCCATTCTATGCCTATAGCTGAGCTAATACTGCATCAGCGGCACTGGCTTCAATCGCTTTGGCATCAACACCTAAATAGGTTACTACGCCATTATCGACAATCATCGCGTAGCGCTGACTGCGAGTACCCATACCGAAACTGCTGCCATCTAATTCCAGACCCAGTGTTTTAACATAGTCGCCGCTGCCGTCTGCGGCCATGATAATCTCTTCGGCATTTTGTGCTTTGCCCCAGGCATCCATAACAAATACATCGTTTACCGAGGTGCAGATAATGCTATCAACGCCGTTGGCTTTAATTTTGTCGGCGTTTACCACAAAGCCAGGCAGGTGGGTCATTGAACAACCTGGCGTGAATGCGCCGGGTACAGCAAGCATTACTACTTTTTTGCCGTCGAACAGTTCGCTAATAGTATGTTCCTGTGGACCTTCAGCGCCCATTACTTTGAAAGAGCCTGCGGGTAGTTTATCACCTACTTGAATAGTCATTTTATACTCCATTAATACTTGCTTATGATTAAAAATTGTTAAAAACAGCGGGCGATGGTAACAGAAAGTTGTGTAAAGCACAGCTTTGTCGCCGTTACGTGAACCGGCAAACTGCTTTATACTGAGAAAAGTGCTCATTCGATAGTCTGTTGGAATAGGACAAAGGAGGAGGCGATGTACCGGCATATATTAGTGGCGATAGATTTATTGGATACCGATATAGCGGTATTAAAAAAGGCTTGCGAAATAGCTAAGACATATAATGCCGACGTCAGTGTCATTCATGTTTGTGACGCCCATGTTACCGGCTATGGTGAAGCTACGGCAAAACACCATATTGCCAATGATATGCAGATTAAGCAGCAGTGTTTTCCACTCATAAAAAGCATGTTGCAGCAGGTTGATAGCGAGCACGTTAAGACCGAATTATTATTCGGAAGACCAGCCGATGTTATCCATCAGTTTGCTGAACAGAAAGATTGTGATTTGATTGTAGTGGGTAGTCACGGTTACAGTGGGGTTAAAGCATTACTGGGTTCAACAGCACATAAAGTGCTCCACGGCGCACAGTGTGACGTCCACACCGTGCGAATTATCTAATTAAATTTGTAAGGCTATTTCTTGTTACTACTTTGCCCTCTTTGTAACGGCTCTCAAATGCAACGGTATTATCAGGACTCACGCCGTAATTATTTTCAGTGTGAATGCTGTCAGTTAGTGTTTGTCGATCCGGCGCAGCGCTTAACCAAAGAACAGGAAAAAGCCGAATACGATTTACATCAAAACTCGCCCGCTGATACAGGTTACCGTCAATTCCTGAGGCGTTTGTGCCAACCTATGTTGGCTATGTTACAGCCAAACTCCCACGGGCTGGATTTTGGTTGTGGGCCGGGCCCGACCTTGTCGTTAATGTTTGAGCATGCGGGCCATAGCGTGAATTTGTACGATCATTTTTACTGCAATAATGAACTAGCACTGGCGGAGCGTTACGACTTTATTTGCGCGACAGAAGTGATTGAACATTTGTTTGAACCTGGGCGTGTACTCAGGCAGTTGTGGCAGCTATTAAAGTTTGGCGGAGTAATGGGGTTGATGACTAAGTTGGTAATAGATCAAGCGGCCTTTTCCGGGTGGCATTATAAAAATGACCCTACTCATGTATGTTTTTTTAGCGCAGCCAGCTTACAATGGTTGGCGGCAGAACTGGGAGCGGAAATAACAATTATTGGTAGCGATGTGATAGTGCTGTCGAAGCCATATGCTTAATCAAGTAGGTTTTTAATACAAAAGGGAGCCGATATGTATTTTGAAAGAATTATGGGAATTCAGGTGATTGACGATGAAGAATATCAAAAATACCGAGAGGCGATGATGCCGATTCTGGATTCCTTTGGTGGTCGTTTTGGTTATGATTTTAAAGTGTCAGAAGTATTAATGTCGAAATCTGATAATGAGATTAATCGGGTGTTTACGCTGGAATTTCCCAATAGTAAAACGATGCAGGAATTTTTCTCTAATCCTGCCTATATAAAAGTGAAGAATAAGCACTTCAAACCCTCGGTTGCGAGTACCACAGTGATTTCGATGCATGAGCGCAATAGTTGATGCCGCGGACATATATTTTCTCTAAACAGCGACATCTCTGATGGTATAGGCGCTAATAGTAGAATAAGCTCCAGCTTTTGAGTGACTTCTACACGGCAAAAGTGTAGAAGTGCTCCTTCTTATTTAATAGTACAAACTCCAGAGATGCCGCCTTGCTAAGCTATAGACATTCATTTCATGCCGGTAATTTTGCCGATGTCCTCAAACATATTGTATTGGTGGAGATATTAGAGCATTTGGTGCAAAAAGAAGCGCCATTTGAATATATTGATACCCACGCAGGTGCTGGTCTATTTAATCTACATTCCACCCATGCCAAAAAACTGGAAGAGCATACGGGTGGTATTGGTAGCTTGGATGCGGCTCAACTGCCGCAGCTGTCATGCTATTTTGAATTGGTCAATGGCTACAATCGCGGCGGCACATTAAAGCATTATCCAGGCTCACCAGCCTTCGCCCAACATTTTTTGCGGCCGCAGGACAGAGCGTGGTTATACGAGTTACATCCTGAAGACTATCAGTCATTGCGAAAAAACATGCAAAGCAATAGAAAAATACGAGTAGAGCATGAGGATGGGCTTAAAGGCATGATGGCGGTAGTGCCGCCGAAAAGTCGCCGTGGCTTGGTGTTAATTGACCCTTCCTACGAAGTTAAAACGGAGTACGACCAGGTATTTGATGCGATTAATAAGGCGCATAAAAAGTTTGCTACTGGTATTTATGTTTTATGGTATCCCGTGGTAGAGCGTCGCCAAATTGATGTGCTGGAAAAGAAATTTAAAATGAGCGGCATTAAAAATATTCAGCGTTTTGAGCTGGGGGTTACTGCTGACACTAAAGAACGTGGAATGACCTCATCAGGATTGTTTGTGATAAATCCGCCCTGGAAACTGTTTGACACAATGTCGGCGGTATTACCGGTGTTAGCGCAGCAGCTTGGCCGGAGTGATGGACAGTTTTATAAATGCGACATTATTGTTGAAGAATAAGTTACAGGCCCGCTGAGTAATGAGGGGGAGGATGGATAAAGACCATCCTGACTCCCCCGGAGTATTTACCAAGTATTAAGGCAGCCCTGTAATCAGAGCTTTGCCAATCTGCCCGTCAGGATTTAACTTTTAATTTTCCGGCATTGGCAAATAGATCGGCAAAGGTGCCTTTTTTCTGTTCCGCAGGCGTGCTTTTTGATTGGCCTTTGTGAGCGTGTCGTTTGTTGTTGCCTTCACTGCGGGGAGTATTTTGTTTCGGCTCAGCTTTGTCACTTAAACGCATGGTCAGTGCGATGCGTTTTCGATTGGCATCGATTTCCAATACTTTAACTTTGACGATGTCGCCCGCTTTCACCACGGTGCGTGGGTCTTTAACAAACGTATTGGATAGGGCAGAAATATGTACTAGTCCATCCTGATGTACGCCGATATCGATAAAGGCGCCGAAGTTGGTGACATTGGTTACGGTGCCTTCCAAAATCATATCTTCTTTTAAATCCGATATTTTTTCTACGCCGTCTTTGAATTCTGCGGTTTTAAACTCCGGACGAGGATCTCGGCCTGGTTTATCCAGCTCGCTGATAATATCCTGCACGGTAGGTAAACCGAATTTTTCATCAGTAAATTTCGCTGGGTCCAGTGATTTCAAGAATTGACTATCGCCTACAATGGCGCTGATGTCACGCTGACTTTGTTGCACGATTTTTTCTACAATGGAATAACTTTCCGGGTGTACCGCGGAAGCATCCAGCGCGTTATCGCCACCCACAACACGCAAAAACCCGGCGGCTTGTTCGAAGGTTTTATCACCAAAACGTTTAGCTTTTTTCAGTTCTTCGCGATTTTTAAACGAGCCTTGCTGATCTCGCAACTCAACAATATTGTTGGCGATAGTGCTGTTTAATCCTGAGACTCGACTTAACAAAGCGCTGGAGGCGGTATTTACATCGACGCCAACGCTGTTTACACAATCTTCTACCACGGCATCCAGTGATCGGGCTAGTTGCGTTTGCGATACATCGTGTTGGTATTGACCTACGCCGATAGACTTAGGATCCAGTTTTACTAACTCGGCTAACGGGTCTTGTAAGCGGTGGGCGATAGAAATTGCGCCGCGAATGGTGACGTCCAAGTCGGGGTATTCTTTAGCTGCGTATTCGGAGGCCGAGTAAATAGAGGCGCCAGCTTCGTTAACCATTACTTTTTTAAGTTTAAGCTCAGGGTGAGCGCTAATGATATCGCCAACAAAACGATCAGTTTCGCGGCTGGCGGTGCCGTTGCCAATCGCAATTAATTCAACATTATGTTGTTTCGCCAGTTTGATAATGGTTGCTGCAGCTTCAGCAATTTTATTTTGTGGCGGTGTAGGGTAAATGGCACAGTGATCTAACACTTTACCATTGCCGTCAACCACGGCGACTTTCACTCCGGTGCGCAAGCCGGGATCCAAACCGATGGTGGCTTTGGGGCCAGCGGGGGCCGACCGGCAAAAACGCTGATAGCTTCCTGTTCGGCACTTTCACGTAACTGCCCATCAAGTCCGTTTCAAGATGGGTGTAAAGCTTAATTCGCCAGGTCCAGCGTACCACTTCCCGCAGCCATTTATCGGCAGCCCGGCCTTGGTCACTTATATTCCAGTGCTCGGCTATCATGGCTTCACAGGGTTGCGGAGCATTTTTATCATCGGGGTTGCGGAGCATTTTTATCATCGGGGTCGCCGGTGACAATGGCGAGATTTAGAAAGGCTTCATTGCGGCCGCGAAACATAGCCAAGGCGCGGTGCGATGGCGTGGTTTTGAGTGGCTCGTCGTGCTCGAAATAATCGCTGAATTTACTGCCTTCCTGTTCTTTACCATCAACCATGCGCGAACTGAGCTGACCTTCCTGCCATAAAAAATTACGCAACTTGGCGAGTAAGTCGGCGTCTTCGCTGAAGCGTTCCATTAATATATATTTCGCACCGTCCAGAGCAGCTTTGCTATCGGCAATACCTAGCTCAGTATTGATAAACGTTTGTGCTTGTTGTTCGGGTCTAAACCGGGGTCATTGAAGAGTGCGTCTGCCAATGGTTCCAAGCCTGCTTCAATCGCAATCTGGCCTTTGGTGCGACGCTTGGGTTTGTAGGGAAGGTATAAATCTTCCAGACGATTTTTGGTGTCGGCGGCAAGAATATCTGACTGTAATTCAGGGGTTAATTTTTCCTGTTCGCCAATGCTTTTAAGGATGGCTGCGCGACGATCTTCCAGCTCGCGTAAATACCGCAAACGATCTTCCAGTGATCGCATTTGAGTATCATCCAAACCGCCGGTCACTTCTTTGCGGTAGCGGGAAATAAATGGCACGGTGGCCCCTTCATCTAATAGCTCAATGGCAGCGGTGACCTGTGCTGGTTTTACATTGAGTTCATTGGCAATTTGTTGCGAAATTGAAGAAAGGAGGTTGCTCATGTTGATTGGATACCGCAAATTTTTATGGGGGGCTATTATGCAAAAAGCAGCGCCTGCTGGGCAGCTTGTGATGCAATTATTTTTTTGCTAAGGAAGTGTTTTTTGCTGCTTTGTTAACCGATTTGGTGGTTTCTCAACCGGCTTCGGCAGTACCAAGTTCGTGGTATTTTTTTAGGTCGATACCGAAGGCGTCATCGGATAGCAAATGGTTAATTTTTAGTAGCTTGCCATTGGCATCGGTGGGTTCCTGGCTGAGGTCAATTTGTCGTTCGTCACACGGCTTTTTATCCTTGCCTCTGACGATCAAAACTTTGGGTGAATTGCGATGTTCAATGGCCGAGGGCAGGATAAGGCCGATTTCACCGTTGCTCATTTCGGCGACACTACCAGCGGGGTAAATCCCAATTGCTTCGACAAAGCGGTCAACCAGGATGGGATCATAATGACTGCCTTTGGCGCCGATCAAAATGCGTAAACCTTCCAGTGAGGTTTTGGCCGGGCTATAAACCCGTTTGCTAGTGATGGCATCATAGGTGTCAGCAATGGCGACGATACGGCTGAAGTAGGAGATTTTCTCTGCCGGCAGTGCTCGCGGGTAGCCGCGACCGTTGAGTCTTTCGTGGTGGCTATAAGCCACATTAGCGACTTCATCAGTAATATCGGATTTGGCGGTTAGAATTTCGTAACCCAGGGTGGTGTGGGTCTTCATAATGTCGAATTCTTCCTCGCTGAAAGCCCCTTCTTTATTAAGGATTTCCAGCGGTATTTTGGATTTTCCCATATCGTGCAGCATGCCGCAGAGGCCAACGACCTCCAGGTCCGCTGGAGATAAACCTTCCGCACGCCCCAGGATGATAGAAAGCAAGCCAACATTCAGGCTATGCCGTGCGGTGTATTCATCGACGTCTTTTAATAGCCCTAACCACATCATGGCTTCTTGATTGGCGATTACACTATCAACGCATTGTTTTACCGCTTTTTTGGCGACAGAGGTTTCGAAGGTTTGGCCTAGCTCTAGGTTTTTGAAAAACCCTTTGACGACGCTTTTGGCTTGACGGTGAGCACTTTTAGCCTGTGGTAAGGCCTGTTGGAATGATTGGGTATTGTTATAAGCCTGACGTTTAAGGTTTTTAGCCGAAATTTCTGTTTTCTTGGCTTTGGCCGCGACATACACATACTTGCAGCTGGCTTTAAGCTTGCTTATCTCCGCTTCAGTGGTTATGCGAAAGCCGTGTACGGTAAAGGGTGATTCCACCCAGGGGCGGTCTAGCTCCACAACCTTCATGCCCAGAGAAAGTCGATCACAACTGATTTTTAATACGGTATCGTTACTCAAGCTGCTACTCTTTGTTAACGTATCTGGGAGCGATTTATTGTTATTAGGCAGATGATTCTGCTTTCTTAATTTTAGCTGTATCTTACTATAGACGTTTTTAGGGGCAAAATTGGCATTTGTACTTATTCCAAAGAAAAATTATTCCCGGTTGTACAATTTATTGTCACATTGGATAATAAATCGCTATATTTCATAAGGTTAATCCACTGAAAATTTAACGCAGAGTAGATATGTCTACACAAAAAGTAGTCGACGGGCTGGAGCGGTTGACGGGCTTTCGTGATCGCAAGCTCATTCAGCAAAGTCTGGTCAATACCTTGCTGGAATTGGTGCCGAGTTATGGTCACCGTCTTTATGATGTGAAATGGAAACAAGACGGGCTGGACGTGGAGTTGTTGGTAGAGGCTATCAAGCCGGAAATATCAAGCTCAGCAGAAATATCCGAGCCGTTGATGGTAATTATGCGCCAATCGATTGAGTCCAGGCAGGCGATTAAATCGGAATCGGATCATGGTGTGACGGTGGTTATTCCGTTGCGTATTCAGGGTGAGTTAGGCGTGGAGGTTTTGGTACAGGAATGTATAAAGCTTGATGACGAGCAGTCGGAATTAACCCATGGCCTACTACATATATATTCCAATTTTTTATCGCTGGTTAAAGAGCATATTCACGATCATCTGACGGGTTTGCTTAACCGGGCTACGCTTGACCAGAAAATTAATAATATTATTAACCATACTGGGCCGGTAGCAGGGCGGCGTAGGAAGGAGCCCGACTATTGGTTAGCGGTGATAGATATCGACCGATTCAAGATCATTAATGATAATCATGGGCATTTATTTGGTGATGAAGTATTGATTTTATTGGCGCAGTTAATGAAAGAGACTTTTCGTGATGTGGACAATTGTTTTCGCTACGGTGGCGAAGAATTTTTAGTGTTGTTACAAGTTGAGGATGGTCTACAAGCCAAGGCTGCTTGTCAGCGTTTTTGTGATGCGGTGGCAAGTCATCGGTTTCCACAGGATTTGTCAGTCACTGTTAGCATCGGTTTTGTGCAAATTACCGATCAGGAAAATGTGTCTTCAATTATTACTCAGGCTGACAGGGCGCTTTATTTCAGTAAGCAGAATGGTCGTAATCAATCGAATAGTTTCGAAGAGTTAGTGGCGGCAGGCAAGTTGTTGTTTGGGCCGAAAGCGGATGATGGAGTAGATATTTTTTAGCGTTGATTATGAAATGTATAGATACAAAAAAAGGGGTGGCTTTTAAAGCCACCCCTTTATGTTTGGTACGCTTGATCAGGCTTTGGGACCAGCACTAATAATGGCGTCAGAGACATCAAACTTCTTGATATTGTCCTGAAACAGATTGGCCAGTTTAGTCGCTTGTTCATCATACGCTGCGTCGTTATTCCAGGCTTTACGGGGGTTGATATACTTATCATCAACGCCAGCAATCGCTTTCGGAATAGTGAGATTCAGTGCGTCAAGGTGTTCGGTTTCAGCGTCGATTAAGGAACCATTTTGCGCGGCAGAGACGATCGCGCGGGTCACTGGAATCGGGAAGCGTGAACCTTTGCCACCTTCGCCACCGGAACCACCAGTCCAACCGGTGTTAACCAGATAGACTTGAGAATCAAAGTCTTCAATTCGTTTCATCAACAGTTCGGCATATTCGCCCGCTGGACGAGGCATAAACGGGGCACCAAAACAGGTAGAGAATGTTGGGTGGATACCGGCTTCTGCACCGATCTCAGTGGAGCCAACGCGCGCGGTATAGCCAGATAGAAAATGAAAAGCTGCGGCTTCTTTGGACAGGATAGAAACCGGAGGTAATACCCCGGAAACATCACAGGTCAGGAAGATAACCGTTTTTGGTTCGCCAGCTGCGTTAGCGATCACGCGCTTTTCAACATGCTCTAAAGGATAAGAGCAGCGGCCGTTTTCGCTTAAAGAGGTATCGTCATAGTCAGCAGTGCGATTGTCATCCAGTACTACGTTTTCAACGATGGCGCCGAAGCGAATGGCATCCCATATAATCGGTTCGTTTTCCTGGCTCAGGTTAATCGTTTTAGCGTAACAGCCGCCTTCAATATTAAAGACCGCGCCTTTGCCCCAGCCGTGCTCGTCATCACCAATCAAGTAACAAGCAGGGTCTGCAGAAAGGGTGGTTTTACCGGTGCCGGACAAGCCAAAGAATAGCGTCGTATTACCTGCCTCATCGACGTTGGCAGAGCAGTGCATTGGCATTACATCTTTTTCAGGCAACAGGAAGTTTTGTACTGAGAACATGGCTTTTTTCATTTCACCGGCATAGCGCATGCCAGCAAGTAATACTTTGCGTTGGGCGAAGTTGACCAGCACTACACCATCAGAATTAGTACCATCGCGCTCGGGCTCGCATTCAAAACTGGCTACGTTAAGGATGGTCCACTCTTCTTTAGACTTGGGGTTGTATTTTTCTGGGCGGATAAACATATTGTGGGCGAACAAACCTTGCCAGGCGGTTTCGGTATTAACCTGGACAGGAATATAGTGGTCGTCATGCGCCCCAACATGCAGTGTTGCCAGAAAACGATCTTTTTGTGATAAATAATCTTCTACACGATTCCACAGCGCATCAAATTTGTCTGCATCAAAAGGACGGTTTACTGAACCCCAGTCAATCGCGTCAGCGGTTGAGGGCTCTTGTACCACAAAGCGGTCGGCTGGAGAACGGCCAGTGCGTTTACCTGTGGTAATGTAAAGTGCGCCGGTATCGGTGAGTTGGCCTTCGCCGCGTATGAGTGCCTGCTCGATTAGTGCGGAGGCAGATAAATTACTGTGTGTGGTCATGCGTGCTGTTTTCCTGTCTAGTGGTCCTAGTGTCGTGTCCGGGCTGGCTTTATTAATTGATCGTTTTGTCATCGGTTAGATTAAACGGAACTCCACCGTAGCCAGTCTTCCGAGGCGCGCCATTATGGCAAAAAAGCGGAGCGTAAGCTAACCCCTTTATGGCATTTTGCCGGACTTTTTAGGTAGTAAAACTACAAGACGAATACGCTGGGAGCCACAGCCCGTAAGGGTTGTTGACAGCCAGTCTGTTAATGCACCGTGGCTTGAAACAGCTTGTCTATATCTGGTTGGGCAAACTGATAATGCTGGTGACAGAACTCACAATGGATCTCAATACTGCCCTGGTCGGCAATAATTTCTGTGAGTTCTTGCTGACCGAGGGTGCGCAGCGCGCTCAGGGTCCGCTGTTCAGAGCAGCTGCATTTGAATTGCAGCGGGGTGGGGTCAAAGATGCGTACCTGCTCTTGATGATAGAGCCGGTACAGTATCTGGTCGAAAGGTAGCGCAAGCAGCTCGGCTGCGGTGATGGTATCGGCAAGTTGAGTGAGGTGCTGCCACTGTTGCTGACGCTGTTCCGGGTTGATGTTGTGGCTGGCGGGTAACTCCTGTAGCAACATGCCAGCTGCTTGCTGATGATCGCAGCTTAACCATATCCGTGTAGACAGTTGCTCGCTCTGCTGAAAGTAGCCTTCCAGGCATTCCGCTAGATTAGCGCCATCAAGGCTAACAATACCCTGATAGCGCTTGCCCTGTTTAGGTTCGATGGTGATGCTTAATTGGCCATTAGCTAACAGCGTTTTGAAATCATTACTGCGGGCGTCTTCTGCACCTCGGGCAATAGCGCGCAGGTCATTTTCTGAAGTCGCTTCAGCCATGATTAATGGGATCTCGCCATCGCTGCGCGCTTGTAAAGTAAGAGTGCCTTCAAATTTAAGTGTGGCACTTAGCAGGGCGACGGCAGCAAGAAATTCACCTATCAGTTGGGCGACAACCTCAGGATATTGATGGGTATTCAAACTATCGTGGTAACTCTGGTCCAGTCGACTAAGTTCGCCACGGATATCGGTATCATCAAAAATAAAGCGCTGTAACTGGTCGCTCATATTGGGGTTATTCCTGCTGTTGTTCTTGTTGGCGTTGATTTTTAAAACGGTGAATTTGTCGCCGCTGTTTTTTGTTAGGGCGTTCGGCGGAAATTACGCCAAGCCCGCGCAATGCCTTGCGTTGGCCGGCATTGGCTTCGCGTTTATTGATGCTGTCTGCAGTCTCGGCGTAGAGTAATACTGCGTATTCGGCGCCACGGCGCTGGTCTGAGAGGGCAATGACTTCAACTTCTTTTTCATCCCAGCCCAAACGCAGGTTTAGCATGGCGCCAATTTCTACTTCTTTGCTGACTTTGCTGCGAGCACCGTTGTAGTGGACTTTGCCGCCTTCTATTGCTTGTTTGGCCAAGCTGCGGGTTTTATAAAAACGTGCCGCCCACAGCCATTTATCCAGCCTTACTTTGGCGACGGGAAAGGGGTGAGCGCTGTGTTGGGTGTTGTCAGTCACGGTCTGTTTTTTGGCTGCAGTCGTTGTAAGTAAACGTCTCTCTTCGCTTGGTAGTCAAGGTATTCAATGAGCTGGCCGGATATCCGTAATCGGCATAATTTCATCAAAGTGATGGATACCAGGGAAGTGCGTCTGTTGTCGCTTGGCCTGCTTGCTATCAGGTTGTAATAGCGTGAGTAAATGTTTGATTCCATATTGCTGGGCTGATTCTAGCACGCTAGCGTTGTCGTCAATCAATAAGGTTTTGGCGGGGTCAAAGGGGTGGCTGCTACGCATGTGCTTCCAGAAATTGCGGTCTTCTTTGGGTGCACGAAAGTCATGGGAAACTACAATTTGATCAAATAAATCGCTTAGACCCGTACGACTCATTTTGATATCCAGCCCTTTGCGGTGCGCATTCGTTACCAGTATGACGTCTTTGTTACTGGCTTTGAGTTGCTGCAAAAACTCAAGTACAAAGGGTCGAATTGCAATCATATGTTGAATTTCGCGCTTTAATGCAGGGATATCGAGCTGTAATTGTTCGGACCAATAGTCCAGACAGTACCAGTTTAGCGTTCCTCGTTCCCGCTCTAGCCGGGTGATTAACTGCTCACGGCTATGTGCTTCATCCAGCTGATGAATAGCAGCATAGCGTTGTGGAAGATGGTGCAGCCAAAAATAATTATCAAAATGCAGATCCAGCAAGGTGCCATCCATATCAAGTAGAACGGTGTCGATGATTTGCCAGTTAATCATGGGGTACTACCTGGTTGAAGGTGTTGGCTTGCACGCTGGCGAGCTCTGTAAAGGTGCTGTTAATTGCGGCTGGCAATTATGCAGGGGTAGCACTGCTTTGTTAAGTAGAGTGGGTGTTTGTTTGTTAAATAATGATTAAATTCAACACTTTCAATGGCTTGGGGCGCCAGACAAATTTAGGGTAAGCGTTTTTTGCTGTTTTCAGTAGCACTGGCTCTGACGTAGGTGCTTATCGCTGACAGTCTTCTGTTTGTGCTTGCAGGTTGTAGTTTTTTTACCGTTTTGTTGGGGTGTTAGAATGGTAATTATTGTTTTTATCAGTCAGTTTGCGCCGCTGGTGTTCTGACAAGGCCGATTAGGGTAAAAACTAGCGTTGAAACTAAATCGTCTTACACCATTCGGTCTTTAGATCTTTCCGGTTTTAAAACCTGGTTATTGGAAAAATTATCCGTTGCAGGCTTGTTTTTCCTCGGTAGAAGGAGGATCTTAGGGGTGTT
Organism: Oceanicoccus sp. KOV_DT_Chl; assembly: GCF_900120175.1. Lineage (NCBI taxonomy): Bacteria > Pseudomonadati > Pseudomonadota > Gammaproteobacteria > Cellvibrionales > Spongiibacteraceae > Oceanicoccus > Oceanicoccus sp. KOV_DT_Chl. The sequence goes on from NZ_FQLF01000002.1 coordinate 2,072,122, forward strand.
GCTCAGTATCACTATGCCTCCTAATAATCGGCTTAGTATCGATATAACAACAATAGTCTCGATAGCAGGAGCGGTTGTTTTCAAGACACGACGTTAAATACCAGAAAGAGTGAACCCAACTTTTGCCTCTTTGGGCAAAGGCTATAGGCGTTACTCTCTCATGTTAGGGTAGGGGCATTTAAAATGAAGCAAGCAATCGGTTCGCTGGATCTTAATCGGCCACAATCTCGGTATGAAACTGCTGGCGGTGTAAGTCTGCAAAATATCAAACCTGTAAAAGAAAAACTTCTGGAAGAATTGGTCGAACTTGAAAAGCAAATGAAAGTGCTGGAGGCGGGTTCGGCGGCGGTGGATTTTTCAATGCTACAAACCTATAAAGAAATGATTCATAGCCGAAAAATATTTTTTAATGAATTGAATCGCTAATAGCGTTCGGTCTAATTGACCTATTCAATACAGGGTCGGCTCTATTTTTTCTTGAACTGGTCTTTAGGTTTAAGCTCAGTATCAGGGGTTGCTGGTAATAATTTTTCGCTAATTAATTCTTCCGCATAATCCACACTTAACCACCAAGGGATCGCATTAAAGCTGCGGTTGCGACGGCAGCCGCAGCGCTCTTCTCGCCGATCTAGCCCGGATGGTATAGAAATATTTTGATTTCGGCGATTATTCTTGCCGCGGCGATCACTAAAGATCGAGGGTTTAGATTCTTCCACTCCTAGTATCCCATAAACATATTGTATTTATTACTACGCAGGTCACGCTGCCATGGTCAGTATAGTAACAGAAATTTTTTAAAAAATATGGCGGTTGACTAAATCAATATGAATAACAACAGCAGGATTTTATTACTATTCGCTGTTTTTATCGGCCCGAGGTACAGCCTTCAGGTGTTGAGAAACGTAATCCACTTTCAGCCACCAGGGAGCGGTATCGGTTTGACCAAATGTTCGACGTCGGCAGGGGTGATTCAGTTTTTCTGCTGAAATGCTGCCATGACGCCGGTCTTCAAAAAGACTATTCTGATAATTATTGAGCTCATCTGCGGTAATCATTCTGGGTATCCTTCCTTACAACGATTAGTCTGTTATGTAAACTAGCATCGGTGCGTCATAATGACTGTGAGAAATTAACCGCTATTTTTGGTATTAATAAGGATTAACGGAAAGGGCTGTGGATGAATCTAACCACGGTGATTCGATGATTTCGTCGGGCAAAAGAAAACCCGCAGTCGTTGCCAAATGCGGGTTTACTTAAGAATAATGGTGCTGGTCGTGTCTCCCCAACGTTTGATTCAGCCTTGTATTCTAAGGGGGGTGATTCAGTTGGCTTTATATAAGTACCGTCAATCTGCTGAGTGGCGCGTTAATAATTAATATTGGGGTAACTGGGCCTTAGAGATTTTATTCAGGGGTTTTTTCAGCAAAGTAGGGCACGATTTGGTAATTTTCATAGGTGAATAAGCTCATCAGCTGTGGATGAACAAAGAGTTTTTCTTTGCCCGATGCCAGCTCTTCGAGCACGCCAATATCGACCAGTTGTTTTAAGTAGCTGGAGGCCGTTTGGCGCTTGGCAATATTACGCTCTACCAGATTTTGAATACGGCAATAAGGCAGTTCGAAAATAAGTTGTACTAATTCATGGCTGTATATTTTGGGCAGGCTTTGCTGAATATGTTGGCTGGTATGTTCGTTCAGGTAGCGCACCTGCTTGATTTTTTGCGTGGTCCAGCGCGACATTTGGGTAACAGCATCTAACAGGTACAGTATCCAGCTTTGCCAGTCGGCATCGCTGGTCACTTTGTTGAGTAGGCGGTAATAATCGGCTTTTTTCTGCAAAATGTAGCGGCTTAAATACAAAATGGGCAGCGTGAGCAGTTGCTGTTCAATGAGGTACAACACATTGAGAATTCGCCCTGTGCGCCCATTGCCGTCGGTAAAGGGGTGTATTGCTTCAAATTGATAATGCGATACGGCCATTTTTACCAATGGGTCCAAATCGTCTTGCGCATGCAGAAATGTCTCCCAGTTACTCAGTAAGTCGCGAATGTGCGCTGCCCCTACTGGTGGGGTATAGATAATTTCTTTGCTTGTTTGATTAGCGATCACAGTGCCCGGTACTTTGCGCACATCCATCTGGGCATCTTTAATTTGCGAGCAAATGGCAATGGCGGTATTGGCGCACAGCGGCCGTTCACGAATACCCAGGAAGCCTTCGTAGAGTGCTGTGCGGTAGCGCAATGCCTCTTTGGTGGCTGGATCGGCTGAGGTGCCGCTATCTGAGTATTGAAACAGGCGATCACTGGTCGTTAGGATGTTCTCAATTTCAGAACTGTCTTTCGCCTCAAGCAGGGGTAGCATGTTGATGAGCAGCCCCTGATTTGGCAGTAATTCTCCTGCTTGCTTGAGCTCGGCCAATGCCACTCTGGCTTCAATACAGGCTTTTAATACCACCGGTGTTTCAAGCTCTATGGTGGGCGGCAAATGAGGAATGTCGTTATAGGGCTGGTCGGGTTGCCATGGCATGTTTAAATTCTCTTCTTTTTTCGACACATGGAGAGGGTATGTCGATTGTATCGTCATATCAATAAAATATGGCGATTTTTTGTATTAATTTAAACATGAAGATATCTTGTGTTTGCAAACTGTCATTTTCTGTATGTATATTGCCTGCCATAGCTAAACTTGCTGCCAAAGCACGCCGTTAATAGCTTCCAGTATGTCATTTAGGTGCTGTTGTAATACCTTAAGGATGTTTGTGTAGTGTCTATAAAAAGCTAAAAGTGGGTCGTTACCTAGTTTTCTGTTCGTCGGCTGGTGCTTCTGCTAGCTATCGGCCATATAGGTGCTTGTTGCATCCGCCACGATCTCTCGCGGATTAAACGGCAGTAGCCGTTTAACACAACCGCAGGTTGCCCGCAGGGTGAACCACATGGATGTGGTGAATGAATCTAACCACAGTGGTTCGATGATTTCGTCAGGCAAAAGAAAACCCGCAGTCGTTGCCAAATGCGGGTTTACTTAAGAATAATGGTGCCCGGTCGCGGATTAAACGGCAGTAGCCGTTTAACACAACCGCAGGTTGCCCGCAGGGTGAACCACATGGATGTGGTGAATGAATCTAACCACAGTGGTTCGATGATTTCGTCGTGCAAAAGAAAACCCGCAGTCGTTGCCAAATGCGGGTTTACTTAAGAATAATGGTGCCCGGTCGCGGATTAAACGGCAGGAGCCGTTTAACACAACCGCAGGTTGCCCGCAGGGTGAACCACATGGATGTGGTGAATGAATCTAACCACAGTGGTTCGATGATTTCGTCGTGCAAAAGAAAACCCGCAGTCGTTGCCAAATGCGGGTTTACTTAAGAATAATGGTGCCCGGTCGCGGATTAAACGGCAGGAGCCGTTTAACACAACCGCAGGTTGCCCGCAGGGTGAACCACATGGATGTGGTGAATGAATCTAACCACAGTGGTTCGATGATTTCGTCGGGCAAAAGAAAACCCGCAGTCGTTGCCAAATGCGGGTTTACTTAAGAATAATGGTGCCCGGTCGCGGAATCGAACCACGGACACGGGGATTTTCAATCCCCTGCTCTACCGACTGAGCTAACCGGGCAAACAGCCTTGTGTAGAGTGGATAAAAAATAATCAACGACCCAAGTCACAAGAGGCGCGTATTAAACAGCTTCATCGGCGCTTAGTCAAGCCGTAGTCATAGGCTTATTTATCGGTATCGGGAACATAGCCTTCGGCTTTGGCGTAATCTTCGCCGGCCATAAATTTATCCATTTCCTGTTGTAAGAACTGGCGGGCTTCTGGGTCCATCATATTGAGTTGACGCTCGTTGATGAGCATGGTTTGGTGGGCTTGCCACTCCCCCCAGGCTTGCTTGGAGATAGTGTCGTAGATCGCCTGTCCTTTGGGGCCGGGTAGGGCGGCGCGGTTAAGCCTTCCAGCTCTTGTTGGTATTTTTTGCAGAAAACAGTACGTGACATGGGAATTCCAGTGGCGAGTTTATTAAGGTATAGAAGTTTATTTAAGGCTTAGTCGAGTTTGGCTAGCAATTTTTTAATGGGTGCTGCCAAGCCGATCTCTACCGGTTGTTGTCTGTTATACCAGAGCCGTTGATTGGCTTCCATGGCTATAGACGGTGTCTTTTGCAGTTGGATGATGATTGGGGTCATATCGAAATGGTAGTGGCTAAAGGTGTGCCGAAAGTGTGGCCAGCGCTCAATTTTGACGGCAGTTTTACCGAAATGTTGCTGGCAATAGTCGCTGGGGTCGGCCTCACTATCCAGTTGCGGAAATACCCATAACCCCCCCCAAATACCACTGGGAGGCCGTTTCTCTAACAGTAATTCACCTGCGGGGTTTTTAATAATTAGTATCTGAGCGGTTTTGACGGGCAGAATTTTTTTAGGCTTTTTACCCGGGTAGTCTTGCGGATTGCCTTGTATTCGGGCTAGGCAATCTTGCTTTAGCGGGCATATACCGCATGCAGGCTTGCTGCGGGTGCAAAGTGTTGCACCTAAATCCATCATCACTTGACTGTAATCGGCAACACGGGTTTGAGGGGCGTGGGCTTCTGCGATTTGCCATAGGCGGTTCATGACTTCGCCTTTACCCGGCCAGCCTGCTACGGCGTGAAAGCGTGCTAATACCCGTTTGACATTGCCGTCGAGAATGGTGGCTGGTAGCTGGAAGGCAATAGAGACAATAGCGCCGGCAGTGGAGCGACCGATGCCCGGTAGGTCGCACAGCTGATCGACGGTGTTAGGAAACTGCCCGTTGAGCTGTTCACAGACAGTCTTTGCCGTTTTATGTAAATTTCGAGCGCGAGAGTAATAACCTAAGCCGGTCCAAAGGTGCAGCACCCGATCTTCCTCGGCAGCAGCAAGGTCTTGCACAGTGGGAAGCTCCTGCATAAATCGCTGAAAATAAGGGATGACTGTGGTCACCTGGGTTTGTTGCAGCATGATTTCAGACACCCATACGCGGTAGGGGTTGATGTCTTTTTGCCAGGGCAGGTCTTTGCGGCCCGAGTGATCAAACCATTGCAGTGCGCGTTGACTGAGGTCGATAGCGAGGCGCTGATCAGTCATGGGGGCGGCCAAGTGGGAGGTTTTCTTTGACGCGTTGTGGGCGTGGCGCTGCTGTTTGGGTCGAATGTCGAAAATAACGGGCATTGTCAGTATTTTTATCGCTGCTTATGGGGTTGAAGCGCTATCAATAGATGTAATGCGTCGGCGCTTTTCCTATAATACCCAATTTGCTGCGCGAAAGCTGCGGCGCTGATTGTTTACCTTTGAAAGCCTTTGGAGAAATAGCATGGCGGAGCGTAAAGCTACCATTAGCCGCGATACCCTGGAAACACAAATTACTGTGTCGATTAACCTCGATGGCACGGGCGTGGCTAAGTTCGATACCGGCGTTCCCTTCCTTGACCACATGATGGATCAAATTGCCCGCCATGGGTTGATTGATATGAATATAACTGCCAAGGGTGATTTGCATATCGATGCCCACCACACGGTGGAAGATATTGGTATTACGTTGGGACAGGCTTTTAATCAGGCGGTTGGTGATAAAAAAGGGATGGCGCGATATGGGCACGCTTATGTTCCGCTGGATGAGGCGCTGTCACGGGTAGTGATTGATTTTTCCGGTCGCCCTGGTCTTGAGTGGCATGTGCCGTTTACCCGTGGGACGGTGGGTGGCTTTGATGTCGATTTGTTTATTGAGTTTTTTCAGGGCTTTATCAATCACGCCAAAGTGACGTTGCATGTCGATAATTTGCGTGGCAAAAATACTCACCATCAGGCTGAGACCGTATTCAAGGCATTTGGCCGCGCATTGCGAATGGCGTTAACTGCGGACGAGCGCATGGCTGGAATAATGCCGTCTACCAAAGGTAGCCTGTAAAACTAACACCGGCGTTTGTCAGCAAGCGCCGGTTATTTCTGATTGTACTTGAGATTTTCTTATGAGCAAAAGCACCGTTGCTGTGATTGATTATGGCATGGGAAATTTGCATTCCGTTGCCAGCGCGCTGGAACATGTCGCCAACCGTCTTGATAAAAATATCGAAGTGGTGGTGACCGGTGATGCCTCCACAATAATGAAAGCCGATAGGGTGATTTTCCCTGGTGTTGGCGCTATTCGCGATTGTATGGCGGAAATTTTGCGCGCGGAAGTGGATCAGGTTGTCGCCGAAGTGGCCAAGTCCAAACCACTGCTGGCGATTTGTGTAGGTATGCAGGCGCTTATGAATCGCAGTGAAGAAAACGGTGGTGTGGATTGTTTGGGCATGTTTCCCGGTGAGGTTAAATTTTTTGGAAACCCGCTAACTGATGTCAGTGGCAATAAATTAAAAGTACCGCATATGGGTTGGAATCAATTGCATCAAACTATTGAGCACCCTTTATGGGCAGGTATCGAACAAGATAGCCGTTTTTATTTTGTACATAGCTTTTATGTTCATACTGAAAACCCCGCATTGGTGGCAGGCACTGCCGACTACGGTAAAAAAATTCACGCCGCGCTTTATCACGACAATGTTTTTGCCGTGCAGTGTCACCCGGAAAAAAGTAGTACGGCTGGTCTGACCTTACTTGGCAACTTTATGCAGTGGGACGGCCAGAGCTGATTTACTTTGTAAGTGCTTTGCGTGTTTCACAATTAAACAGATTAATGGTTAAAAAATTATGTTAATAATTCCCGCAATTGATTTAAAAGATGGTGCTTGTGTACGGTTAAAGCAGGGCGTCATGGATGATTCAACCGTCTACGGTGACGACCCGGTACAAATGGCGGCACGCTGGGTGGCAGCGGGGACTCGTCGTTTGCATCTGGTGGATTTGAATGGCGCGTTTGATGGCAAGCCAATTAACGGTGATGCGGTCACGGCAATTGCTCGCGCTTATCCAGACCTGCCTATTCAAATTGGCGGCGGCATTCGAAATTTAGACACTATTGAGCATTATATTACGGCGGGTGTGCAGTATTTAATTATTGGTACTAAAGCAGTAAAAGAACCATCATTTGTAACGGCAGCGTGTAAGGCGTTTCCCGGTCATATAATTGTTGGTCTTGATGCTAAAGAGGGTTTGGTGGCAACGGATGGTTGGGCGGAGGTGTCAGATATTAAAGCTACAGAATTGGCGAAGCGATTTGAGCAGGATGGTGTTGAGTCAATCGTTTATACCGACATTGCCCGCGACGGGATGATGCAGGGTGTTAATGTAGAGCAAACAGTTGCCATGGCGCAGGCCTCTTCAATTCCGGTTATCGCCTCGGGTGGCATTACCAATATGGAAGATATTAAAGCGCTGCAGGCGATGGCCTCGGAAGGCATTCTCGGTGCTATTACTGGTCGCGCAATATATGAAGGTACGCTCGATGTTGCCGAGGCGCAACGTTATTGTGATCAGGCGTCTAACAGTTAAACTGAGCTTGGTGGCATAGAATATTTGAAGAGAAAAATTGTATGGGCTTAGCCAAACGAATCATACCCTGTCTCGATGTCGAGAGTGGACGCGTGGTAAAAGGTATTAACTTTGTTGATATTCGCGATGCTGGCGACCCGGTTGAAGTTGCCAAGCGTTACAATGAACAGGGGGCGGATGAGATAACTTTTTTAGATATCACCGCAACTCATGAAGGTCGTGATACTACTGTGCATATGGTAGAAAAAATTGCGGCGGAAGTTTTTATTCCGTTAACCGTGGGTGGTGGTATTCGGACCGTTGAAGATATTAGAACTATGTTGAATGCGGGGGCTGATAAAGTGGGTATTAATTCGGCTGCAATCACTAACCCGGATTTTGTGCGTGCGGCATCAGAACGATTTGGCGCGCAGTGTATTGTGGTGGCGATAGATGCCAAAAAAGTCAGTGCAGCAGGCGAAAATAATCGGTGGGAAATTTTCACTCACGGTGGCCGCAAACCAACCGGTATTAATGCCGTAGAGTGGGCGGTAAAAATGGCAGCGTACGGTGCGGGTGAAATACTGCTAACCAGTATGGATGGCGATGGCACAAAAAAAGGTTTTGATTTGGCACTAACGCGAGCGATTAGTGATGCTGTACCCATTCCGGTGATAGCTTCTGGCGGAGTCGGTAATTTACAACATTTGGTGGATGGCGTTGTTGAAGGTGGTGCCGACGCAGTATTGGCAGCAAGTATTTTTCACTTCGGCGAATTTACTGTCCCTGAGGCAAAACGTTATATGGCGGAGCAAGGAATAGAAGTGAGGGTGTAATTAATCAATTATGGTGTTGATTATAATGCAATAAAAAAGCCTGCAATGTGCAGGCTTTTTTATTGGAAGGTTTGTTTAATCAGTCAGTGCTGCATAGAGCCGCGATAAAGTCTTGGGCTCAGCCAAAGACATAAATTCGATAAAATCTTTTAAGCCGTTGCGCGCATCATCTTTATCTTCAAAGGGACCAATGGGTGACCCTTCTCTGGTAGAGAAAAACCATTCGCCTTGCGCGGCAAAAAAACGGTCGGAGCGCATAGGTGTGCCACCTGCTTCCCCGTCTCTATTGATCGTCATGCTATTCATCTGTCTCTATGGCCTTTAGGCTCTTCTTGGTTTTATACAGTTTAGCGTTATTTTGTTTTTTTGGAAGGGTTTTATTACATTCTTCTTATATGAAGTAGAGCTTTATCGCTAAAAGAGTTATTAAAATTGGGCTTAAGGCCTTTTTGTTGGTTGTGGCGAGGCTATCTAACGATTTCAGATGCGTGCACTAATTGCACTTGCTGCTGCTGGAGTTTAGGTAAGGCTTTTTCCAGGAAGCTTAAGGTTTCCGGGTAAGGGTGGCCAATAGCTACCGCTTGGCCCTGGAGCTTGGCTAGCTTGATTAGGCGGGAAAACTGTTCAGCAATGGCGGCGCCTCGGCGATCATTGTCTAGAAAGACATCCCGGCGCAAGTGGGGAATATTATGAGCTTTGGCGCGGGATTCTGCCACCGTACGCGGCGTGGTGCGGCTATCGAGAAAATAGAGCTGTTGCTCCTTCAGTTCTTGCATCAACCAGTCCATGGGTTGTTGTAATTGGGTCAATAAGCTTCCCATGTGGTTATTCACCCCGCGGATATGGGGGATAGAGGCGAGATCTTGTTGCAGCGTTAGTAGAAATTGTTGTTGCTGCATCGCCGCTGTCAGTGTTCCCGGGCCTGTGGCGTAGCTATTGAGATTGCTCATAGGCAAATGAAGCAATATCTCTTTTTGCTGCTGATGTGCATGGTCGGCAAGGGTTGCAGCATATTTACTGTAAGGAAGAAAAGCGTAATTGATAGGGCCTGGTAGAGCGATAGCGCGCTGCCCCAGCTCCAGACTGTTACCCATATCATCAATGATTATTACTATTCGTGCGGTGCTGGGTTGAGTTTCAAGGCTAGCAGCCGGATGGCTGGCCATAAAAGCAATTACCACGATCATCATCGCGGGTAATTGCCGGCAAGTACTTAGGTATATAGCTCGCAGTTTGGAGCTAAGGTGAATAGTTAGGCCCACAATGACAATACTGTTAGTTAGAGTGTTTCAGGTTTTGCTGTTACTGGATTCATCACCTGCGTTTTATTGTGGCTAAGTATATGTAGGCCTTTTAGCAGCGTCAGGGCTTCGTATAGCTGATTGTCAGTGTTGAAAAGCGAAGGCTTGATGTTTTCCTCTCTGCTTTTGCTGTTACTTTCGTCACCATCGCCATTGCTTAAATGGCCTTGCAGATCGGCTTCGGTAATGCGGCCACGGGATTTAATGGTTTCTACTTTGGCGCGCTCAATAATAATGTCTGGAATGATGCCCTGCGCTTGAATAGATCGGCCATTAGGGGTGAAATAGCGGGCGGTAGTTAATTTGATAGCGTGTTTCTCTGATAGCGGCACTACCGTTTGTACTGAGCCTTTTCCAAAGCTATCGGTGCCCATGATTACCGCACGGCGATGATCCTGCAGGGCGCCAGCTACGATTTCTGACGCTGAAGCTGAACCACCATTGATCAATACCACCACGGGAATACCTTTAGACATATCATTGGGTGTGGCTGAATATTCCGAATGCGCATCATTCAAGCGACCCTCGGTATAAACGATCAGGCCTTCCTCCAGTAAGCTGTCTGCTACTTCAACAGAAGCTTGCAAGATACCACCAGGGTTGTTGCGCAGGTCTAATACCAGACCTTTCATGGTACTGTTTTTGTTCTGAAGTTTGGCTAAGGCGGTGCGGAACTCTTCACCGGTTTTGCTTTGAAACTGTGCAATACGGATGTAGCCAAAGCCTGCTTCCAGCGTTTTGCTGCGCACACTAACGACCTTAATGGTGTCGCGGGTAATAGTGACATCGAAGGGTTGGTTGACCCCTTCGCGAATGATGGTTAGCTCGATATCACTGCCTTTTTTACCGCGCATCAGATTAACGGCATCGTTCAGCGACAACCCCTTAACGGGTTTATCATCCAGTTGAATGATTAAGTCACCACTCTCAATGCCCGCTTTTTCTGCGGGGGTGCCGTCGATGGGAGAAATAACTTTAACAAAGCCATTCTCCATCCCGACTTCCAGGCCAAGGCCGCCGAATTCGCCAGAAGTGCTGACTTGTAGATCATCAAAAGATTTGGCGTCGAGATAGGTGGAGTGAGGGTCCAGACCTGTGAGCATGCCGCGAATAGCATTCTCAAGCAGGGTTTTGTCGTCAATTTCTTCTACATAGCTGATACGAATATGGTTGAACACATCAGCAAAGGTGCGCAATTCGTCTAACGGTAGGCGCCCCATTTCTTGTTGATTTTCGGTTTCTTCCGCATCGTCAGATTGCTGGGCAACACTAAGCAGGCTGGAGCTGCCTAAAATCAAGCCTAAAGTGATAGGCAATAAGAGTTGTTTGATCGATAAAGTCATTGCGTGTGCCTGACGGCTCCCTTGCTAATTAGGTGTCACTAGGTGAACGTAATTTTTCGATTGTACCCTGCTTTCAGAGGTGGTGTTAGGGGTAAAAGTTGCGCTAGTTACGAGATTTAGCCGAAAGATAGCACTTAGCCACGTTTGCACCACAGCGCCGGGTTGGTGGGTTTGCCTTGATGGCGGATTTCAAAATAGAGTCCTGCTTGCCGTTGACCGCCACTATTACCGACAGTGGCAATGACATCACCGGGGTTCACCCAGTCGCCGGTCTCTTTTAGCAGGCTTTGGTTGTGTGCATATAAACTCATATAGCCATCGCCGTGATCGATAATCACCAGTAAACCTGAGCCCCTGAGCCAATCCGCAAACACGACCCGGCCATGGTGAATCGCTTTGACAATGCTGCCTTCATTACCAGGGATAGATATGCCCTGCCACTGCAGATTGGTGCCATTGCGTAGGCGGCCAAAACGGTTGCTGGGTTTTCCGGCAACGGGCCAAGGCAAGCGACCTTTTAAGCTATGAAACGGTTGGTACTCACTGGGAATACTGATATTGGCCAGAGTTTGTTCCACTGCGGCTAATAGTTTTTCCAGCTCGCTGCGATCCTTATTCATTTGACTCAGTCGCTGGTCATTATTTTTGATCGCAGAATTAATTTTAGCGAGATTATTTTCTCGTTCTTTTTTACTTGTTAGCAAAGCCGTATGGGCAGAGCTTAGCTGGTTCTTGGCCTGATTCAGGCTGTTGGTTTTTTCAATAATCCGCGGCTCAATAGTATTAATTTCACTGATAATGCCGATGTAATTATCAATTTGCTCCGAGCGCGCCTGATTAAAATAGTTGTAGTAAGTCAGGGCGCGGCTGATTTTGTCAGGCTGTTCTTGATTCAGCAGAACTTTGATTTTCTTCTGTTGGCCCACTTGGTAGGCCGCGACTATTTGCTGACCGATAAATTTTTGCTGTTCAGCTTTCGCGCTATTCAGTGATTTGCGTTTTTGCTGGAGTTTTGCCAGTTCGTTTTGCTCTTGTTGCAGTTGCTGTTGAATGTTGCGGATATTTTTTTGCACTTTGCCAATATCCACCTCAGCTTTTTGCAGTGAAGTTTGCAGATCTGATCGTTCGCTCTTAAAGCCGCTAAGCATGGCGCGCAGCTGCTTCATTTTGCCATCTAACAGTTTTATTTGCTGGCGGGTTTGGTTTTCTTTGTCGGTTTGAGCATGGGTGGTGTTGACTGCCAACAGGAGCAAGCCAATGAACAATATTCCAAGGCGGAATTGATGTGTGAATAATGACTTGCTCATTGGGCTGACCATACGGCTGTTGCAGGGCGATCTAAATAATAAAAACAGTGTAGCTTATTTTATCGTTAATAAAGATTGCCCGGTCATTTCTACCGGTTGTTGCAATTGCATCAAGGCCAGCATGGTGGGCGCAACATCGGCCAGTTTGCCACCACTAGCTTGCATATCAACTTGTTTATCACCTACATAAATAAAGGGAACTAGTTCGGTTGTATGCTGGGTGTGGGCCTGACCAGAATCATAATCCAGCATCTGTTCACAATTGCCATGATCAGCTGTTATCAGGCAGTCGCCGCCCACTTCCAATACCGCTTCCGTTACCTGGCGAACACTGTTATCGATAGCTTCAGCAGCTTTAACCGCAGCGGCAAAAATACCGGTGTGGCCGACCATGTCACCGTTGGCGTAGTTGCAGATAATAGTGTCGTACTTGCCGCTTTTAATCGCGGCGACCAGTTTTTCTGTGACTAATGGCGCACTCATTTCCGGTTGTAAATCATAAGTGGCGACATCGGGCGAAGGTATTAATTCACGGTCTTCGCCCTGGTAAAGCTCCTCGCGGCCGCCACTAAAGAAAAAGGTTACGTGCGCATATTTTTCAGTTTCGGCGATGCGCAGTTGGGTTTTACCCATCTGCGCCATTAATTCACCAAAACTATTGCTGAGGCTTTCGGGAGGGAATGCGCAAGGAGCATCAATATTGCCGGCATATTCCGTTGTGCAGACAAAGCTGGCGAGCTTGGGAGTAACGCTGCGCTGAAAACCATCGAAGCTTTTATCTACAAAGGCGCGGGTAATTTCCCGAGCGCGGTCGGCGCGAAAGTTCATAAAAATAACGGAGTCACCATCAGCAATGGTCGCCGCCGTTTGGCCGCCTGCTTGGATAATAGTGGGGCTGACAAACTCATCGTTTTCATCGCGCTGATAGGCTGCAGCGAGGCCATCGACGGCATTGTCAGCATGGTATTCCGCTTTGCCAGCAGTCAGCATGTCATAGGCTATTTGTACGCGATCCCAGCGATTGTCCCGGTCCATGGCGTAATAGCGACCAACCAGCGAGGCAATACGTCCACAGCCGAGTTCAGTAAATTGTCGGCTAAGTGTTTCCAAAGAATGTTGGGCGCTACGAGGTGGGGTGTCGCGGCCGTCGAGGAAGGCGTGAACATAAACCTGCCTGGCGCCGCGTTCGGCAGCCATTTTTACCATCGCGTAGATATGATTTTCATGGCAGTGGACACCGCCGGCAGACAGCAGACCAAACAAATGTACGGCTTTATTATTGGCTATGGCCTTGTCGATAGCATCGAGGTAAACCGGGTTGGTAAAAAAGTCGCCGTCGGCAATAGCTTTGTCGATGCGGCTGATACTTTGATAGACAATGCGGCCAGCACCTAGGCTCATATGACCGACTTCGGAATTACCCATCTGCCCTTCGGGTAAGCCGACATTCATGCCTGAGCTGGAAATCAACGTTTTTGGCGCTTGCGCCCATAGCTTATCCCACGTGGGGGTGTGGGCATGGAAGATAGCGTTGTCTTCAGGCGCTTCGCGGTGGCCCCAGCCATCAAGGATTAATAAAACAACAGGTTTTTTCGCGGTGTTGATTTCCATAGTTCAGCTTTAATCGGTTCGAGGAGGTTAATTGAAAGGCGCAATTCTAGCGGTTCCGGACCTTGTTTACCATTTCAGTCGATGCATGTGGAGATATTCACAGTGAGAATTGTGTCGGCCCCGTGTATACTTGCCGCCACATTTTTGGGCGCCCATTGTTGGGGCGCATTTGCTTAAGAGGTTGTTGTTACCAATGGAGCTATTTCTCCAGTTTTTGTCCGACCAGTGGATACTGGCTACGGCCTTGATCGTGTGTGTTACTTTATTATTTCGACATGAGTCAGCAAAGGGGGGCCTACGCTATCAACTCAAGAGCTCATTAATAAAGTCAATCGGGAGCAGGCTATCGTAGTTGATTTGCGTGATAGCAAGGAATTTGATCAAGGGCATATTGTTGATGCACTGCATATTCCTCATGCCAAGTTAGCTGATCGTATCAATGAGCTGGAGGCAAAAAAATCCCAGCCTGTAGTGTTGGTGTGCAAAATTGGTCAACATTCAGGCGCTGCCGGTAAACAATTAAAAGCAGCAGGATTTGAGCACGTATTTCGTCTCAATGGCGGCATGATGGAGTGGTCTAGTCAGCAGTTGCCGCTGGTGACTAAGTAGCACATAAATATTAACCGTAGCTGTTCCGGGCGACGGTGTATTCAGGTTTGGAAAACGATTTATCATGGCAGCAGATATTTTTTTATATACCACCCAATTTTGCCCATTTTGTGTTCAGGCCAAGCGCTTATTGGACGCAAAAGGTGCGCAATACCGGGAAATCTCAGTGGATGGTAATTCCCAGTTGCGCACTGAGATGATGGATAAAAGTGGTCGGCATACGGTGCCACAGATATGGATTGGCGGCACCCATGTAGGGGGGTGCGATGATTTATGGGCTTTGGAGCGGTCCGGCAAGCTTGATGGTTTGTTGGCCTAGCAACGATTTAACTTTAGATAGAGGATAAAACATGGCTGAGAATGAACAGGCACAGGCGCCACAACAGCAATTTGCAGTGCAGCGTATTTATATAAAAGATTCATCGTTTGAGTCACCCATGGGTGCGGCAGTTTTTGGCAAGCAGTGGCAGCCTAACATCAACGTTGAGATGAATAATGCCGTCAATAAAGTCGGTGAAGATACCTATGAAGCCGTTTTGACGTTTACGGTTACTGCCAAATTGGGTGAGGAGACAGCGGCGCTGATAGAAGTACAGCAGGCCGGTCTGTTTTTGGCTAAGGGTATTGAAGGTGAGCAATTACGTCAGGCCTTGAGTATTTTAGCGCCTAATCTATTGTTTCCGTATGTACGGGAAGCGATTGATAGCATGAGTGTGAAGGGCGGTTTCCCTGCGATAGCATTGCAGCCGGTTAATTTTGAAGCTATTTATCGCCAGCAAGTGGCGCAGCAGGCGGCTCAGCAAGCAACACCTGCAGACGCAGAAGCTCACTAAGCGTTTTACTTTGGCCGCCTGAGAGTTTTTCGGGCGGCTGTAAGTCGTGTTATTTCCCGCCAATAAAATCTAATTGCCGCCAGGCCTCATAGACAAAAATTGCGACGCTGTTAGATAAGTTCAAACTGCGGCTTTGGGGCTGCATGGGTAGTCGCAACCGTTGTTCCGCTGGGAGTGAATCCAGTATTTGTTCGGGTAGGCCGCGAGTTTCAGGGCCAAACAGCAGTGCATCATTGGGCTGAAAGTCGGCCTGGGTATAACTTCTGGAGCTTTTGGTCGTGCAGGCGAAAAGCCTATTGGGTTGCACTTGAGCCATGAACTGCTCCAATGACGGATGGGTTGTAACCGCTGCCCATTCAGAGTAATCCAGTCCGGCGCGACGCAATTTCTTATCATTCATATCAAACCCCAGTGGCTCAATAAGATGGAGCTTAAACCCGGTATTGGCGCAAAGCCGAATAATGTTGCCTGTATTGGGCGGAATTTCGGGCTGGTAGAGAACAATATGAAGCATAATTTGGCTAATTTCCTATACTGAATTTTTCTATTCTAATCTTTAAAATAGACCAGCGCTCTTAAAAAAAGCAGCTATAATTTGTTAACAAAAGCAAATACTTACAAAAACATTCTCATAATTAGATGAAGTTTTTGGCGCAACTGGAGTTAAGCTTGGGGTTGCGAGTCCAAAAATTTTTCAGATGCAGTAATCATAGCGGCAGTATCAGCCGGTTAATTTAGGCCGGTGTAGAGGAGGGGCGCAAGCGCCAATGGCTATATCCATTCCCTGGTTTAAGCAATCCAAAACACGTTCGGGTCGTGTTGGCCTGTCATTTGGGCCTGACGGCATAGGGATTGCTGCAGTCAATTCTTACGGCGCAGTAGTGTTCTGCCAGTTCATTGACCAGTTAGGTGAAACCGCAGAGTTGTTAGCCGAGGTGATCGAACAGCAAGGTTGGCAGAAGATGCCCTGTAGTTTGGTGTTACACCCGGTCTATTATCAACTGTTATTAGCCGAGTGCCCGGCTGTTGCTAGTGATGAAATGTCTGCGGCTGTGCGCTGGAAAGTGAAAGACTTATTAGATTTTCCGCTTGCTGATGCCGCCATTGAATACTTTTTGTTGCCCGAAGATGCCTACCGTGGTCGCCAAAAAATGCTTTACGCCGCCGCTTTACGTAAGGCGGCACTGCAAAGTCTGGTACAGCCAGTAGAAGAAAGCGATTTGATAGTGGATTGTGTCGAGATAGCTGAGCTGGCGCTGCACAATATCGTATCCCGGTTACCTCGTGAAGGCGGCGGCATCGCTTTACTTCAGCTGCATGCGGGAGAAGGGTTTATCAATTTGGTAGAGAATGGTGCAATTTACTTGACTCGTCGTCTTGATATTGGCTTGGATGGCTTCAATGCCGAGCGTGATAACACGCGGTTTTTTGATTCTTTGTTTTTAGAGGTGCAGCGCTCGCTGGATTATTACGAGAGCCAATTGGGCAAAGGTATTATTACTCGTTTATTTTATTCCCCGGCTTTGGATGAAACTGTTGCGATTGGCGATTTTTTGTCGATGCAGTTAGGTTTGAATGTAGCTGCACTGGATTTGTCAGGTTTAGAAATACTGACAGCCGAGGTCGGTTTGGATAACCGCTGTGTGAGTGCAGTGGGTGCTGCGCTAGGCCCGTTTAATGCGCAGGAGGCGACTCGTGCAGCATCTTAATTTTTATTCACAGCTTGATCGGGCTGTTGAGCCGGCGTTATCGGCACGCCAACAAGTGTGGTTGTTAGCCGCGTTGGTGGTGGTGATGTTAGTGAGTTATGTTGCACTAGCTGTTTCGAGTAACGGGCTGCAAAATGAACGCGAGCAATTGCAGCGTCAACAAGCATCGATTGCAGATACTCTGACTGTGCTGCAGGCGCGAAAGGCCAAATTAGAGCGTGAAAGTAAAGTGGATGGTGAAATCGCATTGCTGCAAAGTGATATTCAGTTTCGTCGTGAATTACTCGCCAATATTGATCCTAATAGTGCGGTGCTGGAAAAAGGTTTTGCCGATCATTTGTCAGGTTTGGGTCGGCAGCATATAGATGGCATGTGGTTCACTGAGATTCAGTTGCACAATGGTGGTCGGCAGTTGGCTTTGCTAGGGCAGACAAAAGCGCCGGAGCTGGTGCCAAGATATATCCAAAAACTTGCTCATGAAAGCGTGTTTTCTGGACATGAATTTAGAGTATTCCGATTAAAAGTGCCCAAGCAGCAAAAACATTTATTGGAGTTTGAATTACGCGCTTTGACAGAAAGCTCCGAGCGATCAGAGTAAAAAAAATGGTAGAAACAACTAAAGATTGGCGGCAGATGCTCACTGAGTGGCAGCAAAAGGTCGATGCGCTTACGCAGAGGGAGAGAATATTACTATTTGCTACCGCAGTAGTGGTTGTCTTCATGGGGTTGCAAATTCTACTATTGGATCCGGTAATGAAGGATCGCAAACAGCTACAAAATGATATTCGTAATTTTCAGCAACAAATTCAATTGCAATCTTCAGAGCAGCAAATATTAGAGGCGCAGCTAGCAGTTGGCGTGGACCGTAATAAAATAAAACAACGTGATCAGTTACAGATAGAAATCAACAAGCTCAATGCACAAATTCAAGAGTCGGTAGTGGCGATGATTCCGCCAAAGCTGATGCCGGAGGTGTTGGAGCAGCTATTAACAGAAAGCAAAAGTTTAAAATTATTAAGTTTGGAGAATAAACCTGTTGTAGCAGTATTAAATCAACCAGTAGGCGAGAAAAATTCTCAGCAAGACAACGCTGTGGGCGCAACAAAAACTAACCAGCAAGCGCTATACAATCATAGTTTTGTGCTGCAGTTAAGCGGAAATTATAAGGATGCTATACGCTATTTCGAGCGATTGTCGCAATTGCCCTGGCGCTTTCACTGGGATAATTTAAGCTATAAGGTAGAGTCTTATCCTAACGCAATTATCACTTTGGAAGTGCATACCGTGAGTATGGCTGAGGAGTGGATAGGTGTTTAGACTATCAATACATTTTTTGTTGGTTTCATCACTAACGTACATCATGCCTGGCGCCGTGTTGGCATTTGATGATCCAACCATGCCTGCAAGCTTCGTCCAGTCCAGTAGTCCAAAGCGATTAACCTTAGAAAGTATTTTATACAGTGATACAAGAAAAGTGGCGACGATAAGTGGTCAGGTCTTGGCTGAAGGTGACAGCATCGACGGTAAAAAAATTCTTTATATTGGTAGAGACAGTGTGCGATTAGCAGATGATGCTAAAGAGCTCACTTTAACTCTCAAGCGCTCATCCATTAGGCAGGTAAAATAATGCGTTATCAACGACTAATTTCATGTTCTCTGGCCGTGTTGTTTTTAGCGTCCTGTGCCTGGACGCCAAGAGATACTAGAGATAATACCGGTATTGATGAAATTCAAAAAGAGCTGGAGGCGTTGCAACAGACGAGCCAAGAGCAGAACTTGCCGACAGCTGATATTAACGATGCGCTAATGCCGGCGTTGCTACCATCGGTAATTATTGGCGAACCAGCTGAAGAGGTCTTTGACATTGCTGTTGAAGGTATTGATGCCCGTGATTTTTTTATGGGACTGGTAAAAGGTACTGGTTACAACATGGTGGTGCACCCGAATGTAGAGGGCAAAATTAGTTTAGAGTTGCAGAATGTAACAGTCGATCAAGTAATGGATGTAGTGAAAGAAGTGTATGGCTATCCCTATAAGCGTCGGGGGAACTTATTTCAAATTTTGCCTGGTGGGTTGCGCTCTGAAATATTTCAAATTGATTATTTGAGCCTGAAGCGTCGAGGCCTGTCTGAAACCCAAGTAACGAACGGGCAGGTAACGAGTGCAGGTACTAGCTCAAATGGTAGTAGTAATAGTAATAGCAACAATAGTAGCTCTAACCAAAATAGAAATAATAATGGGAGCAAGGGTACGGGGAGTGTGGGTGCACAGATACAAACAGAAACAGCGTCAGATTTTTGGGGTGAGCTGCAGGCTACCCTTGATATTCTGATTGGTAGCGGAGATGGTCGCAGCGTAGTCGTGACACCGCAAGCAGGTATTATTGTAGTGCGGGCAATGTCAGAAGAAATTGAAACTGCACGTGATTTTCTAAGGCGCGCCGAGCTAATTATGCGCCGTCAGGTTGTATTGGAAGCTAAAATCTTGGAAGTGCAATTAAGTGATAGCTATCAGACAGGTATTGATTGGACTGCTGTTGGTGACCTTAATGGCAATAATTTCTCCTTTGGTTTGGCAGGTTCATCGCCAGTAAATCCCAGTGGTAATGGCGGCGTGTTTAGTGGTGTGTTTCAGGCTGATGATTTTACCGGCATGATAGAGATGTTAGAAACACAAGGTAGTGTACAGGTTTTATCCAGCCCGAGAATATCTACAGTGAATAATCAGAAAGCGGTTATTAAAGTCGGACAGGATGAATTCTTTGTCACAGAGATTTCCAATACGACGACGACTGGAACCGGTAGTACAACTAACACACCAGAAGTTGAGCTGACGCCATTTTTCTCCGGCATAGCGCTGGACGTGTTGCCGCAAATTAGCGCAAACGATGAAATTATATTGCATATTCATCCCGCTATCAGTGAAGTGGAAGATCAAAAAAAGTTAATTACTTTAGGTGACCAATTAGTGGAGTTGCCGTTAGCGTTGAGTACGATCAGAGAGACCGATAGCGTAGTGTATGCGCGCAGTGGTCAAGTTGTTGTGCTGGGTGGATTGATGCAGACTAAATCGGTAGATAATAATTCAGGCACACCCATGTTAGGCAATATGCCGATGATTGGTCATTTGTTTAGTCAGCAGCGCAATGTATCAGTTAAGAGTGAATTAGTTATATTGTTACGCCCAATTATTATGGGGCCGGATGGATTACCTGATATAACCAACAACTCCTTGCAGCGGGTTAATGAATTTAGAGATATATTAGATCGCTCTTATCGGAACGAAAAAAATAACAAAGAAGATAGTTCTACGGCAGGTAAAGACTAAGTGCTAAAGGCGATTGGCATGCGAGTTTTTAGTTATGTATAACGACCATTTTGGTCTTAATGAGTCGCCTTTTGGTTTGACACCTAACACGGCGTATTTTCTTAATGCGCGCGGTTATCGTGAAGCCTTTAATATGTTGCAAGTGGCGCTGGCAAACGACGAAGGTTTTATTAAAGTGACCGGGGAGGTAGGAACAGGCAAGACTATGCTTTGCCGTAAACTGCTTAATACCCTTGGCGACAATTATTACACAGTCTATATCCCCAACCCTTTCCTAAACCCTACTGCACTATATCGTTCCATCGCCCAGGAATTGAATGTGGTAGTGAAGTCTCGGGATGGTATTCATGAGTATCAACAAGGTATCAATGAACGCTTGATCGATTTGGTGGGGCAGGGAAAAAAAGTCGTATTGGTTATTGATGAAGCGCAGGCTATGCCAAGCAAGTCGTTGGAAGCATTGCGCTTAATATCCAATCTTGAAACAGAAACCACCAAGTTGGTGCACATTGTTTTATTCGGTCAACCTGAACTGGATCGTTTATTAGATCACGAAAATTTAAGGCAACTGCGCCAACGAATTAGTTTTTCCTATCGATTACCTGAGCTTGATTTAGAGGGTGTGCGTAACTATATCGGTCACCGGGTGGCAGTTGCCGGTTATAACGGCGAACGCTTATTTAGTGAATCGGCGATAAAGTTATTGTTTAAAGTCAGTAGGGGCGTACCCAGGTTGGTTAATATTTTATCGCATAAATCGATGATGGCTGCGTTTGGTAAAGGAGCCCAGCAAATAGAAAAAAATCATGTGTTATCAGCAACCAAAGACACCGATGGCGTACACGCCCCTAGTGCTTTATCAGATTGGGGCTTGGGTCTGTCGATGGCGGTATTGCTAGTGGTGTGTGTCATTGTATTTGTGCTGCCGGAGACATCGTTATGAGTTTGATTAACGATATGCTAAATGATCTTGATGATCGTCGCTCCGGTCAGCGAGGTAATGAGGTATCACTGGATTGGATGAGCGGTCATAAAATACACGGTGAAAATAGATGGCAGTTACCACTCATTGCCTGTGTAGTGATATTAATTTTTATCGTAATTGCTTATGGCGTCTGGAGTTATCAAAGTAAAACCAGCATGACTGTCATTGATAAATTATCATTAGTTCGGTCGGAATCCAGAGTAGTTGAAACCCTGGCAGCAGGTGATCAACAAGTTTTGGATGCAGTAGCTATTGACGCTGAGGTGAATGATAAGTCTGTTAAAGTGGTTAATGGCTCTGCAACAGCAACCCAGGCTAAGAAGTCAGTAACAAAAGCTGAGCCACCAGCCGTTAAGAAAAATACTATCCCCGCAGAGATATCTTTGCCAACTGAGCGAAAGAGCCCTAAGTCCGTACAGAAAATTCATGTAAATGATGTGGTAGCTGCCCCGATTAAAACGCAGAAACCCTTAACTCTGGATCAGCGTGATCGAGAACAATACCAGCGTGCTGAAATGCTATTGCGCCAGCAGCGTTTTACCGAAGCAGAATTACTACTGCAAGATTTTCTATCACAATATGCACAAGCACCTCACTCCGGTGAGTTGTTAGTGAGTTTGTGGATTAGTCAGCAGCAGTGGCAACAAGCACAAAACCTATTAACAAGCTTGCGGGGTTTTTATCCACAGAATATACGTTTAATAATGCTGGATGCGCGGCTCGCGTTACAACAAAAGCAAACAGATAAAGCTGTGGCATTATTAATGTCTGAACAGCCGGTACTGTCGGAACATCAAGATTACTATGAGTTATTGGGTATAACTGCTCGTCAAAATAAGCAGTATCAATTGTCAGCCGAGGTCTACCGTGGTCTGTTAGGGTTTGATTCACAGCGTGGTGATTGGTGGGTTGGGATGGCAATTGCATTGGAGATGCAGCAGCAGTCCAGTGCTGCTAGAGATGCTTATCGGCAAGCTCTTCTAAGTAAAAATATTACGCCGGCGCTACGTAATTATGCGCAGAAAAAATTATAAGTGACGTTGCAATGATAAATAGCAACAGAATGATAGGGTTTTAATTGTGGCCGCACAGGATAGGAAAAAAATTCGGATTGGTGATTTGCTGGTGCAAAATCAGCTGCTGACGGAAGAGCAGTTAGGTGAAGCTTTGGCGTCACAAAAAACCTCTGGTAAAAAGTTGGGGCGTGCGGTTATTGATCTGGGCTTGGTTGAAGAAGATCAATTGCTGAGTTTGTTGTCGCAGCAATTAGAAGTGCCATTTATTCATTTAAATAATTATGATTTTAAGCCTGAGATCACCAAGCGTTTACCGGAGAGTTATGCCCGACGTTTTCGTGCGGTGGTCTTAACGGAAGAGAATGATCATCTCGTTGTCGGCATGGCTGATCCGACGGATATTTTTGGTTTTGATGAGCTATCGCGTATTTTGCAGCAACCACTGCAGTTAGCCGTGGTGCGGGAAGTAGAGCTACTTGAATCGCTGGACATGCTTTATCGGCGCACTAGCGAGATTGCTTCACTGGCGGAAGAGCTAAGTGATGAGCTCGGTGACCAGTCAGTAGAAATTGATTTATTAAAAGCGACCGGTGCTGAAGATGCGCCGGTAGTGAAATTATTGCAATCCATTTTTGAGGATGCGGTGCAAGTACATGCATCAGATATTCACATTGAACCTGATGAAAAGGTGTTGCGTATCCGGCAGCGAGTCGATGGTGTTCTGCAAGAACAGGTGATGAACGAAAAACGAATTGCCTCTGCGGTCGTGCTGCGCTTAAAGTTGATGTCGGGCCTGAATATTTCAGAAAAACGCCTGCCGCAGGATGGTCGTTTTCATATCACAATTAAAAATCGTCCTATTGATGTTCGTATATCGACCTTGCCCGCTCAGTATGGCGAGTCGGTCGTTATGCGATTATTGGATCAGTCTCAGGGTATTGCCGATCTTGATAATGTCGGTATGCCTTTAGAAATCCTGCAGCGGTTCCGTTTGCAAATTCAGCGGCCTCACGGTTTGGTTTTAGTCACTGGGCCAACCGGTAGTGGTAAGACTACTACCCTTTACGGGGCGTTAAGTGAATTAAATAACCCTGAGAAAAAATTATTACTGTAGAAGACCCGGTGGAGTATACCCTGCCGCGGATTACTCAAGTGCAGGTGCAGGAAAATATTGGCTTTGATTTTGGGGCCGTGCTGCGCTCAGCATTGCGACAAGATCCTGATATTTTGCTGGTGGGTGAAATTCGTGATCAGGAAACAGCAGAAATTGCTGTTCGTGCTTCACTAACCGGTCACTTGGTTCTTTCTACTTTGCACACCAATGATGCTATTACCAGTGCGATGCGCTTGATCGATGTTGGTCTGGAAGGTTATCTGGTTGCCAGTGCATTGCGTGGCGTGGTGGCGCAGCGTTTGGTACGGCGTATTTGCAATAGCTGTAAAGCGGATTATCAGCCTGACCAGCAAGAAAATATCTGGTTAAAAGCAATCAGTACCGATGCTGATACTACAGCGATGAAATTTTCTCACGGTCGTGGTTGTTCACACTGTAATAACACCGGTTATCGAGGGCGTATTGGTGTATTCGAATATTTGGAGATTGACAGTAATTTGGCTGATGCATTGCGATCGGCAGATCCATTAGCGTTTGGTCGAGCTGCCAAGCAACAGAAAGGTTTTAGAACGCTAAGTCAGTGCTCGCTGGATTATGCGGCTAAAGGTGTGACTACATTGGAAGAAGTGTTTCGCGTATCTGAGCAGTTGGCGGAAGAATCATTGCAAACTTTGGCAGTGGAAGGCGCATAAGCTATGGCTAGTTTTAGCTATCGAGGGCGAGATGAAAAAGGTGCACTGGTTAGTGGTGTAGTGGAAGCTGCTTCGGCAGATAGTGTAGCGACGCAATTACTGGGTGGTGGCATAACACCGATTGCTATTGATAAAGCGGCAGTGAAAGCATCAATAGAATTACCGCCCGTGCTGCAGCAGTTAATGCAGAAAAATGTAACGCTAGAAGAGTTGGCGATGTTTTGTCGTCAAATGTATAGCCTGACACGTGCGGGTGTCGTTTTAAATCGATCAATTCGTGGCTTGGCTGATTCCACCAAAAATGAGCGCTTAAGAGAAGTGTTACTTGAGATAGAGGTGGCGCTAAACTCGGGGGTAAATTTAAGCACTGCGATGAGGCGGCATGGCGAAATTTTTAATGACATGTTTATCAATATTGTCAGTGTGGGTGAAAATTCCGGTCGCTTGGAAGCCGCTTTTCAGCAACTGTCCAGTTATATGGAGTTGGAAAAAGATACACGACGGCGTATCGGAGCCGCCTTGCGCTATCCTATGTTTGTATTGATCGCATTAGCGGCCGCGCTGGTGGTATTGAATATATTTGTGATACCAGTGTTTGCCGATTTATTTGAAAATTTTGGTGCTGATTTACCCTGGGCAACCAAAATACTTATTGGAATGTCGTCATTATTTGTAAATTATTGGCCACTGTTATTAATGATTACCATAGGCACTATTGTAGGTCTGCGCTATTACGTCAATACAGAGCAAGGGGCGCTGCGCTGGGATCAATATAAACTGCGTATACCTTTTATCGGTTCTATTTTAGAGCGCGCATTGTTAGCCCGGTTTGGACGTAGTTTTGCCTTGATGCTCTCTGCTGGTGTGCCATTAATTCAGGCTTTGGAACTTGCCTCTCAGGCAGTGGGCAATGAATATGTAGGGCGTAGCATTCGTGCTATGCGGGAATCAATTCAACGGGGCGAATCCTTGTTGCGCAGTGCCGCGAATACAAAAATGTTTACCCCGCTGGTTTTACAAATGATCCAGGTCGGAGAAGAAACCGGACAAGTCGATGAAATGCTAGTAGAGGTGGCGGCATTTTATGAACAGGAAGTTGACTACGATTTGAAGAATTTGGCGAGTTACATTGAGCCAATATTGATTGCTTGCATTGCCGGATTGGTCATGATTTTAGCGTTAGGCATTTTCCTGCCAATGTGGGATATGATGAGTGTTATGCAGGGTTAACCAGGTCGTTGTTAATCTGGATATGTATTGGATTAACTACAGTAATTGAGCAAATATTGTCTATAGTTATCAGTATGGAAGAAAAGCAGATGAATAAACCAAAGGGCTTTAGCGCCAACTTAGCTGCACCTCGCCAGATACAGGGTTTTACCCTGATTGAATTGGTGATTGTGATCATACTATTAGGCTTATTGGCCGCTGCAGCATTACCGCGGTTATTGAGCGCCACCGATAACGCAGAAGTCGCGAGTCTGGAAGGGGTGGCAGGTGGCTTTAGCACGGGTGTATCGATAGCGCATGCGCAATGGGCTGCTGACGGCAACACTGCGGGTGGCAACACCTCGGCAGCAAATAAGATCGCTATCAATCTGGATGGCAAAGTTTTCTATATGAATGAATATGGCTGGCCAGCTAATGTAAATAGTAGTGAAGATGCATCCGCTGATGGACAAACGGCGGATGAGTGCAAGCAGATTTTTGATGATATATTGCAAAGCTCGCCCGCTGCTACCACCAATAATAATAATCGTGCCAATAACCGATTTTATGTTTCGGTGATTACCGGAGCGGGTGGTGATATTGCCGGGCAGGTAGGTGATGTTTGTCGCTATGAGTTGATTTTAAGTAATAGTGCTACGGCTACTGGTACCCATTATTTTGATTATGATGTGGTTGATGGTCAGGTAACGGTGGTGTTTCCTAATCAGGGCTAGGCAAGTGTAATGTAATATGTGCTTATTTGTGTCGCTGCAAAAATTATAAAGAAAAATAGAGGTTGTAAAATGTATAAACAACAGCAAGGTTTCACTCTGGTAGAGTTAGTTATTGTTATCGTGCTACTCGGGATTTTGGCGGCAGCGGCTTTGCCCCGATTTTTAAATACTACGGCTCAGGCACAATCAGCAGCAGTAAAAGGCACGGCAGGGGGGTTTTCTTCAGGTGTTGCAATATTTAAAGCGAAGTGGACTGCCGATGGTAATAGCCTTGGTAATACGGGTGCAACGGTCTCATTAGATGGCGCAGACTTTATAGCCAATGAAAATGGTTGGCCAGCGCAGGATCCAGCACTGGGTAATGGCAATACTACGTCGGTCGGTCAAACTGAAGCAGAGTGTGATCAGGTGTTTAATTTTATTCTGCAAAATCCGCCACTAACACATACCACAGGGGCTATTAATAATAATGATGAATATGATGTAACAGTGGTTGGCGGTACGCCCGATATTTGTGTGTATACATTAATTGTGAATGGCGCTACAGATCCTGATAATAGAAATTTTACATATAACTTGGCAACCGGTCAGGTGTTGGTGACCGTTCCTTAATTTATTGGTGTTAAAGAGGTTAGATATGAATAAGCAACAATCAGGTTTTACTTTGATCGAATTGGTGGCAGTGATAGTGTTGCTGGGTATTTTAGCGGTAACGGCTTTACCGCGTTTTATTGATATTCAGGGGATGCACGTGCCGGGGTCGTCAATGGTTTGCGTGCGGCTATGGAGGGCGCGGCATCCCAGGTTTACGCGAAATCACTATTGGCGGGTGTGGAAAGTAGCACCGGTAATGCCGGCGCTACAGTAACGGCCAATGGTCAGACGGTTGAGGTGAGAGCGGGTTACCCCAAGGCGGTTCAGGATGATGCGGCTAATTGGGATATCATCAATTTAATTCAGTTTGATACCAATGTTTTTACAGTACAGGATGCTGGCGGAAACAACGTTTATATTGGCTATAATCTTGATGCTCCTGCTGATGTAAATGTGAGTGATAACAATTGTTATGCACGATATACGGAAACGAATGATCCTAATACGCCTCCGGTTGTTACTGCCGTCGTCACAGGTTGTTAAGTGAGCTGAGCCAATTCTTCAGCCATGATTAAGTACCGCCTTAAAACGGTGGGCATGAGATTCACCCACTTACAGAGTGGCTTTACCATGGTAGAGCTACTCACTGTTATTGTGCTAATTGGTATTTTAACGGTAACAGTGTCCTCTCGCTTTTTTGGTAGAACCGAGGTAGCTGATTTTGCCCTTCGTGATCAGTTTATTTCTACCTACCGCTTTTCCCAGCAGCGAGCGATGTATGATCAAAATAGTTGCTACTCATTAACTATTGATGCTTCGGGTTTTGGTCCCCGCCGGAATTTGGGCACTTTTGTAGAGGCAAAAGAGGTCACATTTGATGGCGACTTTGCGGGCTTATCCATTAATGAAGGCGCTAATCCTGCCCCGACTATTTTCTTTGATAGCTTAGGTAATCCTTATACCGGTGACTGCGGCGCCACCCCAATTGGTTCTGCTTTAGTACTAACTATTAATCCCGGTAATCTTCGATTGGAGATTTTATCGACGGGTTATATTAGGGCTATTTGATATGAGTAGTCGCAGAAGTAACAAACTATCAGGATTCACTCTAATCGAGTTGGTCGTTGGCATCGTACTTATGGCAGTGGCACTTACGTTATTGACCAGCGTCTTCTTTGCTAACCCCGGGCGCAGTGTTGAGCCTTTATTGCAAATTCGAGCGGCTGAATTTGGTCAGGCATTAATGGATGAAATACTGTCAAAGAAATTTGATGAATTGACTCCTGATGGCGGCGTGCCGGCATGTACTGCATGCAGTGCGATTATGGGGGCTGAAGGTGCAGCTCGTGATTTTTATAATGATGTCGATGATTATAACGAGAGTTGTGGCAATCCAATCGTAATTACTGACGCACTCAATAATCAATTTGACCAAGTGGGCCAGTATGCCGGATATAGCATGGAGGTCTGCGTTTTTTATGATGGGGACTTTGATGGTAATGATAATGGTGGCAACACCAATGCCAAGCTTATTACCGTTAATATTTATCTGCCATCAGGCGCTGGCCTGGATTTTCCAATAAGCTTTACCGCTTATAAGGGAAATTATTAATGACTTATCCTAATCAGAGTCAGCAGGGTTTCACTTTAGTAGAATTGGTTGCGGCTATTGTGTTGTTAGGGATAGTGGCCGTTTCCAGTACCCAGTTTATGCGTCAGGGTGTACAGGTGTATGTTGATAGTGCGCGCAGGGATAATTTGCAGCAGCAGGCGCGTTTTGCGATAGAGCGAGTCACCAGAGAGTTGCGTAATGCCTTGCCTGGCAGTGTTCGAGTATTAGATGATGGTACCAATCAATGTATTGAGTTTATTCCTATTATTGCTGCGACAAGTTATTTAAGTTCAATTGTTAATTCCACAATTAGTCAGCTTGATATCGTTGATGTCGGCTATTCATTTCCTACCTCTGGCAGTGATCGACTAGCTATTTACACCTTTGATAACAATAGCGTATACGGTGGATCGCCGAGTATGACTAATATAGTCAGCGCTATTGCCGGCCCGGTAGCTAATACGCAAAGATTAAATTTTTCTGCCCTAACGGTTGTTAATGAGTCACCCACTCGGCGGGCTTATATTGTTGCTGGTGCAAAAAGTTTTTGTGTTAGTGATGGTCAGTTGCGCAGCCATCAAGGTTACCCACTGAGCGCATCGCCCCCCACAGCAGCTAATGGCATCTTGTTGGCAGAAGATATTCGCGTGAACGATAATGGCGCGGTGACGGTGTTTACTCATACTGTGAATAGTTTGCAGCGAGCTGGAGTAGTTTTGATCGATTTTCGTTTTCAGGATTTAAAAGCCGGCGATGAGTGGTTGCGTTTTAATCAGGCCGTTTTTGTGAGGAATGTACCATGAGTTTGTACCGTACATTTATAACATCAGCCTGCTGTGTTGTCTTACTATTCGTATTTAGTGAGCTTGTAATCGCCGATATTAATGCCACCTATTATGATCAGAACGGCCAGCAATATCAGTATTTCACCGGCACTGAAATCATCACTGTTGATCCTAATATTGATTTTAATTGGGGTGGCGGGTCACCCCGGCCGGGCATGGCGGCTAATGATTTTTCCGTGCGCTGGGAAGGCGAGTTAGAAGTGCCAGCAGATGGCAATTATAATTTTCGTGTTCGTGGTGATGACGGTATTCGCATTTGGGTAGACGGCAACTTACTGGTCAATGACTGGAGTAACCATGGCCCGAGAAACCGGGACAGTAGTGCCGTCGCGTTGTTGGCAGGTCAACGTTATTCTATTTTAGTAGAAATGTATGAGCGTGGTGGTGGTGCTGTGGCGCAGGTAAGTTGGTCTGGTCCCACTACCGGTGGTTGGCAAATTATTCCGCAAAATTATTTATTTACTGATAATAGTCCGCCTGAAGTTGATAGCGCAGCTTACGGTTGCTCTGCTGATAGTATCACCATAAATTTTAATAAAGGTGTAGACCCTGTTACTGCTGAAACCGTTGGTAATTATGTTCTGGATAATGGCGCCAGTGTGTTCTCGGCAACACTGGATGGTGCTGGTAGAAGTGTGACCCTACAAACCTCTGATCTGACCGCTGATGAATACCTGGTAACCATTAATAATATTGAAGATACCAGTGGTGGCGTGATTGCCGCCAATACCACAGTGACGGCCAGTTTTAGAATCAGCGGATTAACCGCGACCTATTTTGACCAGAATAATAACGCAGGCGCTTACTTCACTGGCAGTCAGGTAGAGCGCGTTGATGCCACTGTTGATTTTAATTGGGGTACTGGGTCACCAGTAGCGGGCATAGGCAATGATCGTTTTTCCGTGCGCTGGGAAGGTTATGTTATTGCATCGAGCACCGATGATTTTGAATTTCGCACGCGCTCGGATGATGGTGTGCGTTTATGGATAGATGGAAATTTAGTGATTGATAACTGGACTAATCATGGTCCCAGATATGATTACAGTGCGGCTATTGCACTGGTGGCCGGGCAACAATATGAAATACGTTTGGAGTACTTTGAAAATGGTGGTGGTGCAGTTGCTCAGCTGCAATGGCAGAATTCCAGTTTCAGCTGGCAGACTATTCCGCAATCCCAGCTGTTAGGAACTTGTGGTTTACCTACGTTAAGCAGTGCTTCTTTTTCATGTACAGGCAACACAATTAATCTAACTTTTTCCGAGCAGCTGGATATATTAACGGCTGAAGATACAGCAAATTATACGATCGATCGAAGTGTGACAGTTAACGCAGCCTCATTAGGAGTAGACGGGAAAACGGTTACCTTAGAGACGTCATCTTTGGGTCCGGTTGATTATCTGGTGACAGTCAACAATGTCGAAGATAGTTCCGGGATTGCCATTGAACCTGATAGCCAGATAGCAGCGGCTTATCAAGCTTCTGGGTTACAGGCAACCTACTATGATCAGGATGGAAACGATGGTGCCTTCTTTACTGGCAATACTATTGAACAAGTCGATGCCATCATCGATAACAACTGGGGCAGTGGGGTACCTGTTGCGGGTATCGGCGCCAATGATTTTTCCGTGCGTTGGGAGGGTTATATTCAAGCACCTGCTGATGGCGATTATATATTTCGCTCACGTTCTGATGATGGTTTTCGTTTATATCTGGATGATGTTGAAATAATTGATCACTGGTCGGACCATGGCCCGAGCTACCGTTCCAGCGCGGTACAAACTTTAGTAGCCGGCCAAAGCTATAAAATTGTTGTGGAGTATTATGAAAATGGCGGTGGCGCAGTTGCGCAGTTGGAGTGGTCCGGTCCCGGTTTTTCTACGGAAATCATTGCGGCTGAATATTTTACCAGTGCCTGTGAAATAGCTACGGCATCCTGGCAGTTAGATGAGGTTTTATGGAATGGCACTGGCGGTGAAGTTGTCGATTCTTCCGGCGGCGGTCACAACGGTACAGCGTTAGGTTTTGGTAGCGGTCCCGACAACCCTAAAACTGCTTATGCCGACCCTGCGGTGAGTGGAAACCCTGGCACTTGCCGGTATGGTGAGTTTGATGGTGTCGATGATTATATTGAAATTGCTGACAGTTCGGATTTGGATAATACCCAGCAGCTTTCTTTAACTGCCTGGTTTAAGGCCGATACTTTTAATCAAACCAATGGCACTAATGCACGAGGCTTATTTTCTAAAAGGCCCAATTTTTCCGGCAATGTTTCTTATGGTGCTTTCTTTTTAAACGGTCAACCCGGTTACCTCTATGTCGATATAGATAGCACCAATAATCGTTTTCGCTCTAATACACTTTTTGAACTTGACCGTTGGTATCATGTGGCAATCGTTTTTGATGGCAGTTTGGCGGCTAATGAACGGGTAAGGCTTTATGTGGATGGAGTATTAGATGGTGCCTTTAATGAATCAAGCAGTTTGATTCCTGATACCGATTCTAATTTTTATATAGGCAATTTATACACTGGCCTTACACAATTAAAGGTGTTTGACGGCGCTATTGATGAAGTCAACGTTATCCCTATGGCTTTAACGCCAGCAGAGGTGAATGACGTTATGGCCGAAACACGTGTCTGCGATGTACCTACTACCGACCATTTTGATATTGACCATAGTGGTAGCGCTATTTTTTGTGCGCCGACACTGGTGACGGTAACCGCTGAAGATATTACTGACGCTACTGATGTAGCCTACGCACGTACGGTTACCCTGGACACCGGCTCTGGTGATGGTAACTGGATATTGAATAGTGGCGACGGTAGCTTCGATAACGGTACCGACGGTGATGGTGTCGCTACTTATACTTATTCAATTAATGATAATGGCGTGGCAAGTTTCTTACTCGATCGCAGTGGCGCTAGCGAGTCTGATCTATTAACAATAAATATTGCTGTGACTGATGGCGGTATCAGTGACGATAACGATGAGGGCGATCTGACGTTTGCTGTGAGTGGTTTCACGATTACCGGGGAAGCGCTCACTGCCGGTGTGGACCCGGCCACCTTACCGATAGGGACACAAGTCGCAGGCACTGATTTTAATGCTTATATTGCAGCCTATGGGCAAAGCCCAACGGATCCAGTGTGTGGGGTTATTGAGGCCTATACAGGGGATAAAACACTCACCTTTGCGGTTAATTATAATAATCCTAATACGGGTGTAGAGGGGGTTATTGCTTCACCTTCCCCCATTACTTTTAATCAGGGGCAGGCAGTGTTGCCCTTAAAATACAAGGATGTAGGTTCGATTAATTTCACTGCCAATGATGGCAGCTTGAGCGGCGCGGGCATTAATGATTTTGTAGTGTTGCCCCATCATTTTGCCATTTATCCCAGTGGCACTGCAGCAGATGTTAGTACTTATAATGCAGCGGATGAAAATGGAGTGATTTATCGTAAAGCTGGAGAAGATTTTGACGTTACGGTCATTGCGCTCGATGAAGACAATGATCCGGTACAAAATTACGGTAAAGAATCACCCGCTGAGAGTATTTTATTGACTCACACTTTGCTCCAGCCGACATCAGTTCATACTGGTGTTCTAACAGGGGCTTTAAGCCGCGATAGTGATGCAACGTTTGTAGGGACTTATCAATGGGATGAGGTCGGTATTATTTCATTGCAGGCTGCTGTCTTCGATCGTGATTATCTGGGGGCAGGCGATACCACTTCAGTGCTTAGCCCAGTCGGTAGGTTCACCCCTGATCACTTGGTGCTGGAATCCGCTTCAATTACACCAGCTTTAGAGTCGGCAAATTTCACCTATATGGAACAGCCCTTTTTGATAAATTATACGCTGCGTGCGGTAGCGCAGAACGGCGCCACCATCAAAAATTATCAGGGTGATTTTAGTAAGTTAGCCAGTGATAGTAATGACGCTTATGGTGCCGTAGATGGCATCACGTATTTATCGGATAGATTAACAGCAGATAGTAATCCTATCTCGTGGACAGAAGGTGTGGCGATAATTATTGATGCGCCGCTAATTTTTATTCGTGAATCCACTGCGGATGGTCCTTTCGCTAATGTGAATATTGGTTTGAGTATTGCTGATTCGGACGGTATTACCTTTCAGGATGCTGATTTAAATTTGGATACCGTCGGACCCAGCACCGATAGTGACAGTGTGCAAATTGGGTCGGCGACAGAATTTCGTTACGGTCGCGTTTTTATTCCGCCTGTTTATGGGCCAGAAATTAACGCCGGTGATAAAACCGCCATTCCTTTTCTCATTGAATACTGGGGCGACCCCGATAGTAATGGCGTGTTTGAATTTGTCACCAATACGCAAGACAGTGAAACGGATTACAGTGGTTGGGATCTGGAAGATTGTATTCCTGGGGCAGTCAGTTGCGCAGATATTGCAGTGAATCCTGCGTCAATGCCGCCAGCGGTAGTGGTTTTTGGCAAGAGCCGCAGTGGTGATCAGGCCATTACCATAGATCGACCGGGAGCGGGAAATACCGGTGACGTGACGATTCAAATAGATGTTGATGAATGGTTTGAGTTTGATTGGGATAGTGGGTGGCTGGTGATGAGGACCCTGGTACGCAAATTAATTTTGGTCTTTACCGGGGACATGATCGCATTATTTACTGGCGAGAAAGGCCTTAGCGTATGGTTGCGATAACTAGGAAGCAGCAAGGTTTTTCCGTCATTATGGCGGTCTTTATCATTGTGGTGTTGAGTATGCTGGCGGCAGTCATGTTGAATATATTGTCGGTGGGTACGGAGTCGGTTGCCAGGGAAATAATATCATCTCGCGCACTAATGGCAGCGGAAAGTGGTACCCAGCGAAAATTAAATGAAATTTTTCCACCGCCATCGACAGTGGCTAACACTGCCAGCTGCGCAAATTCGGCCAATACCGTACAAAATTGGTTATATAATGCTGCGCAAGGCAATGCCTTTAATGGTTTGACTGGCTGCTTCGAAGTTTCTGTAGATTGTAGTTATGTACTGGTCAATGGCACACATTATTTTACTATAATCAGTACCGGATCATGCGGACCTGTAGGCGACCCTGCAGTCAGGGTCGTTGAGGTTCAGGCGAAGGATAATATTTAATTAATCGTCCTCATCGTCGTTGCTGCTGTCATTCATTCCCAGTTCATTCATTTTTCGGGTTAGTGTATTTCTACCCCAACCCAACAGTACTGCTGCGTCGCGTTTGCGACCGTGAGTATGTTTGAGTGCGGTTTCAATCATCAATCTTTCAAAAATGGGAACGGCGGTATCTAATAATTTTTTCTTACCAAGGCTAAGCTCCTGATCAGCCCAGCGTCGAAGGTTTTCCTGCCAATCGCCATTGCCTGAGCTGCTAGTGCTTTCAGCAATATTTTGATTAAGCATTTCAGGTGGCAAATCTTCCAGGTGAATTTCGCGACCTGAGGCCATTACCGTAATCCAGCGGCAAGTATTTTCCAGCTGCCTGACGTTACCGGGCCAATCTAATTTACATAAATAATCTTCGGTATCCTTTATCAGTACTTTGGTTTCGGTTTCCAATTCTTCTGAGGCTTTGGCAAAGAAGTATTGCATTAACTTTGGCACGTCTTCGCGGCGGTCACGCAAGCTGGGAATGTGGATGCGAATAACATTCAAACGGTGAAATAAATCTTCGCGAAAACGGCCATCTTTAACCAGTGCTTCGAGGTTTTGGTGGGTAGCAGCGATGATGCGTACGTCTACCTTGATGGGTATGTGGCCACCTACCCGATAAAACTCACCATCGGCTAACACCCGCAGTAAGCGGGTTTGGGTGTCTGATGGCATATCGCCGATTTCATCTAAAAATAATGTGCCGCCATCGGCTTGTTCAAAACGTCCTTCACGTAAAGCGGTAGCGCCGGTAAAAGCCCCTTTTTCATGGCCAAATAATTCTGATTCCATTAATTCTTTAGGGATGGCGGCCATGTTTAGCGCGATAAAGCGTTGCTTGGCGCGTGGGCTGTGTTTGTGCAGGGCCTGAGCCACCAGTTCTTTACCCGTACCGGACTCGCCGTTGATCAATACTGTGATATTGGAATGTGAGAGGCGACCAATAGCTCGAAACACTTCCTGCATGGCAGGTGCTTCACCAATAATTTCATTGTTGCTAATGGCTTCGGCAACTTCAATCGCTTCAGGTTTGATCTCACGCGCATGAATTAATGCGCGCTCGGTCATAGCGACAGCATCATCAATATCAAACGGTTTGGGAAGATATTCAAACGCTCCGCCCTGATAGGAGGCTACTGCGCTATCCAGATCCGAGTGGGCAGTGGTAATAATGACCGGTAGGTCGGGATGGGAATCGGTAATTTTCCCCAGCAGCTCCAGGCCGCCCATGCCAGGCATCCGAATGTCGCTGATAATGGCATGAGGTGAATCTGTCTGCAGTTTGCGGATAATCGATTCGCCAGTTTCAAAGGTTTGGGTTTCAATACCCGCTTGATTTAGGGCTTTTTCCAGAACCCAGCGAATAGAGCGGTCATCGTCGACTATCCAGACAGTGTTGGCCGTGCTCATGCTTGTTGCTCCATAGGTGTGATATCTAGCGGTATGTATAAGGCGAATTGGGTGTTGCCCGCTTCGCTGTTGCATTCAATCAAACCATGGTGGTAGGTGATGATTGATTGTGAAATGGATAGACCCAGACCGGTGCCTTCAGCGTGGCCACTGACCATAGGCAAGAAAATAGTTTCCAGTAGTTCTTTGGGTATGCCGGGGCCGTTGTCGCTGATGGTGACTTTACAAACCAGTCGGTGACAATGGGTGCCAATGGTAAATTGGCGTAAGGTGCGTGTTTTTAGCGTGATAGTCGGGCTTGCAATATCAGCATTCTTGAGTGCTTGCATGGCATTGCGGACAATATTCAATACAGCCTGAATTAAGCGCTCTTTGTCACCTTCAAGATCCGGGATGCTGGGGTCATAGTCACGGGTGATGGTAATAGAGTGACCGGTTTCAACTTCAACTAATTTTTTAACCCTTTCCAGCACTTCGTGGATATTGAGCTGTTGCATGTCCATTAAATCATGAGAGCCCAGCATGCGGTTGACGAGGTTACTGAGTCGGTCAGCTTCAGCAATAATAATATCGGTGTAATCAGCGAGTGATTCGTCGGGTAATTCGCGCGCTAATAACTGCGCTGCGCCGCGAAGCCCACCCAGCGGGTTTTTAATTTCATGGGCCAGACCGCGAATCAGTGCCTGTGAATTTTGCTGCGAGGATAACAGCCCTTCTTCACGGCTGATGCGTAATAAACGATCAAGCGGTTGTAACTCCATCACCAGCGCGTTGCTACCGTTGTCTTCAGTGATTGGGGATACCGCGCAATCGACGGTTATGGCATCGCCATTGGGAAGTTCCAGCACAGTTTCGCGCTTGGTAAAGGGGTTATTGTTATGCATCACGCTGAGTAAGTTGGCTTGAGCCTGATTGCCATCTTTCTCATGAAACAGGACGTCAATAGGCTCACCAATGACGCGGTTGCCACTTACTTTTAATAGCACTTGGGCAGCAGAGTTGATATAGCTCACCGTCATGTCGGCATCAATCAGCAAAATAGCCGTCTGCAAATGGTCGAGAATGTCTGTTTGTGTGCTATCGGGAGCCATTGCCTGCTCTAATTAAGGTTGGGTTGCGGTTTGCATTGCATGCCGTGTGCGGCGTGCACTAATTTGCTACAGGCTAAATGCAAAAAACAAACCATGTCTCTATATTCAAAGTAAATGCGTTAAAAAGTCGCTAAATTGTTGCTAAAGTAGCTTAAATTGTGTTGGCGGCAGCAGTTGTAGAACAGCTTTTAGCTATTAGCATGGGAGTATAATACAAAGCGCACCAAGTTGGATCGTTTGGGTGCACTGTTTTTGAGCGGCGCACCGCCATGGCGCCATGGTTGTGCTCTAGGTGACAGGGCTGTGGGGGGTTAATCAGTTGGTGTAACGCTGGTTTCCTTTTCGGTAATGAGATTGCCGGGTCGAGTCGCGATAATGGTAACAATCGGTGAGCTATTTAGCAGGGTGTCGTTTTCGTCGATGATGGTCAGTTGCAGTGTGTGCTCGCCTCGGCTGAGCCCGCTGACGCTAAAACTGGTGCTGCGGCTGCTACTGTGGTTTTCACTGTCGATAAGTAATTGTATCTGGTGATTCGGTTTGAGTGATGGCTCCACGGTTCCCTTGACTTCGAAGCTGTTGAGCCCGCTCACACTGCTGCCTGGGCTGGGGCTGCTAATGCGCAGGCGGTAGGTCGGTATTGCCGGATCGGGCAGCGGTGCTGTTCGTACCGGAATTGCTACCGGTTTAAGGCTATTAGGTTCGGTTAGCTCTACTGCTTCAGCATCAGTGCTTGGAGTATCGGTATAGGTCACTTTGCCGTTTTCATCCACATGTTTATAGACTTCGGCGAGTACCGAGCTTGAAATAACAAAGCTTAATGGGATAGCGAGTGCTAACTTAGGGAGAGGGTGGTTCATTGGATAGAGTCCTCGTTACCGGTCCATGCTTAGGGTTTTAATGGTAATCATAGCTGCTGCAAAGGTGTTTGTCTGGCTCTGCGCTGTGAGGTTGCGCGCATGTTTTGCAAATGAGTAGGGATAAATTGAGGCCATTGATTATGTTTGGATTAGCGGTGGCGAGGCATAAAAAAACCCGCTGCCTTGAAAGGAGCGGGTTTTGATTTAGCAAAAGGCAGGATTTAGCAGCTGTAGTACATTTCAAACTCAACCGGGTGGGTCGTCATGTTCAGGCGCTCAACTTCTTCAGACTTGAGTGCGATGTAGCCGTCAATCATGTCGTCGTCCATTACCCCGCCAGCAGTCAAGAACGAGCGATCTGCATCCAGTGCTGCCAGTGCTTGTTCCAGGCTAGAGGCAACCGTTGGGATCTCGGCGGCTTCTTCAGCGGGTAGGTCATACAAATCTTTGTCTGCGGCATCGCCAGGGTGGATCTTGTTTTGGATACCGTCCAAACCTGCCATCAACATAGCGGTGAACATCAGGTAAGGGTTGGCTGTTGGATCACCGAAACGTACTTCGATACGACGGGCTTTCGGGTTGGGTACGAAAGGGATGCGAATAGAAGCGGAACGGTTACGGGCAGAGTAAGCCAGCATAACGGGTGCTTCAAAGCCTGGCACCAAGCGCTTGTAAGAGTTAGTGGAAGCGTTAGCAAAGGCGTTGATAGCCCGAGCGTGCTTGATGATACCGCCGATGTAGAACAGGGCAGTTTCTGACAGGCCGCCGTAAACGTCTCCCGCCATAATGTTTACGCCGTCTTTGCTTAACGACTGGTGAACGTGCATACCAGAACCGTTATCGCCTACTAAGGGCTTGGGCATGAACGTCGCTGTTTTGCCGTAGGCATGAGCGATGTTGTGTACGCAGTATTTGAAAATCTGAATTTCATCTGCTTTGGCTACGGCGGTATTAGGACCAACGCCGATTTCACACTGGCCGGCAGTACCCACTTCGTGGTGGTGTACTTCAATGTCCAGACCCATGGCTTCCATGGCGTTACACATAGCACCGCGCAGGTCGTGTAATGAATCAACCGGTGGAACGGGGAAGTAACCGCCCTTAACTACAGGGCGATGGCCAGTGTTGCCGTCAGCGAACGTCTTGTTAGAAGACCATGCCGCTTCTTCTGAGTTGATTTCATAGGCGGCGCCAGAGATGTCAACTTTCCACTTTACGTCATCAAAGATAAAGAACTCTGGCTCTGGACCAAAAACCGCAGTATCGGCGATGCCGGTAGATTTCAGGTAGGCTTCAGCGCGTTGTGCAATAGAGCGTGGGTCGCGGTTGTAACCCTGCATAGTAGAAGGCTCAAGAATACCGCAGCGTAAATTCAAAGTGATGTCGTCGGTGAAAGGGTCGAGCACAGCTGTGCTATCATCGGGCATCAAAACCATGTCTGATTCATTAATACCTTTCCAGCCCGCGATAGACGATCCGTCAAACATCTTGCCGTCCTCAAAGAAGCCGTCGTCGATTTCAGTAGCGGGGATGGTGACATGCTGCTCTTTGCCTTTGGTGTCAGTGAAGCGCAGGTCAACCCATCTCACGTCGTGTTCTTTGATCATTCCCAGAGTTTTCTCTGACATTCTTGGATTCCTCAAGTGTGTTGTTTTTGAAAAGTATCGGCTGTATTAAGCGAGTCGCTCAGCGTGAAATGAAGTACGCTCTTTCATCAAATGTGCGGACAGCGGCTGATGATAGCATTTAATTTGCAGCAAAAAAATTCCGAATTTGTTCGGGAATTTCAACCATAAGCAATTGAAGCTTTAGCGGTTTATTAAGAGGTTAGTAATAACGATTGCGGCTTTCGCAGTGCTTGAAGCGGCTTTGAAACCGGATATACTCAAAGCCCTTGCCCATACCTCCGCTGAAAATGCAGCAGGAATGACCTTTGCGGTGCCCAAGGAGTTAGTAATGCACGAATTTCCACAGCAAAATATCGAAGACGCTCGTGTTTATGCTGAAGAAACCGATATGCCTTTGCCGGAAACGCTGAACCCGAACACGCGGTATGCTTTTTTCAGTACTATCGCAAAGGGAGGCAAGTCGCTGATCCAGTCATGTCGTGACCTGCACCTGCGCCGAACCGTTTGCTATAAAACCCTGCGCTCGGAATTTATCAATGATCCGATTGAAAACCATCGCTTGCTGCGCGAGGCGCGTATTTCCGCCATGCTTCAGCACCCTAATACCATTCCCACCTATGAGCTCGGACGAGATAATCGCGGCAACTATTACTTCACTATGAAATTAGTTCATGGTTATACCTTGCGCGAGGTACTGGATTACCGTGAGCGCTATGACCTGACTCAGCTCATGGACTTGATGGTGCAAGTTGCGCGAGCATTAGGTTATGCGCATTCAAGGGGCGTGGTGCATCGGGATATAAAACCTGAAAATATTTTGGTGGGCCCCTATGGGGAAGTGTTGCTGATGGACTGGGGCTTGGCCAAGGTTTGGCCTAAAGATTCCCTGAGTAGTGACGCCGCTGTTGGTGAAGCAGAGATAGAAGCGGCTGCTACTTCAGCGGTGTTAACGGGAGCAGGAATGACTGGTGAGGGTAAGTTGCAAGGCACGGTCATGTATATGTCCCCGGAGCAAATAACAAGGGACCCCGGCATTAATGCGCAGTCTGATTGGTACAGCTTTGGTTCGGTACTCTATGAGGTGCTCACTGGAGTCACACCGTTTCAGGGGGAACGGGTGCAATTGCTGCTGGACCAAATTCGTAATGAGTTGCCAGCAGATCCGCGCTCGGTAACTAAAGTCCGCGTGCCCAAGGTGCTGTCTGATCTCGCCATGAGCTGTTTACAAAAAGACCCGTTAGACCGGCCGACCTCGGCAGATGCAGTGCTCCGTATCCTGAGAGAAGGCTACTGGAGTTCCGTCGGCAGCTAAGTCTAAGTGCGTTTATACATTTATTACCAGTAGGTTTTATGCCCTATATCAATTATCAACAACTGGTCGCACTTGAAGCAGAGCTTACTGCTGCGCCCGAAATTTGCTGGCGTAGCCTCGGTCGCAGCCATGCTGGCTGGGTGCGGCAAGATAATGAGGATGCTTTTTACCATTCTACCGAGCAGGGCTTGTGGGTTGTTGCCGATGGTATGGGGGGGCTCGCGCGCGGTGATTATGCTAGTGGCGTGGTGGCAGAAGCCTGCGTTCATTTTGTTAAGTCAAAAACCCTTGCTGAAAGTATCCGGGGTTTGGAGGCGAGGTTTAGAGAGGCGCATAATAATTGCCGAAATTCCTTCCACGGAGAGCGTGTCGGTTCGACGGTAGCGGCACTGTTTTCTTATGGTCAATACGGTTTTTTACTATGGGCAGGAGATAGTCGTGTCTATCGGCTAAGAAATGAGAGGCTGACGCAGCTGACCAAAGACCATACCGTCGCTCAGGAAAAGTTTTCCAGGGGTGAGTTGAAAGCCGAGCAAGTTCCCCTGCACCCATCAGCTCATGTGCTGACGCGGGCAGTGGGTGTACATCAAACCTTGCATCTGGATTTGGATTATGAACTTGTTCAAAAGGGCGATCGCTTTTTGATTTGCAGTGACGGCCTCTATAACGATCTGGCTCGCGCTGAAATTCAACAGTATTTGGCGCAGGACGCGCTGGAGGATGCCCTTAATAGCCTGGTTGATGGTGCTCTGAACAACGGTGGGCGTGATAATATCACGGCCATCGTTGTTGATGCTGCTTGACTCAGTGTTGGTTCTTCGGCGTATACTCCTGCGCAGTTAAGCGGGTGATTGGATGGCTTTTAACCCTGAATTTTGAGTCATCAATTACCTGCCCCTAGCCCCATATTGGTGCCGCTAATATTTTTTTGCTATTTTTTGGTGCACGCTTGCAGGCTCTAGATACGCCTAACTTAGTGTCTTGTGGCAGCTTGCTATGCTCCATGCCTCGAAAAATACGGCTATGCGCTGTTTTTGGGCGCGGATTGTCAGTTGGTATGGATGTCGATGCAAGAGTTGGAATAGAATTTGCTGTAAGAAATATTCAAGATTTAACACGGGGCTTTTCTAAGTAATGGCAGTGGGCCCTAAAACTCAAGAAACTTATCGGAGTGACACTCAAGATGAAAAGTAAGTTGGAATACATCTGGCTCGATGGTTACAAGCCAACGCAAAGCCTTCGCAGTAAAACTATGGTTCGCAAAGATTTTGGTGGAACCCTTGAAGAGTGCCCAATGTGGGTATTTGACGGCAGCTCTACCGAGCAGGCTGAAGGTAATGCCTCTGATTGTTTGCTGAAGCCCGTTATGGTCATCCCTGATCCGGATCGCAAGAACTCTTACCTGGTTATGACTGAAGTACTTAACGCTGATGGTACTGCTCACGAGTCTAATGGCCGTGCGACTATCGACGTATCTGAAGATGATGAGGATTTCTGGTTTGGTTTCGAGCAGGAATACTTCTTGTGGGATCCTACTACTGATTTGCCACCAGGCTTCCCTGCAGGTGGTTACCCAGCTCCTCAGGGCCCTTACTATTGTTCTGTAGGTGCTAAAAACGCTTACTGTCGTGATCTGATCGAAGAGCACCTGGACATGTGTTTAGAGGCTGGCTTGAACGTTGAAGGTATCAATGCTGAAGTAGCTGCTGGCCAATGGGAATTCCAGATCTTCGCCAAGAGCGCCAAGCGTGCCGGTGATGAAATCTGGTTAG
Source organism: Oceanicoccus sp. KOV_DT_Chl (assembly GCF_900120175.1). Taxonomy (NCBI): domain Bacteria; kingdom Pseudomonadati; phylum Pseudomonadota; class Gammaproteobacteria; order Cellvibrionales; family Spongiibacteraceae; genus Oceanicoccus; species Oceanicoccus sp. KOV_DT_Chl. The sequence goes on from NZ_FQLF01000002.1 coordinate 2,114,454, forward strand.
CGCGTTATTTGCTTGAGCGTACTGCTGAGAAATATGGTCTGATGATTGAGTACCATCCCAAGCCGCTGGGCGATACTGACTGGAATGGTTCTGGTATGCACGCCAACTTCTCTAACGCGGCTATGCGTGAAGAAGGTAAGGAAGAAATTTTCACCAAGATCTGTGAAGAGTTTGGTAAAAATATCGAGCGCCACATGAGCGTTTACGGCGCACACAACGAGCAGCGTTTGACTGGTAAGCACGAGACTCAGTCTATTGACCAGTTCAGCTACGGTGTTTCTGACCGTGGTGCGTCTATTCGTATCCCGGTTAGCACAGTAGAAGATGGCTGGATTGGTCGTTTGGAAGACCGTCGTCCTTCTTCTAACGGCGACCCGTACAAGATAGCTGCTGCTATCGTTAAGACTACTAAAGAAGCCGGCTTTTAATTTCTAGCCAGCTTTTTAGCTAGTCGTTTTGGCCAGTACCCTGTCGGGTGCTGGCCAGTTCTTTCTCCTTTCCAGTATCCATTCCTACTCTGACTGTCTCTCTCAAGCATTGCTTTGTGCATGCTATGTTGAGTTTCACCGGTTGCGGTATTTCATCCTCGTTATCCGTTATAATGCGCCGATTATTTCGCCAGGCAGCCTGACAATTCCGGGTGCTATTCCCTCTGGTTCTCAATTTGGTTAACAAGGCCCGTGCACTTTTATGCAATTTATCGTTAAGTTTTTCCCTGAAATCACCATCAAAAGCAAGCCGGTGCGCAAGCAATTTGTGAAACAGTTGCGTACCAATTTGCGCAATGTGCTGCGGCTTCTCGATCCGGCGATTGTGGTGGAGAGTGATTGGGACAAAATTATCGTGCAGTGTCAGGGGGTAGATGAGTCGTTACACGGGCAGATTATCGATGCGCTGTCCTGCACGTCCGGGATCGCGCATTTTCTCGATGTCAAAGAATATCCCTTCAATGATATGCATGACGCCTATGAAAAAACTCAGGCTCTGTGGGGGCATCGTTTGCAGGGCAGCTCTTTTGTCGTGCGCTGCAAGCGGGTCGGTAAGCATGAGTTTAGCTCGCATCAGCTAGAACAATATATTGGCGGTGGTTTAAATCAACACAGTGATAGCAATGGCGTTGATTTACACAATCCCGATATTACCGTGCGACTCGAGTTGCGTGATGATCGTTTGTTCATCATTAATCAGCGTTATCCGGGTTTGGGTGGCTTCCCGATGGGTAGTCTGGATTCGGTGGTGAGTTTAATCTCGGGTGGTTTTGACTCCACTGTTTCTACTTATATGACCATGCGGCGTGGTATGCGTACCCACTTTTGTTTTTTTAATCTCGGTGGTCGCGATCATGAAATTGGGGTAAAAGAAGTCGCTTTGTATTTGTGGCTAAAGTTTGGCGGGGGATCAAGAGTAAAATTTATTTCGGTGCCCTTTGAGGGGGTAGTGTCAGAAATTTTAAAGAACGTAGATGATGCTCAGATGGGTGTTATTTTAAAGCGGATGATGTTGCGTGCGGCGGAACAAGTGGCGGCCAGTTTAGATGTCGAAGCTTTAGTGACTGGCGAGGCGGTGGCGCAGGTTTCCAGCCAAACTTTGAGAAACCTGACAGTGATTGATGCGGTAACCGATACTTTGGTGATGCGTCCGTTAATTACCTCGGACAAAGAAGATATTATTCGCACTGCGCGTAAAATTGGCACTGAAGAATTTGCCGCGGTGATGCCGGAATATTGTGGTGTTATTTCGGTGAAGCCGACGACTAGAGCCAAGCCTGAGCGTATAGAGCACGAAGAAACTAAATTTGATTTTGCGGTTTTGGAAAAGGCATTAGCGGAAGCGGTCTATACCAATATTGATGAAATTGCTGAGCAGGATCTAACTAGCCAGGATGTCGAAGTACTACAGGTACCGATTCAGGATGGCATCATTATCGATGTGCGTCATCCGAGTGAGGAAGAGCGTAAACCGCTACAGCCACAGGCAGTTACAGTAGAAAAAATTCCATTTTATGACCTGCATCGTCGTTTTGCAGAGCTGGATAAATCCAAAACGTATTTATTGTATTGCGATAAGGGGGTGATGAGTAAATTACATGCCTCGCATTTGCTTGAGCAGGGTTATACCAATGTCAAAGTGTACCGGCCATCGTAGAGTCACTAAATTTTATTGATACTAAAATTATATATTTTATAGCCACTCGGTGCTGGTGTTAGAGTGATATTGATATGGGCGCGACCACCACTAAAGCTGGCGTCCGAGCGATAATTGATATGTGCCCTTCCAAACAGCGATAGCGCGCTTGCCAGTCGTGAGAATTCCAAATCATCGATGCTTTTCAGTTGGCCGAATTGGCGGTAGTGATCTAACAGTTTATTGATTTGTGACTCAGTCAGGGTTTGCCTGGCTTCGTCCGATAAATATTTTAATAGTGCTTCGCGTCGCCATTGGCTGAGCTCTTGTAACATGTTTTCTGCTACCGGTTTGGCGTGGCGGTCATAGAAGTCCTGCTGTTCGCCGGTGTAAAAATACAAGCCAACGCAGAGTATTAATAACACCAGCGTGGCCATACGTAAGTTGTCAGTGTTCAAGGGCTTTCCTGATTAGGCTTATTGTTAAGGCTGAAACCTGAGCTGGCTTTTGTCTCAGCTAAAAACTGCTATGATAAACGCCAAGCGAAATAATAAATACATCCGCAGGTAGAGAAAATTTATGGCCACCTCAAGAGAGCAGTTTGGTTCGCGCATTGGCTTTATCTTAGCGGCAGCAGGCTCTGCTGTAGGTATTGGCAATCTGGTGGGGTTTCCGGTAGCAGCGGCAAAAAATGGCGGTGGTGCTTTCTTATTGGTCTATGCCCTGTTTGTGTTCTTTGTGTGTTTGCCGGTCATGTTGGCCGAATTGTCAGTCGGTCGTCACTCCAAAAAGATCCGCTTGGGGCGTACCGAACTCTGTCGCCGGGCTCTTCGCTATGGCCTTTGGCCGGTTGGCTGGTGGTGATCACCCCTTATATGATTGCCGTGTTTTATATGGTGATTACGGTTTGGTTTTTGGTTATTTGTGTGAAGCAGTGATAGGTAATCTGGACCTATTAGCTGACCCTGATACCTTTGGCACCTTTATTAACAGTAATAAAGTGTTTGTGTACTTTGTTGTTGTGGCGGTTATGGTAAATGGTATTTTACTTGGCGGCGTTAAGGGAGGCATTGAGCGCGCCGCGAAAATTTTGATGCCGACGCTATTTGTGATGTTGATTGCCCTGGTGTTGTTTGTGCTGACTTTAGATAACGCTTTTGCCGGAGTGACGTATTATCTGGTGCCTGACTTTAGTAAAATCAATGCTGGAGTCATTAATGGCGCGCTATCCCAGGCCTTTTTTTCGCTCTCGCTGGGTATGGGGATTATGATTACCTATGGCTCATATATGTCGCGAAGTGAAAGCGTCGCTAACTCGGCCAAGTTTGTCGCTTTGATGGATACGGGCGTAGCTTTTGCTGCGGGCTTATTGATTATTCCTGCCATTTTCTCGTTTAACCCTGCAACCAATACCGCTGATTTAAGTGATTCGTCAGTTGGCTTGATCTTCAGTTTTCTGCCTAAAATATTTTTGGCGCTACAGGCGACGATTGGCTATGTGGGGGCGAGCGCGGTAGCAGCGTTATTTTTCTTATTGGTGTTCTTCGCGGCACTGACCTCGCTGGTCTCGATTACGGAAGTACCTACCTCAACGTTGGTAGGAGAGAAAGGTTATTCGCGCCCCAAGGCATTGCTGGTGTTAAGTGCCTCTATGGCGATGTTAACTTTTGCCTGTATTTTATCGTTTGGCCGGGTTGACGGGTTAACCAGTTTGGTGAGTTATGCCGGGGTCAGTAAATCACTCTTTGATGTCATTATTGATGTATTTTATGACACGGTGCTGCCATTAAATGGCCTCCTGGTCTGCTTGTTTGTGATTTACCGGTGGCGGCAGCACAATTTCAATGCTGAGCTGGAAGTGGGTGATGATGGTTATAAGGGCTCCTGGATTGAGCGCTATGTTAATTTTGCCTTGAGCACCTTTATTCCGGTGATTTTGTTACTGGTGTTTATCAATACTGTGCTGCTTAAGTACTGGGGCTTCAGCCTGATTGGTTAAAAAGCCAGGGTTTGAACCTGGGTACTAGCAGGGGCAATTGTCACCTTCCTCCTATTTCCTTCTATACAGATTCCGCGATGTTGGTCTATTTATCCGCAGTTTAGCGAAATAAGGGTTAATCCTTAACCCACTCCGCAAGCAATTGATGTATAATCCGCCACCTTTTTTACCCTGCCATCTATTCAGGAACTTCCACAGGTAACTCCCAGTGATTGAAAAACTTCGTAATATCGCCATTATTGCCCACGTTGACCACGGTAAAACCACCTTGGTAGACAAACTATTGTCCCAGTCCGGTACCCTGGATCGCCGCGATGAAGGCTCCGAGCGCGTGATGGATTCCAACGATCAGGAAAAAGAGCGCGGTATCACCATCCTCGCCAAAAATACCGCCATTGAGTGGAATGGCTACCATATCAACATCGTAGACACCCCTGGGCACGCCGATTTCGGTGGTGAAGTAGAGCGGGTGTTATCGATGGTAGATTGCGTACTGCTGCTGGTTGATGCGGTCGATGGCCCAATGCCGCAAACCCGTTTTGTTACCTCCAAGGCTTTCGAGCAGGGTTTGAACCCGATTGTTGTTATCAATAAAGTAGATCGCCCGGGTGCTCGCCCTGATTGGGTGATGGATCAGGTGTTTGATTTATTTGATCGTCTAGGTGCAACTGACGAGCAGTTGGACTTCCCGGTTATATACGCCTCCGCCCTGAACGGTATTGCCGGTTTGGATGTGGACGATATGGCTGAGGACATGACCCCGTTATTTCAGTTGGTGGTTGATCAGGTTAAGCCGCCAGCTGTTGATGTTAATGGCACTTTCCAGATGCAGGTATCCGCATTGGATTACTCTAGCTATGTTGGTGTTATCGGTGTCGGTCGGATCGCTCGCGGATCGCTCAAGCCTAATCAGCAAGTGATAGTAGTGGGCGCTGATGGCAAAGAGAAAAAAGGCAAAGTCCTCAAGGTCATGGGCTATTTGGGCCTTGAGCGTATCGAAGTGGCAGAAGCCAGTGCTGGCGATATTGTTTGTATTACCGGTATCGAAGGCCTAAGTATTTCCGATACCTTATGTGATCCCGCAGCCGTTGAAGCTTTGCCTGCGTTAAGCGTAGATGAGCCAACAGTGAGCATGACGTTTCAGGTTAACGATTCACCGTTCGCTGGTAAAGAAGGTAAGTTTGTCACTTCGCGCAATATTAAAGATCGCTTGGAGCAGGAATTAATTCACAACGTGGCGTTGCGAGTAGAGACCGGTGATACGCCGGATAAATTTAAAGTCTCTGGCCGTGGTGAATTGCATTTATCAGTGTTAATTGAATCCATGCGTCGCGAAGGTTATGAGCTGGGTGTATCGCGTCCGGAAGTTATCCAACGTGAAGTCGATGGTGAAATCCAGGAGCCTTATGAGCAAGTGGTAATTGATGTAGAAGATCAGCATCAAGGTTCCATTATGGAAGAGCTGGGGTTGCGTAAAGCTGAAATGACTAATATGGAACCCGACGGTAAAGGTCGAGTTAAATTGGAATTTATGATTCCTTCGCGCGGCTTAATTGGTTTCCGTTCGCAGTTTTTAACCATGACCTCAGGTTCAGGCATTTTAACCAGTATTTTTGATCACTATGGCCCAGTAAAAATTGGTGAAGTGGTTAGTCGTCAAAATGGTGTGATGGTTTCTATGGTTACCGGCAAGACGGCAAGCTTTTCATTATTTAATTTGCAGGATCGTGGACGTATGTTCCTTGGCCATGCGGTAGAAATTTATGAAGGACAAGTAGTAGGTTTGCACTCGCGCAGCAACGATTTGGCGGTTAACCCGACCAAAGGTAAGCAGCTGACTAACGTACGTGCTTCAGGCACCGACGAAGCGTTAACCTTGGTGCCGCCAGTCAAACACACCTTGGAACAGGCGTTAGAATTTATTGAAGATGATGAACTGGTAGAAGTTACGCCAGTCAGCATTCGTATTCGTAAAAAATTACTGACGGAAAATGCGCGCAAGCGTGCCGGTAATGCCAAGTAATTAGCGTGTTGATTGCCACTGTTGTGGCAACCTTTTTAAGATAGCGTTATTCCTGTGAAAACGGGAATCAATGGTTTGGAGTAATGAGTCGCTAGGCTTATTAATTCAGGCCATTTTTTTTGCCTGTGAGTTTAATTTATTATCACCAGCACCGCTAAACAAATGATTAGCACGCCAAAAAGTTTCTCCAATTTATCACTATAACCGGTAAACATTGCCATTACTTGCGGTCTGGATACGGCGCTGGCGACCAAGCAATACCACGCCGCATCAATCGTTGCGGCAGTGCCCGCCATCATCAGCTTTTCTGATAGGTCTGCTTGCTCGCTAACAAATTGACTAAATAGTGCGAGAAAAAACAAGGCGACTTTGGGGTTCAGGATGGCGATTGAAAAACCGACCCTGAAACTACGGCTTAAGGTTTCAGTGTGGTAGCTAGCTTGCTGGTTGTGTGGTGCCGGAGGAGTCTGGTTCGGTAACAGGCCTAAAGCCTTAAATCCAAGGTAGAGTAAAAAGCCTGCCCCAAGAATTTTCAAGCCGCTAAACACTGCCGGGTTTTGCGTAATTACAACGGCCAAACCTAGCGCTGCCAGTAATGCGTAACAAGCAATGCCCAGACCGTGAGCTATGGCCGCGACGATCCCGTGTTGACGATTACTTTTAGCGGTAATTTGGATAATCACCGCCAGGCTCGGCCCTGGGCTCATAGCACCGAGAGCGCAGAGTGTGAGTAGGGATAGCCAAGTGGTGGTGGTCATAGTGAATTCTGAGTTGAGATGTAATTGGCTAGGTTTTCGGCCGGTAGCGAGCTGTAGTAGCTATTGAGCGCTTGTGGTTCGATATTATGCACCAAAATACCCCATAAATTTGCTTATTTAATGAGCTGAATCTACTTTTTAAGGAGTCGGTCATTAAGTGCCGGCAACATAATATTAATGGGGGAGACAAATATGAATACAAAAAAATGGGTGAAAGCCTTATTGCCTGCTGCAATAGTTGCAGTTTATTCAGGAGGCGTAGCGGCGGAGCGAGCCACTATTGAAGAGGTGTTGGTAACAGCGACCAAGCGCAGCACTTCAATTAAGGACGTGCCATTCTCAATTAATGCGCAAACTCAGCAAGATATCCAGCGGGCTGGTGCCGGTAGTCTTGAGGACTTGGCGAGAAATGTGGCAGGTTTGAGTATTCAAAATCTTGGGCCGGGCCAAAGTCAGGTATCTATCCGGGGTGTTTCTGCGGGGCAGGTAATCCGTGATCAACCTGGTGTAAAAGAGCAGGTCGGTATCTATTTAGATGAGTCAGTCATTTCTTTGTCGTTGTTTACTCCGGATTTCGATTTGTTTGACCTTAATCGAGTTGAAACCTTAAGAGGGCCACAGGGAACACTTTTTGGCTCCGGTTCGGTAGGGGGCACCGTTCGTTATATTACTAACCAGCCCACTTTTGAAAGCGTCGAAGGGCTAATTGAAGCGAACTTTCACACCGTGACTGATGGTGAAGAGGGCGGGCACTTCAAGGGCATGGTTAATATACCCATTAGCGACACCTTGGCAATGCGAGTGGTGGCTTATAATACCGAGTATGCAGGTTATATTGATGCGCTGGGTGAAAACGGTGCAAGGTCCAGAGATGTTAATGGCGGCACACGAACTGGTGGCCGGATAGCACTTAAATTTCAACCTACCGAAAGTTTAACTATTACCCCTCGTATTACCTATCAAGAGCTGGAATCTGATGGTTTCAATCGGCAAGAGGTTTTTAATTTATACGCTAACCCTTACACCACAACCCGCCCTGCGATCCAACTGGGTGAGCGCGAACAGTATCTTTTATTGGATGAAAAGTTCACCGATGAAACATTACTGGCGGATTTGGTGGTGGAAATTAATCTTGATGCTTTTGATATCACTTCGATAACAAGTTATACCGAACGGGATATTTTGGTCAGCCGTGATGCGAGCGCTTTAACGGGAAGTGTTTCGGTTGATGTCGGCATCCCTGATGCAGGGGTTTTGCTCCCTTCTAATTTGCGCGATACCACGGATTTAGAACAGCTGACACAAGAGGTTAGATTGAGCTCAAATGGTAATGGTGCATTGCAATGGCTGGTTGGAGCTTTTTATTCAGACACCGATAGGGAATATGAGCAACGTTTACCAACCCCCGGTTATGATGCATTTGCAGATGCAGCTTTGGGGCGGGCACCTCGGCAGGGGCTGCCAACGGTTTCCCGTTGAACTCACCTTATAATGCGGACTTACCCTACACATTCGAGCAGATCGCTGTGTTCGGGGAAGTGAATTACGATTTTTCCGAAAAGCTGCATGGTACTTTTGGCTTGCGTTGGTATGACTTTGAGGAAGAGCGGGAGTTTAATTCTGGCGGCTTTTTCTCTAACGGTGACAATGACTACGACAAGACTACCGCTGATGGTGTTAATCCTCGGGTCATGTTGAGTTACGACTTGACTGATGCCACCACGGTGAATAGCCAAATTTCGCAAGGCTTTCGTCAGGGCGGAGCGAATGATCCGTTGAATATTGGATTGTGCGGTGCTGATGATGTGGTGAATTTTGGTGGTAATCCAGAATATGATGAAGAAACCCTGACCAACTATGAAGTCGGTATTAAGTCGCAGTTAACCAGTACCTTCTCATTTAATGCCGCGGTCTTTTACGCCGATATAAAAGATTTACAAGTGACATTGGATGCCGGGTCTTGTTCTTCTCGAGTGGTTTTTAATGTTCCGGAAGCGCATACGGCAGGGGTTGAAGTTGAGTTGAATGCCCAGCCTATGGATGGATTGGATTTTTCAGTTGCAATGAGTGTTATAGAGTCTGAGTTTGATTCTACAATACCGAGCGCTAGCGGTGGAGCGTTAGGCGGTTTAGAGGATGGTAACAAACTTGCCTCTGTGCCTGAGTTTCAATTTGCTGCTACTGCGACATACAATTTCAATGCTGAAGCTATTGCTTATGGTGCAGAAGGATATATATCCGCGACCTTCCAGTATGTAGGAGAGAGAATTACGCAGCCAGGTGATCAAGTCTCCGGGGCTGGGGATTTCACTTCCGGCCTACCGTTTGGAGGAGCAACGGGCAATGAAGAAACCAATCTCGACCTTGAGCTGGATGCTTACCAGTTGATTAATTTAAGTGCGGGGATTATATCCGGTTCTTGGGAGACAGTGTTTTACATTAATAATATTGCCGATGAGAATGTGGATCTTTCTTTTGATCGTGAGCGCGGTGGTCGTGCACGATTGGGCTATAGAACCAATCAACCACGTACAATGGGGGTGACTGTTCGCAAGTCTTTCTAAGAACCAGCGACAATCGTATAAGGCGCCTTCGGGCGCCTTTTTTGTCTTCATTCCGCTGGTTACGCTAACTTTAGAGTAATGAATAAGTATAATGTGGGGATTGTGTGCGCAATATTTCACTGGCATCGTACTATAAGAATGAAAACAGGTAGTCAAACTATGGCATCCAGAGAACAATTCTCCTCCAAAACCGGTTTTGTCATGGCCGCTGCCGGTTCGGCAATCGGCTTGGGTAATATCTGGGGCTTTCCCACCCAAACCGCCAGCAACGGTGGTGCGGCTTTTGTGCTGGTTTATTTTGTTCTCGCTTTTTGTTTGGCCTATCCGGCGTTAATGGCGGAGTTGATTATTGGTCGGCATGCTCGCGCTAATGTGATGACGGCGTTGCGAGGTATCTCGACGGGTAAGTTTACCTATCGTCTGGGCACTGCGGTGGGCTGTTATGGTGTTATTACGGCAAGTTTGATTTTAAGTTTTTATGCCATCGTGGCGGGGTGGATGCTGGCTTTTTTGCTGGAATCTGTTTGTCAGATATTGGGTTGGTCTGACGTGAGCAAGTGGTTGGTGAGTTTTAGCTTTGAGCGCAATATTATATTTATGGCGCTGTTTATGATGTTGACTATATCGATCATTGCTAAAGGCGTTACCGGCGGGATTGAAAAGTGGTCGACTCGATTAATGCCTCTATTGATAGTTATTCTAGTGGGATTAATTATTTATGTACTGATACAGGATGGTGCCAGTGAAGGTTTAAGGGTTTATTTATTACCGGAGTTTTCACAGATCAACCCCCGGTTAATTATTGATGCGATGGGACAGGCTTTTTTCTCATTGTCACTGGGGGTGGGAACGATGTTAATTTATGGCTCGTATCTTAGTGAAGAAGAGAGCCTGCCGGCGTTGGGTGCTGCGGTAACTTTGGTCGATGCGGGGATAGCTTTTATAGCAGGGTTATTAATTATCCCTGCTATCTATGTCGCTAAACAATATGGTGCAGAAATATTTACTGATGCTGGCCAGTTGATTGCGGGACCGGATTTGATCTTTCAGGTATTGCCGGTGTTATTTAAGTCGATGGGCAGTGTGGGTATGGTGGTAGGGCTTGCATTCTTTGTACTGATGTCCATTGCGTCACTGACCTCTTCCATATCAATGTTGGAAGTGCCTGTCTCCTTGGCGGCGGAAGAAACAGCGGCTAGCCGGGTGCAAGCTACCTGGGCGATAGGAGCAATAATCTTCTGTATTTCGACGTTGATATTGCTCAATTTTGATGCGCTTTTTGGTTTTGTTATTGATCTCACCACCGTTTACAGTCAGCCTATATTGGGTGTGTTATTGTGTATCTTTGTCGGCTGGATTTGGCACCGGGATAATTTGTTAGCTGAAATTAAAAAAGGCCACCCGGAAATTCAAGGTGGTTTTTTTTGGAAAGTTTGGCCTACGTATGTGCGGTTTTTTTGTCCGGTCTTAATAATGACGGCGTTTATACAAAGTGTCGTATAAACAGTATTGATTTAACTCTAGTGCGGCGGCGGTAACATCGCTCGCTGTAGAAGGTGTCGCAACAGATGATGACGCTATACCCTGAAATAAAACCTTATCAACGCCACCAGCTGGCGGTAGATAATATTCACCGACTGTATTTGGAAGAAAGCGGTGATCCGGATGGCATTCCGGTGTTGTTTATTCATGGCGGACCAGGTGCCGGTTGTGATAAAAATACGCGGCGTTTTTTTGATCCCGAGCGTTATCGCATTATTGCTTTTGATCAGCGGGGTGCAGGTCGTTCGACCCCTCATGCCGAATTAAAAAATAATAACACGCAGGCATTGATCGCTGATATTGAAGCCATACGCCAGTTTTTGAATATTGAGCAGTGGGTGTTGTTTGGTGGTTCCTGGGGTTCAACTTTAGGGCTGCTGTATACGCAGGCTTATCCTGAGCGAGTCATGGGTTTGATTTTGCGCGGTATATTTTTGTGCCGTGAGCAGGACTTACGCTGGTTTTATCAACATGGAGCGAGCTTGGTTTTCCCTGATTACTGGGAGGATTATGTGCATCCGATAGCGCTATCGAAACGCAATGATTTTATTCATGCGTATTATGAGTTGCTGACCGGTGATAATGAATTGGCAAGAATGGGGGCGGCGAAAGCCTGGTCAGTCTGGGAGGCGCGCTGTGCAACCCTGCGTCCTAGTCGCGATCTGGTTGACCATTTTGGTGATCCGCATACCGCGTTGGCATTGGCGCGAATTGAAGCACACTATTTTGTCAATAATAGTTTTATTGAACCCAATCAAATTCTAAATAATGCGAATAAGTTAGCGGGCATTCCCAGTATTATTGTGCATGGCCGTTACGACATGGTGTGCCCGTTAGACAATGCGGTGGCATTACATAATGTGTGGCCCGATAGTCAGCTAAATATTGTGCGTGACGCAGGGCACTCTTCATCTGAGCCAAGTATTATTGATGCTCTGGTCCGGGCAACGCGTGATATGGCGCGGCGATTTCGTCCTGAGGATGAGGGAGATGATGCTTCCGATTGAGCGGGGGATAATTAACTATTTTTTTGAGGTAGCTATTGAAAGCATTGATACAGCGAGTTTCGACAGCCAGTGTTGTTGTTGATAATAAAAAAATTGGCGAGATAGGTCAGGGCTTGTTAGTTCTGTTAGGGGTAGAAAAACAGGACAATGAGCAAAGTGTTGAGAAAATGGCGGCGCGTTTGACTGCTTATCGGGTTTTTTCAGATGCTGAAGGAAAAATGAATTTAAGTGTCAGTGATATCAATGGCGCTATGCTAATGGTTTCGCAATTCACTCTGGCAGCAGATACTCGTAAAGGTTTACGGCCCGGTTTTTCTTCGGCAGCAAGTCCTGATTTAGCTGAACATTTGTACGAATTGCTGGTCGAGACAATTAGAAGGCAATCCGTTGTTGTTGAGACAGGTCAGTTTGCTGCCGATATGCAGGTTAGCTTGGTCAATGATGGGCCGGTTACGTTTTTATTGGAAGTGTAATAGCTAGAGTGAGGGTGTTAAATGTTAAAGCCAGTAGTGTTAAGTTTATTGTTAGTTTCTTCAACTGTGGTGGCAGAAAAATCTTTATGGGATAAAACCAAAGATGCCAGTAACAATGCCTGGGAAGATACCAAAGAAATCAGTGGCGAAGCATTGGATAAAACCAAGGAAGGCAGTAAGGACGCGCTGGGGAAAACCAAAGAAGTAAGCAAGGATGTATGGGGCAAGACCAAAGATACCGGCGGTAAGATTTGGGATAAAACAAAAGATACCAGTGGTGATGTTGCAGAAGACGTTAAAGAAGGTGGCTCTGGTATTTGGGGTGACGTAAAAGATTGGTGGAATGATCTTTAGGCGCGTTATTCAAGCAATAAGGATTTATTAAACATCACCATTCGCGGTTCATCACTGCGCAAATCATAAATGATAACAAAGGTTGCTTGATCGTCACTATCATTTACCTCCAATAGCCATGGCTTATCATCGATAGTGAAGGTCATTTGGCCGCGGTAGACGGTCGTTTCCATGTGGTATTGTTGGTGACCTAAATAGCTGATAATTTCTGACGTGGTAAACGGTGTGTTGTCGATTGTACCAGCGATGTCGATATTTTTATCTTCGGCGTCGTCGGCCTTGCCGCTACTAAATAAAGCTAATAGGCGTAAAAATTCGTCTTCCGCGACCTGTTGGTCGGTAGCCACTGAAATACCGTCTGTTGCTTCAGGTTTGCTGCTGTTAGAAAGTAACGCTTGTTCCCTGAGTAACCTTTTAAGTCGGGTTATTTCTTTTCTGGCATCTTTGTTGTTAGATAGATTTTTAACTAATTCAGGCAGATTGCTATTTAGAGCTTTGTTTAGTGCGATATCTAACGCGGTAAGCGGAGTGCTGCGCTCCTGATTAGCTAGCAACAAGCGCTGCTGGGTAATAAGTGTTGAAATATTTTCAAGCACCGTTTCCGTAACGGCAATCGAATCCTGGATGTCCAGAATATTGGCAGCGGTGGCGTCATCCGGGTTTAGGCTAAAAGCCTGTTTGGCTTGTGCCAGCTCTTTTATGTAAAGATTTTTTTCTTTACGCAACAGAAAAATATTGCGCTGATTCTCGAACAGCTGTTTGCGTGAAAAATCGACAGTATCCACTTCAGCTGCCGCTGCGGTAAGCGGGCAGGAAATTACGGCGAACAATACCGCGAATAGGCTGAATGCAATGTAGTAGGATGAAAGTGGCATATTTGTAATTATACGGTCATAGATGTTTTATTATGTCATAAAAATAATTGACCAGTTTAACTCTGTTCATAATAAGGTAAAAAATCGGTATGGAAACTTCAATGAGGCAAAATAAGAAATGGTCTGCTGCCCAGTGCCTGGCATTAGTGGAGCAATCCCCACAAGCTGTGGCGGCTCATGATGAATCTGCCTGGATGGCAATCTTTGCAAATCAGAATACGGTGGAAGATCCGGTAGGGTCAGCGCCTCATCACAGTAACCGTGAGGGGGCGGCGGGCTTTGAGCCATTACATCGCTTTTATCAAACCTTTATTGCCGCGAATAAGATTAGCTTTCAAGTGCGGCAGGATATTGTCTGTGGTTTGTGGGTGATGCGTGATTTAACCATCACTATCGAGATGGTGGCACGATTTAAAATAGCAGTGCCAATGCACCTTTTGTATGAGCTCGAGGAACAAGGGGGGGAGCTAAAAATACGTCGGCTGGCAGCACACTGGGAGCTGCGGCCAATGCTGGGCCGACAGTTAAAGGGAGGGTGGCGCGGTCTGGTGGCGGGCACGCTTGCTGGGTGGCGGCTACTGCGTTATTTGGGTATTAGTGGCACTATCGGATTTAGTCAGGCCTTAAGCAGTGTAGGTGAACCGGGTAAGCAGCAAGTTATTGAATTGCTTGCCTCCTTTAATGAACAGCAACTAACATCCGTGGCTAACTGGCGTTGTCTGGTGGCAGCGAAAGAGTCTCCCGAATTATTAACGGCAGCCCATTTATCGGTAGAAAAAGTATTGGCAGCGGGGTTGAACGTCACCGCCAGTTGTCAGCTGCAGCAAAATGATCAGAGTTTTGAAGGGGTAATGTTGGTGACGTTTAGTAAGGATCATCAACGGATTGAAACAGTGTTGTTGATGCTTGATAGTACTAGCGCAAACATTACCTGAAAAATATCACTGGCGATCGGTGTCCATTGTTAGGGTAAAGTAGTCATTGCTCATTTTATTTTTTAAACAAATAGTAGGTCGCTATTTAACCCGAAGCGGACATCAACCCTAACGGTTTAATTTAGCTTCCCATGATTGTTGTTAAACCATCGCGGACATTCCTGCCTTTAACCCTTTTCAGTGAAATATTCACTTTTTTCTACAAAGTGACGGAAAACCTTACAAAACCGGTTTGACTGACTGTTTTGTTGAGTGAGATTATCGCCACACAAAAAAGCAACAGCTAAGAATCATTGAAAAATAACAATTATTAAGGATGTACCATGAAGTTATCAGCCTTTTTCCAACAGCTTTCATCAAGCCTAGTACTATTGGTCGTCTGCTCAACAGCGAGCGCTGCGTTAATTCCTGTCAACCTGGCTATGCAGGGTACTGTTAGCCAAGAAAGCAATCCTTCTTTTTTAACTGAAACTCAAACGGGTGGTGGAACAGGTTTTTATGACACAGAAAATGATGTGCTGTCCTACACCTATGCTATTACTGCTGTAACTGACATTTATGAATACGATCTGACAGGCAATTCTACACTAATAACAGCAACTGGGGCTGGTATTGGAGCCTATACCAGCTGTACCAATGTTCGTGACGACTACCAGATAAATATTTGTTCATACTTTTCAATCGGTACTGATACCCCGTTTCAACTCTCAACATCCAATATTGACGAGAATGGTAATGGCATATTAATTTTTGACTTTACTACATCCGATGACGTTCATTATGACATTGCCTATACGGTTACCAGTGCAGTACCTGTACCGGCGGCCGCATGGTTATTTGGTTCCGGGCTAGTTGGTCTGGTTGGGCTCAAGCGTAAAAAGTAATCAGTTTTGCTAATGTACTAGAATGGCTCCTTCGCTACCTTTTTTATTCTGGCTAATGTCCGTTATTGACACGGAGCTGAGGTGAGAAATAGTGAAAACGTTAGGTGTGATGGCAGCTTTTGAATTAAGATCTGTCGCTATCTTGAATTTAGTTTACATGTAAGTGAAAAAGAACTTTTTCGGGAGTTGTTGACCCGTAGCGGACATAAATAAGGGCGCATTGAGATTGACCAACAAAGATACAAGCAGGATAATAAGCACTAATAATAAAAACTAATTATCTCGAATAAGGATTTTTCAATGTTAAAGCAATTTATGGTGCTTTTGACTTTATTATTTTCTGTTTCAACAAGTGCAGAAATACTCAAAGCGTTTGGCAGTGGCAATAACACCTTTTTTTCCTTTGATCCCAACACGGCCGATCTTACCTTAATTAAAAATCAGGGCTATTATGCGATGGACTTTGCTCCCGATGGTAGCCTTTATGCAGTAGATAGGGCTGAAAACTCTTTCTATCAACTTGCAGAAGATGGATCACGTACTCACTTAACCGATGTTGGCTACGATGACTGGGGTGGTGGATTTACTGTTTCTAATGATGGTCAGTACGCATACTGGTCTAATAGAGCCTCACTCTCTGATAATTCAAGCCTTCTTTATCGAATGAACCTTTCTGGTGGCCCTGTTGAAAGCTTAGGGGCTATCAATGGAATCCTTGGTGTTAGCGATATTGAATTTGGCTATGATGGAACACTTTACGCAATGTCGGGTATGAATGTTTCGCCGGATGGAGCGCTTTACTCTATCGATCTTAATACCATGCTAGGCACTAAAGTCAGCTTAGACTATTTAGGGCTAAAGGATTATTTAGGTAGAGATGTTGGTAGTAATACACTTATTACAAGTCTTAACGCCACAGCTGGCGGAATGAATATGCTTGTTAAGCCGGAGAACGACCCAAATAGAAGTTATTATATGGGTACAATTGATCTTGAAACGGGTGAAGGAAGCTTTGATTATTCAAAGCGAGTTACTCTAAATGGAGGCAGTTATACTGCCGGAATTGACGTGGCATTTTTGACACCAGTACCTGTTCCAGCCGCTGCATGGCTATTTGGCTCAGCATTGATTGGTTTGGTTGGGGCTAAGCGTAAGAAATAAATTTTGATTTGTTTAATTAAAAGGCCCCTTAATCGGGGCCTTTTTTTGTGCCTGCTAATGTCTCTTAATGGCACAGAAGCGTACATCGCTCCTGATTGCGCCCCTGGTCGCTACCTGACCCATTGCTGACCATACAGTTTCGCTGTTCAAGGATGGATTGGCTTTTAGAAAGTTGAAGCAGTTGATACAATTCAGGCTCAATAACTATAAAAACTTAGGCAGACCTTAACGTGGCACTCCCCTTTTCATACCTATTTGCCCTATTAATTTCTATATCTGTTACTGCTTGTGGTGGTGGCGGAGACAGCCCTACTCCTTCACAAACTGATGAGATAGTTTTTGACCCCTTGGCCGAAGTCAGCGCTACAGGACCATATGTATCAGCAATAATAACTTTTGAAAGTTTACCTTCGTCTATAGATGTTAATTATCCTGAGACTCTTCCTGAGACTGGTACAGGTCGCATAGAGTATTCATTTGAAATAATTTTTGATGTTGATAATGACATGAGGGTTAGCGAGGGTGATATTAAATTTTACACTTACCATGCAAAAGAAGAGGGTGATTTACCCAAAAGCGTTAGTTTTGATAGTTTTTCAGATCAAGATGTCTTGAGATATGAGGGAGATAATAGATGGATAGGAACAAGGGGAGGCATGGAAATTCAAGTAATAAATAATGACTTGGTTTTTAAGGTACCTGTATCAATACAGGAGGGATTAGATAAAATCTCAGAATACACACAAATTCGAGCGAAGCTAAATATTGCTATTCCATCTTTAAATACACGAGACTACTTTCCAACCAGTACAGACTTTACCCAGTCACAAAGTAATTTTAGCCTTCTAGATGAAGTTGGTGAAAATCCATCACCTGATTTTTTAGATATTAGCGAAATATCTATAGTCTTTTCTGAAGAGTAAGTGTTAAGAGGCGGGGCCCAACCAGAATTTTTTTGCGAATGACTGCTTTTGACCCTTAGCTGCCATTTACAATGTTCAGTATTAATGGCACGCTAGTGGTATAAATATAATAATCGTAATGGAGTACTTCCTATGAAATTAATAATAATCTTATGTTTTTCAGCACTAATAAGCTCATTATCTCATTCGGAATTCATTAATAATGGATACTATACAAATGACTCAGAGACATCGTTAAATTGGCTGCATTTAGATATAACAGCAGGGTTAAGCGTTGATCAAGTGTATGTGGAAATAGGTGCGGGTGGCCAATTTGAGGGGTGGAGATATGCGACATTACTTGAAGCTCAGAGTATATTATTAATATCAGGCTTAAATTCTGATTATGGAGATGAGAATCCTCCAACCTCTATTAGAAATGGTATTGACAACCTTGGAAACAATTTTGGGTTTACCTTTCAAAATATATCTTCAACATCTAATGGGGCTAGTGCATATGGATTTATAGGAGATTCGGCATCAGTAAGTGCGCAAGTATATCTTGGAGGTAACTATCTCTACGATAAAGGTGGTAATGATTTTGCTCTAGTTAGTTTTTCTGGATCATCATCACGATCTAAAGATTATATAGATTCGACCTATGGCCATTTTCTTGTGAGAAGCTCAACGCCATCTCCTGTACCTGTTCCCACCGCGGCTTGGTTATTTTGCTCAGCATTGATTGGTTTAGCTGGAATTAAATGTAAGAAGTAACTTTAAAAGGGTTAGATTAAGGCTCTTTTTATGGAGCCTTTTTAAATTCTGCTAATGACTGTTGTTGGCACTACAGGGTCTATTGATACGTTGTTATCGCGATAGTCGCAACCGAAAGCAGACGTAATTGATTTGAGGTCGACTAGATCTTCGCTATAATAAATGGTTGCTTATACTAATAATAAATGAGGATATATGAATGAAAAAATCAGCATTAGCTTCGGCTAGATTAATTTTTTTATTGATTTTAAGTCAGTCTACGCTAGCAAAAGTAGTAACTTGGTCAGGGATCGTGGAATCTATTCAAGAAAACGAAAGAGTTATAACTTTTGATTTTGCACCAGCCTCATCCGAATATGGATATATAAATTTTCTGACATATGATACAGAATCGTCCAAGCTAGATATAACCATCGATTGGTATAGAAGAAATGAATATGGGTATGTTTTGTATGATGAGAAAATCACAGAAGAAATACATGTTGGTGACGCAACTAGCCCAGCGGATAGCGGTATAAGGCAGGTAGTAAGCTGTATATCAAGTTCTGGTTATTGCGATTACTTAAATTATGGCCCCACTGATTTTGGATTGGTTGATTTTTACATTAACATAGATGAAGTAACTATGTCCTTAAGTGCCAATGGACCTGTATCTAGAGAAGGAGGTTGGCCCTCTGCGACCTCTAATACTGAGTTATATTTTGTCTTGCCTATACCCGCTGCAGCATGGCTGTTTAGCTCTGCTCTAATTGGTCTAGTGGGGTTTAAGCGCAAGAAATAACATACCTCTAAGTTTATCTGCAAGGCTATTTCGGTAGCCTTTTTTATTCTTCTTTGGTCCGCTTTTGGCACATTTCGACAATTATAAATTTTAGCTTCATCGAATTATCTGGTCCGTTTTTAACCATATAGCAGACTGTATGACCCGGTTCGGTCTGTATCTTAATTTATATCAGACTGAATGTAAGTCACTACGGGGATTTCCCTCATGGCCTATAGACACTTAATGGTGATGTCCCCCAACACCATGGGCGTGACCGTGCGCTATTTCATCCTGAGTGCCATCACGGACTGCCATAATTTCTACATCAAAACGAATATCCTGACCGGCTAGTGGGTGATTTAAATCAATGTCTACACTGAACTTTCCGACCTTAATGACAGTAGCGGTGCGACGGCCTTGTTCGGTATCGATACGAACAATTTGGCCGGGTTTTAGCTTGCCTTCATGCTTTAGATATTTTGCTGAGATTCGGTCTTTTTTGTTCTCATCACGAAGGCCATAAGCCATTACCGCCGCTAAATTAATAGTAAAGCTATCACCTACCGCTTTGCCCATCATGGCCTGTTCGACACTTGGCAACACATTGTCTGCACCGACTAAAAATAAGGTGGGTTCGCCATCGCGGGTGGTTTCAAGTTGCTCATTGGCACTGTTGAATAGGGTGTAATGAAATGAGACGACTTTGTTGGCACTGATTTTTTCGCTGCTATCACTCATGCTGTGGCTCGTTAGGTGGTTATGGGGTGGTCAAAATGGGCGGCTATCTTAATACCAAAGTGAGTGTTGCACAACTTGACCTGTGCATCAGGGTCGTGAGCTAATAGCTGACAATCGTTAAGCATAAGAGTGTCACCTGTGGCCGATATACTCCCTTTTAAACCGCGCGCGAAAGCGGCAAAACCCAAGCAAACGCTGTGTAAAAACGGACACCATAAATGGAAGGTAGTGAGCTCGCAGCAGTTTGATGTTAAGCAAGGGCGGTTAGTCACAACCTCAGAGTGTACTCGCTGCGGTAAGCGCAAGGTGCAGGCATTATAGACGTTCTCCGTAGTATAAAAAAACCCGGCATTTGCCGGGTTTTTTTATACTACGTTGGTTGTTTTTAAGTACTGCTGGATTTAATAGCCAGTTCGCCGGCAGTAAATAAATGGACATCCCGCTGCGGGAAAGGAATTGAAATTCCTTGTGCATCAAATTCCCGTTTAACGGTTTCAGTGACATCCCAATAAACATCCCAGTAGTCTTCTGTTTTTACCCAGGGGCGACAGATAAGATTGACTGAAGAGTCGGCCAGCTCGTGCACGCGTACGCGTGCTTCCGGCTCGTCTAATACCATGGGGTGATCGTTTAGTATATTGAGTAAAATATTTTTTGCTACTGCGAAGTCTTCATTATAAGCAATGCCAAATATCATATCGATGCGGCGCTGGCTACTGCCAGTAATATTGGTGATGGCATCTCCCCAGACACTGTTATTAGGTATCATGATTAGCTGGTTGTCCAAGGTTTTTATGGTGGTCGAGAGTAATGTCATGGAGTCAACCTGGCCAGTAACACTTCCCACTTTAATCACATCACTCACGTCATAAGGACGGTAAATTAAAATCAGTACGCCGCTGGCAAAATTACTCAACGTACCTTGCAAGGCTAAACCAACTACCAGTCCTGCCGCACCGATCAGCGCTAGCATTGGGCCGATATCGACATCTAGTAAAGTCAGCGACATGATAGTACCGATAATCAATACGGTACGTCGCGCTGCCACTTTAATAAAAGATTCTAATAATACAGATACTTTGCTGCTGGTAGAGATTCTGTCAGCAAGCTTGGTAGCGAGATTGGCTAAAAGAATCACAAACACCATAGCGACAAAAAACTTTATAAAGTTTTCCAGTAGTAAGACGCCGCCTTCCTCTGATCTCATCCAGGAGGTGATGGCCAGCATGGCTGTTGAGGAATTGGAGATATCAACTTTGACACCAGAGACTGCGTCTGCGTAAAGTCGAAGCTCACTGGGGTCGCCGCCTTTTTTTTCCCAGGCGGCTAACACGATATTTAAACGGTTGATGATGGCGCTTTGTTCAAGGCCGCCTTGAGTGATTTCGCCAGCTAGCTGCTCTTTTTTATTATTGGTGAGGTCGAGTGTTTCAGTCAGATTTTGCTGTGCAACCGGGTCCTTGCTATTAAGTGACTTGTCGAGTTTGGAGGCACTACGCCCAAGTTTGTTTGCGAGTATTTGTTCCTGTGAAATCTTTGTGACGTGTTGCTTGAGCAACTGTTGCCAGGCATTGGCTTCAATCTCTAGTTCAGATATAGATAAAGGCAGTACCAGTAATTCCAGGTCTTCCGTAGCGATGGTTGCATCGCCGGTTGTGGTGGCCTCATAGCATAGCGCATTGGCGCTAAAAAAAGTGGCGATCAACAGATAAAACAAAGAATAGAAAAATTTGAAGTGAACTATACGATACGGCATGGATTTACGTTCCTGAAAATAAGAGTTGGAAAAGTTGACAAAGTTATTGGCCTACTTCAATTTTTATGGGTATCCACTTGTCTTGAATATTATTGATGATACCTCTTTTTTTTAATTGCACTAATGCCTGATTGAGTTCAGTTAATAGCGTAGTATTCTTTTTATTTACCCCCCAGGCTAAATATTCAGTTGTCAGTGGACGGTAGAGCGCAATCAGGTCATTTTGATTGGGTATTTGTGCCAGTTGCCAGCTGGTAGGCGCGTCGTGAATAAAAAAATCGATCTGCTGTTGGCGTAAGCCAGCAAGACCTGCTTCAGGGGTGTCGTAGCCACTGATAATTGCGGTGGGCAAATTTTGACGGACATATTGTTCACCCGTGGTACTCTTTTCCACGCCGATACGAATGCCGGGTTGGCGCAGCGCTGCGGGCTGGCTTAGCCTGACGATATCGCTACTGCGAATAATCGCCATTTGGCCTATTTCCATGGTGGTGTCAGTGAAGTTGATTTTTTGTTGGCGTTGCGGGGTAATACTCATGCCTGACATGATGACATCTATTGTGCCTGCTTGTATCGCGGGTATCAGTTCGTCCCAGTCTAGGCTTTTAAATATTATTTTTTTCTTGAGTAATAGGCCGAGTTGTCGCGCAGTATCGATTTCAATCCCTTGTATTTCTTCATTAACAGTAAATGCCATTGGTGGATATTCAGGGTTAACACCTACAATGAGAGAGTCGTCACCCAGTGTGAGAGTTGGTAATGTTAGCAATAATATAGAGATTAGAATGGTATAGGTAACCGAGTTAATCCAGGTTCTTGGCTTGTTCATAATACAATGATCCCTGTTTTTGATGGTCGATATCGCAGTTAAATAATGAAAGCTGTAGCTATAATCTAAAGTTATGATCAATATGCGATAAATTTGTACGGCTGTAAATGTTTAGCTAATACTGCACTATATAAAATGCCAGCAAGCATAACGAAAGGTATCAGGTATGCATACTGAAGTTCTCTGCCACGAATGTGATTGTTTTATGAGTTGTGAGTCCCTGTCTAGTGGGCAAAAAGCCTGCTGTCCACGGTGTGGCGCGGTGTTGCTAGAGTATAAGCCAGATATGATTAACCGTACGCAGGCTTTTGCTATTGCGGGTTTACTATTTTATTTACCTGCCAATTTAATGCCAATAATGACCTTCGAGATGATGGGGGTAACAGCGACTAATACTATGCTGCAGGGGGTACAGCAGTTGTTTAGCGGTGGTTTTTGGTGGATGGGTTTGCTGGTAATGTTATGCAGCATCGTAGTGCCGCTACTGGATTTATGTCTGTTATTTCTTATCGCGATACTGTTAAAAACACAGAGAAAACATGCGTTAACGCTTCAGTTACTTGTGTGGCGGCATCATTTATCCGAGTGGGCGATGCTGGAAGTGTATATGCTGGGTATATTAGTGGCGTATATAAAAATGAGTGATATGGGTGGCATCGATGTTGGTATGGGGATGTATTGCTTCGCCGGGATGTTGTTAGCAGCAATTTTTGCATCATCAAGCTTTGATTCCAGGCAAGCGTTTGAAATGCTGGAGGCGCAGAGTTGATGTCGACCGGTATTGCGCAAGGCAGAATACTCTGTATTCACTGCTATAAAATAGTTGCTGTAGCTGCCGACCATAAACAAAATCACTGCCCTCGTTGTAGAAGTAAGTTACACCCACGCCTGCCCGATAGTCTGCAAAAAACATGGGCGTATTTAATTGCCGGAGCGGCAGCCTTTATACCTGCAAATATTTATCCAGTGATGACAGTCGATATGTTTGGACGTGGCCACCCGGATACCATTGTATCTGGTGTTATAACGCTATTGCAGGAGGGAATGTATCCAATTGCTGTGCTGGTGTTTATTGCCAGTGTGTTAGTGCCGTTATTCAAGTTGCTGGGGTTGTTATTGTTATTGCTAGCGATTAAGCAGCGCTGGCGGATCAATCGGCGACAAGCAACGGTGATGTATCGCTATATTCATTTTATCGGGCGCTGGTCTATGCTGGATTTATTTATGATTTCAATTTTAATTACGCTGGTCGATATGGGAGGGGTGGCCACTATTCATGCTGGTACAGGTGCTACTGCATTTGCTACGGTTGTCGTGCTGACAATGTTAGCGGCAAATGCTTTTGATGCTCGGCTAATTTGGGATTTGGTGGACGAAAATGACAGCTAATAATGATAATTCAGATAAAAATTTAACGGTACCAGTGGCTGCTGCTATTGAGAAAAAAAGTGGACTTTCCATTGTTTGGTTGTTGCCGGCAATTGCTGTGTTAGTTGCGTTATGGCTGGTTTATAAAAGCATTATTAATGCGGGCGAAGAAATAATTATTGAATTTCCATGGGGGGCAGATATTAAAGCTCATGAGACTGAGCTTATTTTTGAAGGCTTGACTATGGGGGTCGTTAAGTCAGTGATGCTGAAAGAGGATTTGAGAGGAGTAAAAGTAGCTGTTGAAGTCAACAAAAAAGCAGCAATGGCCTTGCAGCATGATACAGTTTTTTGGTTGGTAGAACCGGAGGTGTCATTGTCCAGGATTGCAGGTTTGGAAACTTTAGTGTCGGGTAAATACATCACTTTTCAATTGGGCGATGTGACTGGAAAATTAAAGGCTGACGCGCTTCGGGAGTTAAAGCCGAAAAAATTCCATTATTTAGCCTTGGCAGAGGCGCCGCCCAAGCCTGAGTACATGGGAGGAATAAATTTAGTATTAAGTTCTGATCAGGCGAGTTCCTTGGAAAAAGGCACGCCGATTTTATTTCAAAAAATAAATGTGGGTATGGTTGAGAAAACTCGTTTAGCGGATGATGGTAATAGTGTATTGGTTGATATCTACATTAAAGAGGAATACAAACATTTAGTTAACACAGATACGCGTTTTTGGCGGGTAGGCGGACTCCAGATTGGCGGCGGTTTAGGTAATATAAAAATTAATATGGAATCATTTCAGACACTACTTATTGGCGGCATCACTTTTTCCAAACCCAACGAAACTAACGGTGGCAAGCCCGTGAACGCCGGTGATGCATTTGAATTATTTGAGGATAAAGCTGCGGCAATGGATAGGGGAGTGGCAATTGAATTGGTATTTAATACCGGTGAGGCGGTAAGCGAAGGCACCGTGATTAAATATTTAGGGCAGACAATTGGTGAAGTTAATACTGTCACACTGAGCGACGACCTGACGACTTTGACTGCGCGTGCTGTGTTAACTAAAGGGGGCAATCGAATTGCGCGTAAAGACAGTGTTTTTTGGTTAGTAAAACCGGAGCTGGGTTTGGCTAAAACGCGTAATTTGGAAACGCTGGTTACGGGACAGTACATCGCGGTTAGTCCGGGCAAAGGGGAAAAGACGCATCATTTTGTCGCCTCGTTAAATTCGCCATTGGAAAAAGCCAAATCGACAGGTTTAAATTTAGTGTTGCAAGCCACTACCTTGGGCTCTATACGCGAGGGTGTGGCGTTGACCTATCGCAATATTGAAGTAGGCAAGGTGAAGGGCTATGAGCTGGGCCCTGATGCGAGTCAGGTCCTGATTTATGTCAACATTGATGAACGCTATCGTCAGCTGATTCATGACAATACGCGCTTTTGGAATGCCAGCGGTATTGGTTTGGATGTCGGTTTATTTTCCGGAGCTAAAATTCGGACTGGCTCATTAGAATCGATGTTAGAGGGGGGTATTGCGCTGGCGACGCCGAATCAAGATCAGATGGGAGAGCTTGCTAAAGAGGGGGCTGTGTTTCCATTGGCGGCGGAAGTGAATGAGGAGTGGCTGAGCTGGCAGCCCAAAATAGATATCCCACCCGCTGAATAGAGGGTGGGAGTGTTAGTTTAAGCGATGTGTAATTGCTCGTTGATTTTTTCCAATATCTTTTGGGTTTCCTGTTTGCCTTCCACGGCAGCCATAACCAGCGCTAGCCCCATCATATGTTCGACAATGACATCTTTTATGGCAAGGCCTTGGGCTTCGGCGGAGTCACGTAGAAACAGGAAGGCGCGAGCGCCGATATCATCAATAATTTCCTGATTGGATTCACGCTTAAACGCGTTTAACTGGACTACGTTGTCATTGGATTGCATGGCAGCTCCTGAGAAAAATGGTAGTGGTTTGCCCGTATCCTACCGACAATCAATTGACTCCTAGTATATGTCTTGGAGTCAAAATTTTATCTAGGTAATTACCACTAAAGAGCCGCTGAAATCCCTTATACTGGCGCCAGTATTTTTCCATCCGTCGCTAGTAACCAGCTGATTTATAAGGGATAATCCGGCAGTATTTCACAGTTCACAAAACGGTATAAATTATGTCCGATCAGTTCAATATCGCCGCCGATGGCGTTGAACAAATCTCCCTTAAAACCTACACCGAGAAGGCTTATCTGGATTATTCCATGTACGTTATTCTCGATCGTGCTTTACCTAATATTGCCGATGGTTTGAAACCAGTGCAGCGGCGCATTGTGTATGCAATGAGTGAGCTGGGCTTAAAGGCAGCGGCAAAATACAAAAAATCGGCACGTACCGTCGGTGATGTAATTGGTAAGTTTCACCCCCATGGTGATACCTCGGTGTATGAAGCGATGGTATTAATGGCGCAGGACTTTTCCTACCGATACCCGTTGATTGATGGTCAGGGTAACTGGGGCTCTAGTGATGACCCAAAATCTTTCGCGGCGATGCGATACACCGAATCGAAACTGGCGGGCTTTGCGGAATTATTATTGTCCGAATTGGGTCAGGGCACGGTTGAGTGGCAAGCTAACTTCGATGGCACTATGGATGAGCCCAAAGTATTGCCATCAAAAGTGCCAACGGTATTGCTCAATGGCACTACCGGGATTGCGGTGGGTATGGCAACGGATATTCCTCCCCACAATATGCGTGAGGTGGTAAGCGCCTGTATTCATTTGTTAGATGAACCCAGGGCCAGCATTGAACAATTGATGGAGCATATCCAGGGGCCGGACTTCCCAACTGACGCAGAGATTATTACCCCCAGAGCAGATATCCTGAATATCTACAAAACGGGCAAAGGTAGTATTCGGATGCGAGCCCTGTGGCAGAAAGAAGGGACTGATATTGTTATTACCGCGTTACCGCATCAGGTGTCTGGTGCCAAGGTTTTGGAACAAATTGCCCAGCAAATTCACGCGAAAAAATTACCGATGGTCGCAGATTTGCGCGATGAGTCGGATCACGAAAGCCCGACTCGTCTGGTTATCATCCCGCGTTCAAATCGTGTAGACGTCGAGCCGATGATGAATCATTTATTTGCGTCTACTGATCTTGAGAAAACCTATCGGGTCAACCTCAATATGATTGGTATTGACGGCAAGCCGGAAGTAAAGACGCTGGATAAAATTTTATCAGAATGGCTATTGTTCCGGTCCGAGACAACAAAGCGTCGCTTGCAACACCGTTTGCAAAAAGTAGAAGAGCGCTTGATGCGATTGGCAGCATTGATGATCGTGTATCTCAATGTAGATGAAGTCATTCGCATTATTCGTGAAGAAGAAAATCCCAAGCAAGAATTGATTGCGCGCTTTGATTTGGTCGAAATGCAGGCCGAATATATTTTGGAAACCAAATTGCGTCAGTTGGCACGTTTGGAAGAAATGAAAATCAAGGAAGAAGAAGAGGCACTGGAAAAAGAAAAGGAAAATCTGGAACAGATTATTGGCTCGCCGCGTCGACTAAAAACCCTGGTACGCAAAGAACTATTGGCTGCTGTTGAAGAGTATGGCGATGATCGTCGGTCGCCAATAGTCAGTCGTGAAGAGGCAAGAGCCTTTAGCGAAGAAGAATTAATGACCACCGAACCAGTTACCGTAGTGTTATCGGTTAAGGGCTGGATACGTTCGGCGAAAGGGCATGAGATTGATCCGCAAAGTTTAAGTTATAAATCAGGTGATAGTTTTCATCTGGCCGCGAAAGGTAAATCTAATCAGTCGGCGGTTATTCTGGATTCTGGGGGTAAGGCTTATACCGTCAGTGCGCATAGCTTGCCATCGGCACGAGGTCAGGGAGAGCCACTTACTGGTCGTATTAACTCGCCCTCAGGTGCCAGTTTTGAAGGCCTGATGATGGGTGGCCAGGACGAATTGTATTTGTTGGCCTCTGATGCCGGTTATGGTTTTGTAGTCAAGCTGGCTGATCTGCAAACCAAAAATAAAGCGGGTAAAGCGGCATTGTCGTTACCGAAAGGCGGGCAAGTATTACAGCCAGGAATGGTTGGCGGTACTCATACTGATGGTGCTTTTGTCGCAGCAGTTACCAATGAAGGCCGGATGTTATTGTTCCCCTTATCGGAGTTGCCGACCATGGCGCGTGGTAAGGGTAATAAAATTATTGGTATTCCTGCGTCGAGAGTGCAGGCGCGTGAAGAGTACTTGATTGCTGTCGCGATACTTCGCGAGACTGACACATTGCGAGTTTACGCCGGTAAGCGTCACGTTAATATGAAGTTTAGTGAGCTGGATCATTATTTGGGTGAGCGCGGCCGCCGAGGGCATAAATTACCCCGTGGCTTCCAGAAAGTAGATGCGGTGGAAGTGGTGAGTAAAGAGGCTAAAAAGCCCGAATAGTATGGGTATTACCAAAGTCCGACGGCTTAGCGCCGAGCCGTGGGTACTGCAGTTAGCATTACTGAGTTGCTTTGGCGCGGCTTATTATTGCTGACAACTCTGGCTTGATGGGTATTGATTTAAACGGGCTGATATTACTGCCGCCCGTATTACCTGTTGGTACAAAGCCAATAGCCGTTTTGGTAGCGGCGCCTAATATCCTTATTAATTGACCAACAATCTCACCAACCCGGCGTTGCCTTAGACCCCACAGCAACATCAAGCAATGTACTTTAACATGATGATAGGTCGACTCTTGGCCTAACACGTGGGCATTTTCAAGGTGAGAAAATTCGACAGCAAAATCACCTCTGTTGCGATAATTTTTGGCGGCGGTAATTTCCATCGCTACAAACGGTGCAATACTTTTCGAAAATTTAGACATTATGCTCTCCGATAGCCAAAATCAGGTCGCCTTGGTTAATGGCGGAAAAATCTTCACGCCAATCGCGTAATACGGGTGATGTACTTCCGGCTAATCATTGAATATTGATAAAAGAATATCAAGCCATGTGTCGTTATACTTTGCGTCATTGGCAGATTTTCTAAATGACACTGCCTGCTCGTTTGCTTTATTTATACCTGCTATATTCTCTGGTGTTCCGGCCAATTGGCCATGAGACTCGGCTTGCTTGTTGGCGGCGTCAGCACGCCGTTCGTAATCTTCTGACTGTTGAAGGCGTTCCGCTGATGTTGTGACACAGCCACAGAGAAAAAAGGATAGATACACTAGCGATAAAAATTTCATAGTATCTCTCTTGGGTGACGATGTCATACCGCTAACCCTGAAATTAAAATTGTACGCTTTACGATTTTAACCAGCGTTGGTAATTCGAATCACGACTTTGCATATCCATAAACAGCCAGACCATGCGGTCTACAAACCACGATTTGAAGACCATTATCCAGATGTTGCCTAACAACAAAGCCGAAAAATTTAAACTGTATAAACCAAAAATAAAAATGGGGAGGCCGAGAGCTGATAAAATTTGAAGAAGCTTTGCAGGCTTTACATGATGCATGGGTATGGGCACATGTTTGCGGTTTAGATAGATGCGTTCACCAAATGTTCCCATCGATGCCCAGTTGTTAGTTGTTATTGGAACAGAAAAAACCCGTGGGTTAAGCCATGCCCATAAAAAAGCAAGGCTGATAGGAAGTACTGAGTATAGTCCGATGAGTTCTCTTGACCAAAATGCGATCGAGATTAAAGGTAAAATTGTAAACCGGGTATAGACACTCCAGGGATTTGCATGTCTTTCCCAGATGGAGTCGTCCATGGACATCAGTTTTTCGGTAAGTCTAGCGAAGTCCATTGATCGCCTCTAAGTCAAAGCACGGGTGAGTTGGATTTTTTCTGCCCCGTCGTTTGTTTTGTCAGTTTGGCATTTAAAGTGGTTAATTGCTTGTTAATTAGCGCTTGATAAGGGTCAACTAAATTACTTAAAATGACCTTGTCTTTAGTGGTATTAAATTTCGCCTTATTAACTACGCTGGTATGGGTATTTAAATTATTTAAAATTAATAATTGATGGCTGCTGCCAATCGCCTGCTCCAGGGCATTGATATTTTTTTGTCGTAGAAATAAATGGTCAATTGTATTCAGTGACTTTTCTCGTTGGATTTCATCAAGCAGGGATACCACCGCTCTAATTTGCAGTGGCACATAATGCTGTTCACGCCATAATAAAATTAAATAGCCAGCGCACAATGCCCTGAAGGGGTAGTTGTCACCATCCTTGGGGTGAAAGCGAATACAGTAACTATTACTGCGCTCAACACTGACGGAGCCGTCATATAATTTTGCCACCATGTTTAGCTGCTGTTGCAAAGTCGTTAGCATGTCAGCTAATTGTGACGGGTTGTGGCTGTGTCTTAGATTATCAAAGTCCTGTAATTGAATCAGTAGCATTGCTTCATCGTCGACCGTCGCTGGTATCGCTGCAGGCTGAGGTGACGGGGTTTCGACATCGGTGGCCGGCGTTGTACGTTGCTTAATAATTGCATTAGCGAGCTGGCTGATTTCATCGTTGCCACGGTAAGCGAAATGTAAGCGCTGACGCTGTGTTAAAGGGGTGGTGGCGATGACCTGTAAATCTTTCAGTGCGGAGCTGAATTGACGCGCTGAAAACAAGCTTAATAAAAAAACTAAAGCGGCCAAGAGTATGGCGAGGATTACCAACTGCCAGGCCAGAGAGAACGCTTGCTGGTGAAGGCTGCTAGTGTCCAGCGTAATAATGGCGTAGCCGGCAATGCTATCCTGAAAGGTGATGGAGGCTGATAGCGTTTGGCCGCGGGCTTTGGAGGCTCCTGCAGCCGCAACGGGACGGTTCTGAATGTCGTAAATAGCGCCGCGCACGATCAACGGGCTTTCTACTAATTTGTTAAGCAGGGATTGCAGGCTAAGTTTATCGCCCTGAACCAGCGGGTTGCTGGCATCATTAGCAAGTTGCTGCGATAGGCTTTCACCAAACAGAGTGCTGCTATGTTCTATTAGCTGCCGATTGCTCTGGTAGCTGGCTAATATAAGTACCAGTGCCGCAATGAGGCTTAATGCGGATGTTAGCAGGGCGATTTTCTGCGCAATGGGGGCCTGTAGAAACCGCTGGATTATTTTATTATTTGGCATGAACAGCTATTAACTAGATAAAAGGGTGGTGTATGGCATCGCCGTTGAGCTTGAGTATAAACCAAGCGAGATTTGTTTGTGTTGTAATTTGGTTCCATCGGCCGCTACCGTTACAATAGCGCCCATAAACCAGTCGGCCTGCTCGTTTTTTATGCGTGCAAATGACTTAGCTATTGGCTATTGAGTATGAATGTGTGAAAGAGATTATTTTAATTAACATTGCCGGGGATGATAAACCGGGTTTGACCTCGTCAGTGACAGAAATTCTAGCCAGCTATGATGTGAATGTATTGGATATTGGCCAGGCAGTTATTCATGACACCCTGTCGCTGGGTATTTTGGTGGAAGTGCCAACATCGTCTGAGTCGTCGCCATTGCTGAAGGATATTTTGTTCCGTACCCATGAATTGGGTTTAACGGTGCGTTTTTCCCCTATCAATGAGCAGGATTACGAGCATTGGGTTTCGGGACAGGGCAAACCACGGCATATTATAACCTTGCTGGCGCGGATGATTACCGCTGAGCATATTTCAGCGGTGACGGCGGTGGTGGCCAATAATCAATTGAATATTGATCGTATAGATCGCTTGTCCGGGCGCATTGCGCTGGATGATGTGCTGCAGCAAAACAAAGCCTGTGTAGAGTTTTCCGTGCGCGGAGCGGTTACCGATATTGCCGCTTTTCGCAGTCAGTTGATGGAGCTGGCTATTCAGTTTGATATCGATATCGCCTTTCAGGAAGATAATATGTTCCGGCGTAATCGCCGCTTAGTAGTGTTTGATATGGACTCTACTTTGATCGAAACCGAAGTGATCGATGAGCTAGCCAAAGCTGCTGGTGTGGGTGAGCAAGTAGCGGCAATCACCGAGCGGGCGATGCAGGGTGAACTTGATTTTACTGAGAGCTTTAAAGCGCGAGTCGCACTCTTAAAAGGTTTGGATGAGTCAGTGCTGGCGGGTATTGCTGCCAATTTGCCTATTACTGAAGGTGCAGAGCACTTGGTCTCTACCCTGAAGAAGCTGGGCTACAAAACGGCAATTCTCAGCGGTGGCTTTACTTATTTTGGCGAGTATTTACAAAATAAACTCGGTATTGACTATGTGTATGCCAATACGTTAGAAATTGAACATGGCAAGGTCACAGGTAATGTTTCTGGACGGGTGGTTGATGGTGACCGTAAAGCTGAATTACTGCAGGAAATTGCCTCACAGGAAAGGATTTCTTTAGAGCAGGCAATTGCCGTTGGTGACGGCGCTAACGATTTACCGATGTTGAGTATTGCCGGTCTCGGTATTGCCTTTCATGCCAAGCCGATAGTGAAAGAATCTGCCAAGCAATCCATTTCAACGTTAGGTTTGGATGGGATTTTATATTTATTGGGGATTGGCGATCGCCATGTCGCTCCGCAACAGGAACCCGAGTCGTGAAAGTTCAGCTGCTAGTCTTTGTGGTGCTAGCCCTTAAGCAATATCAGTAAACTCGTAATCCATTTTTTTGGAAGGTGCAGCCATATACGAGCCCTGAATATAGTCGACGCCAATTTGCCAAAGCTGGGCTAAAGCGGCTGCGTTTTCAACCCCGCTGATGATGGCTTTGGCGTCCTCTTCACCGATACTGCTAACCATCGCTTTCAGCGATTGTGTATCGCCACCATTTTGCAACGCTTGTGCAAACTCGGCAGCTATTTTTACATGGCTGGCATGTACTTGCTGTAAGATTTTAAAGGGATCATCTGCTTTACCAAACCCGGAGATTGAAAGTTTGCAGCCGAGTTCGCCGATAGCATCAGAAAATATTTTGGCGGGCTTCAGGTAGTTGGTAATATCAGTTTCTAAAAATTGCAGTATCAGTGATCCCGGTGTTATGCCGCCTGCTTTTAATGCGACGCCCAGCCATGGAATCAAGCTTTCATCTTGTAGCGCGTTAGCCGTTAAATTAATGAATAAGTGAGTAGCATGATTCTGTTCCAGTTCTGACGCTAGCTGTTTGGTGGCTTCCAGGATGATCCAGCGATCAAGTCGAGTATTTACGCCGCCAAAATTCATGTTTTGTAAAAACTGATTGGCATGTAATGCTTCACCGTCTTCACCTAGCATAGTGGTGGTGACTTCATAGTGATCGCCGCCGCTGGAGCCTCTTAAACTGACTACCGGTTGAAAGTTTAGCGTGAAGCGAGAATCTTCAAGCGCTTCTTCAAGAAAACTGTCGAGTTCGTCATCATTGGATGAATCGCCGAGCGTTTTCTTTTCACGAACGGGTATGTGAACCTCGGCACTATTACCGGTACCATCTTCATCGCGTAATGACTCAGCGGTATTAAATACCAAATCAATGAGGTCATTTGCGTCACGTTGTAGTTGGCCGTTTATATCTAATAAACCAATACTTGCTGTGCATTGCAGCGATTGTCCATCGATTTCAATAATGTGCTGCGCGAATTTACTACAGAGATCGTCAGCATATTTTTTGGTTTTATCAGTGCTGCTGTCTTCTATTAGCATAGTAAAACCGTCATCACAAAAATGTGCTAAACAGCTAACATTGTCGCTATGTTGTTGAATAAAGTTTGCAATGTCTAAAACGATATTGTGAGCCTGAGTAATGCCAAAACGACTGCGTAGTGCAGTAAATTTATCGATGCCAATAAATAATAAGACTGCTTGCCCGGTTCCTGCAGCGGCTTGTTTATTTGATGAGTCCAGTTGTGAAAGGAAGTAATCGTGGCTATAGAGGCCAGTTGCTGGATCACGATCGAAATTGGCAACAGTCTGACTACTTGCATTGCTACTGTGTTCTTTGATGCTAAGTTGAATACAGTCTTCATCATCAAATACTGCGCAGCTTAGTTGCATTACTGCGGTAAAGTTTTCGCCGCTTTTTTTAATGGCGGTGAAGCTGAAGTCGGTGCTACCACTGCCATTGTTGATTTGTGTTTTTAGTAGCCCTTTGAATTTATCTTGATCAGCATCGCTAATTAAATCAACTACCGGAGCACAATCCAGATCGTCAATACTGTCATAGCCAAAACGTTCACCAAAAACGTCATTACAGCTGACTAACATGCCGTCAGCGACATAAGCAATAGCATCTTGTGACTCTGATAGTAATAATTCAGAACGTGCTTCTGCATCACTTAGTTTATCGAGTGTGCTGGCGAGTTCCCGGCGTTGTTCCAAGTTGCGTAGTTCGCGTAACGCGGAATGAATCAAGTGCTGGTCTTGTTCGCTACTGATAACGTCGGTGGCGCCGGCTTCCAGTGCCGCTTCTATATTATCGTCACGGATAACGATGGCAGGTAAATCAAGGGATAATTTGGCGAGTTGTTCCAGGCATTGCTCAACGGCAATCTCCGGATGCTTATCATTGGCAATTAACAGGTCCCAGTGGTCTTTTTCCAGCGTGCTGTGCAAATCTTCAGGGGAGGTGGCGCGGTGTACCCTGGTAACGCGACCTGCATTTCTGAACAAACTTACCAGGCGCTCGCCTTCGTTGTCTGACTCATTAATTAATAATAATTTTATAGTACTTTTTCTGGCCATGAATCCTTCGGCACCCGGGTTGGGTTCTAAAAATGAGGAAAAAAAGGGTTTTTTGAACCTGTGGCTATTATCGCCAACTATCAGTCTTTCGCAAAGTTAAAATTGATTTAGCACCGCTAAGCAGGTGTTTTATCACAGATTTCCCCATACGGAGTCAAAATCATCAGGGGAATCATGGCCTGAGAGCGTATCTTTGGATGTCGGCTTTGCTTTGCTAATAGTACTGTTTAAGCGTTTAAAACTGAATTGATTATAGGCGCCAGTGAGATTGAGTTTTTCTGTTAGGGTCAGCTGGACTTCTTTACCGCGTTGATTGAGCACTACTTTTTGTCCCGAACGAAAGGGTACGCGTGGGGTGATTAAGGTCATTGGCTGCTTGGTGATAGGGATTGCGGGTAATACCAGTACTCGGACATACTCCGCATCACTGCCGGTCTTGCGAATGATACGGCAGCCATAAGGTGATGCCCCTGGGCTGATTAACTCCAGTCCGAGCTGGGTTTGATTATCTATATGGCTCACCCAGCGGATTACAGCAATATTCCAGTTGTGGCTATGCACTTCTTTAATGCCAACAATCTCACCGGTTTTAATCATCGCCCGGGTTTGTGGTGGCCATTCGATGCAATAGCCATGAGCGCTTGAGTTAATCATTTCCACACTGTGGCTGCGATATTTCTCAGGGGTTTTAGCGCTTTCTTCTGTCTCATTGCTGCGAATGTGATAGTCAATCGACTCTATCGATACGCTGGTTTGACCAACATTGGACTCATAGGGACTGTCCCATACATCCTTTTGTCGATGCAATTGGCTTCGCGCTTTCAAGAAGGGGTTGTCTTGTTGCATGGTATAGGTTTTGGCACCGCGCTCTTCAACCAATGCCTCAAAGCTGAGTTCACCGGATACAAAGTGATGGGTGGCGCTCAGGCCTACACACAGTTCAAGGTTATCGTGGTTTTCCAGACGCATAAAGTTACGTTTACTGACTGTGCCCCACGATAGGATGAGATGGCCAAGTAGATCCAGAGTGATTTTATAATCGTTACCTACTTTTAGGCTATCGGGGTCAGCGGCTTCACGGGTCTCGGATAAATGCCTAGTGAGCTTACTGGTATTGAGACTGAGCCACTGGTTATCAATTTTTGCTGTGTAAAGTTCCCGATACAGCGGTGGTCTGTCGTCGTTTGGGTTGAACGCAAACAGTTGCTGGTTGTTAATAGGCTCTATTTGGCAAAGGCTTGCCCAGTCAGTAAGGGGTTTAAAAATCCCATTAAAGTCTTCCTGGCGGAGCTGATTGGGTTTGCAGCAGCCTATGAGTAGGCCGCGAATATAACTGGCTGCAACACTGGAGCCGGTAAATTCCTTATCTTCAATGAAGTGTTCAAGAACCTGACATTGTTTGGCGAGTAGATAGAACTGGTGCAGCTTATACCATACGCCATCATTTACTGGTTCATAGAGCTGGTAGTGACGCTGAATATTTAAGGTGTGGTCAGTGATGGCGCGGTGTAACGCTTGTGCTATTAAATTGTCGGGTTTGCTAATACCGGATTTTTTCCCCAGCGCTGCCGTGTGGCTGGCAACAAGGGTATAGCCGGTGGCTAGTTGCGACTGCAGGCTGTAGGCCAAATCGGCTACTTTACGCGCTTGTTCCGGTAGAACTACGGGTTGGTTGAGGTAGTGTTTGCTAAGGGCGCGGCTGACAAAATAAATGGGCGACCGCAGTTTTTCGAGGGTAGCCATACGTTTCGCGGGCAGCATTCTGACGTGATTCAGCTCAGATAATGCCTGATAAAGTTGCTTGGTGGTTTGACCCAGATTAGCCATCCGCAATTGACCTACCCACTCATCAACTGCCGAGTCTCCGCCATCAAAATAACTGCTGCGCTCCAGTTCCTGACGGGGTAATTTTAGTCTGATGGTTTCAGGGCTGTTCATGTTGATTCGGCTTTATTTATCTCAGTGGTTTGAGTAGTGCTTGTCTAAGTATATGCGCTAACTCGTTGATTTTAATTATATATCAGATTTACCAAAATGGTGCGTTATTAGCCTGTCAGGAGTAGTACGGCTACAGCCCCAGATCAATGGGCGTTTTGGAGGTCGCCGCAGGGGTTTCCTTGACCAATTTTGGCACCAAGTAGCCGGGCAGTTGCGCCAATAGCTGCTGAGTGAGTAGTTTGGCCTGTTTCGGGCCCACATGAAAGTGGGCTGCCCCCTGAACTTGATCGAGTAAATGCAGGTAATAAGGTAGCGCTCCATATTCGAATAAGCGGTGACTAAGCTCCTGTAAAGTCTTGGCATCGTCGTTTACCCCTGCCAATAGCACTGCTTGATTTAACACCGTAATACCTGCGTCTTTTAACCGTAGCAAGGTTTGGCCAACGTGCTGATCAATTTCGTTGGCATGATTGCTATGGACCACCATCACGGTACGCAACTGTGTTGCAGTGAGCCAGCTTAGGCATTGTTGGTTAATGCGCTGGGGAATCACTATTGGCAGGCGGCTGTGAATACGCAATGTCGTAACATGTGGAATAGCGGCGATTTGCTGGCTGAGCTCTGCTAGTAGCGTATCGCTGGCAACCAAGGGGTCGCCACCACTAAAAATCACTTCATGGATACTGCTATCCTGGCGAATATAATCGAGGGTTTGTTGCCATTGGGCGCGGCCAGGGTTGTTATCTTCATAAGGAAAATGGCGGCGAAAACAGTAACGGCAGTTGATGGCGCAGGCACCACTCACTACCAGCAATACTCGTCCCTGATATTTATGGATCAAGCCGGGGGGGGTTGCTGTTGGCTTCTTGCAGCGGGTCTTGAGAAAACCCGGGTTGAAGATCCAGCTCCCGGCCAAGCGGCAGTACCTGCCGTAGTAATGGATCGTTCCAGTCCCCTTTCACCATGCGCTCAGCAAAAGCGAGCGGTACTCGTAGCGGAAAATCCTGACAGGCAGCCACCGCCGCGGGCAAGTGTTGCAGGTCAAGTTGCAGCAACTCAAACAGTTGTTGCGGTTGGCGGATGACATTGGCTAATGCCTGCTGCCAACTATCACTGTGGTGGGTAGTTAACGCAACAGTTTCTGCCTGACGGATTGGCTGTGTTTGAGGTATCATTAGCGCCTTTATATTTTTGTAGCTGTTTAAAGTAATGAGAGGATAACAATGGCGACCTATTCTACCAACGAATTTAAAAATGGTCTTAAGCTTATGTTGGAAGGCGACCCTTGTACCATCGTCGAGAACGAGTTTGTACGCCCTGGTAAAGGTCAGGCATTTAGCCGGGTAAAGTTTCGCAATTTGAGAACAGGTCGTATTTGGGAGCGCTCGCTAAAATCGGGTGAAACCCTGGAAGGTGCAGATGTGCTGGAAGTGGATATGGAATTCCTCTATAGCGATGGTGAGTTTTGGCATTTTATGGATCCGGTGACCTATGATCAGCATCAGGCTGATGCTAACGCAGTTGGGGAAGAGGCCAAGTGGCTAAAAGAGCAGGATAGCTGTGTAGTGACTTTGTATAACGGCGCGCCTCTAACCATTGCTGTACCCAATTTTGTCGATCTTGAGGTGGCTGAAACTGATCCTGGATTGAAAGGTGATACGGCGCAAGGCGGCAGCAAACCGGCCACGTTACAGACCGGCGCAGTAGTACGTGTGCCGCTGTTTATAGAAACCGGCGAAGTGTTAAAAATTGACACCCGCACAGGTGAATATGTTAGCCGCGCCAAAGGTTAAGCTTGCCGCCCGCTGTCATCTTCGCGGGCGAATTTCCATGTTTCGAATTGAGCTATGACCGACTACTGGCGTCCCTCGGCCTCAATGGCCAACTTACATCAGCGAGCCGCATTGCTAGCGCAAGTGCGGTTATTTTTTGCCGAGCGAAAAGTGCTGGAAGTAGAAACGCCCTTACTGGCGCAATATTCCGTCACCGATCCTTATATGGATGTCGTCACTGCGGAAAATCCACTGGCCGCCGGAGCGAATTATTTTTTACAAACCTCTCCCGAATACGCAATGAAGCGATTGTTGGCCGTAGGTTCCGGACCCA
Source organism: Oceanicoccus sp. KOV_DT_Chl (assembly GCF_900120175.1). NCBI lineage: Bacteria > Pseudomonadati > Pseudomonadota > Gammaproteobacteria > Cellvibrionales > Spongiibacteraceae > Oceanicoccus > Oceanicoccus sp. KOV_DT_Chl. The sequence continues at coordinate 2,152,970 of NZ_FQLF01000002.1, forward strand.
TTTATCAAATTAGCAAAGCGTTTCGTAAAGGCGAGTTGGGCTCCCGGCATAATCCGGAATTTTCCATGCTGGAATGGTATCGCCCGGGCTTTGACGAAGTGCAGTTGATGGAAGAAGTGGCAGACTTGCTTAAAGCGGTACTCAATATTTCCGCGCCCTGCCAGTACCTGACTTATCGCGATGCGTTTCAGCAACAGTTGGGTTTTGATCCGCATCTGATTAGCTGTGATGATTTACAAACGTTGGCTAGAGCACAGCTGGATATCCAAATGCAAAGCGAGCACAAGGATGATTGGTTGAACCTGTTAATGGCAGAAATTATCGAGCCTAATTTGGATGCTACGGTGCCGGTATTTATTACCGACTATCCCGCCTCGCAAGCCGCGCTAGCGAAAACCGCCAAGGATGCTCGCGGCGTGTTAGTAGCCAAACGGTTTGAGTTATATTTTCAGGGTATGGAATTAGCTAACGGTTATTGTGAACTGACTAATGCTGAAGAGCAGCAACAGCGGTTTCAGCGCGACCAGCAATTGCGAGCAGTGTTGGGCCGCGAGCCGCGAGAGATTGACCGGTATTTATTGGCAGCGGTGGCGCAAGGTTTACCGGCTTGTGCGGGTGTGGCCTTGGGTTTTGATCGATTATTGATGCTGGTTGCGGGCGCTACGTCGATTAAAGATGTTATTAGTTTTACTGCTGATCGTGCTTGATATTTTAGGTGGTCGCAATCTGCTTCATAGCAGACATTAAAAGTTCCGAGATAAGTCGATATCTTTGGCTCAAATGTGCCACATTAGAGACGTTGGTACGAGGTCGGATAGAAATAATACTTGCCATGGCACAGTGCGGGGTCGGACCCACTTTTGTGCTGTTTACAAAAGTGGGTCCGACCCCTGACAGAAACCGTTGGCACGATTTCCCTAAATAAACCTTTTTCAGGTCACTCCGATTTATCAACTTGCCATTCTGGCAGATACTTCGAAACAACATTGTGCCGCGATAAGATCGACCCTATCCAATTTCCTGCCAGCTGGAATGCGCACGTAATTACTCGGGCCTGTAATGGGTCACGTAGCGACCAAGGGTGCAATCAGGAGCGATGTACGCTTCTGTGCCAAAACGGGCGCCCCAACTCTAATTAGATGGCCAAATTAATTATGCCACTACATGTTCACCTGTTGATTAACGCTGAGGGTAAAGACAGTATTTATCAGGTAATGAAAGTGGTTGCCAGTTGCTATGCATACTATATGAACCGCTCCTTTAGGCGCATTTAAAATAATCCCTCCGGCACTTTTTTAGTTGTAGAAGTACTTATATAACTATATAAATACCCTTATATACTTGATCTATAAATGAGGGTAATTTTCGCAGCTACTTAGATTTTTCACTAAAAAGGAAGGAATTGTCGGAATGCGGAAGGTACTTTTAGGGGTTTTATTCTTCGCGATGTCTAGCGTGCAGGTAGCAGCGGATCAAGTAATCGGTGGTAATTTATCAACTACTGGCGATTTGCGTATCACTTATAGAAACAGCGGAACAATGAATGTAGAACGCCACAATGGATCTTCTTTTGTTTCACAAGTATTTGCGGGAACAGCTAAAGGTTCTCGGCTTTATCAAGATGGTAATGGGTATAAGTTCGGTTATTTTACAGGCTCACAAACTCCGACACTTGATTCATTGACTGCGGAAACTGGTATTAAAAGTCGTATTACTGCTGTCTGGACTGCGGGCGATTATGCATACAAACACATCATTACTTACATTGATGGTGACAGTTTTTATACCAACCTTTGGAGCGTCACAAACAATAGTGGTATAACCGCTGCAGACATCCGTTTTTTTCATGGTGAGGATACTTTTCTTTCAGGTGGCGATAATGGCGCGGGCTTTTATGAAGCGGCTAATGAAACAGTTGGCGTAGAGCGCACCGGTGGCGGACTCGTGCAGCGTTTTATGTTACAGGGTGTAGACTCGCCCCACGCTTACCAAAGTGAGGACTACTTTAATGTATATACCTCTGCTAATGCTTCTGCGTTAAACAATACTATTGATACTAACCCCGCTACCGATAATGGTTACGCGCTTGAATGGCGTACCGTCAACCTAGCTGCGGGCGACACTTGGACGGTCAAGGCTGCCGAAAAGTTCTTTGTCACTGCTTCAGGTAATCTACTGGTTACGGCTCCGGTTATTTCCGAAGCTATTCCGGGTACAACGATTTCTATACCCTTTGTAGTCACGAATACTTCAGGCGGTAACCTCGCGACTATTAACGCCAATGTGACGTCATCGGCTGCTGGTTGGACCGCATCAATTACATCACCCGTTGGTGCCTTCAGTTTAACTAATGGCGCATCACAAACTGTTAATGTTGATGTAGTTATTCCACCTGGGGCAACCCCTGGAGAACGGAGTAACATTGAATTAACCAGTGATGACGGTGGTTTTTCTACTGCCGATATATCCGTAGCAGAAGTTCCTAACGCGATTCCTACTACACCGATTGATATCGATAGTGATACTAATATCGTTTCTGAATTGGCAGCAAACGGTGATGTGGTAGGTGTAACGATTGAGTCGACCGATACTGATACCTCACAAACACTCACTTACTCTCTGGTTGATGATGCAAGCGGTCGATTTACTATTGATTCTTCGACTGGTGTTATTACTGTTGCCAACGCAAGTACTCTCGATTTTGAAACGGATACTAGCCATGATGTGATTGTGCAGGTGTCGGATGGAGTTGACGTTGAATTGGCAAGCTTTACCATTGCAGTCGAAGATGTTGATGAGCTTGCCCCAACTGATATCAGCATAACTAGTTTGACCTTTACCGAAGGAGTTTCTGTTGGTACTGAGATTGGCACTCTTTCTTCGACGGATGCTACCTCTGGCGATACTTTTATCTATTCGCTTGTGGTTGGTGCTGGCGATGAGGATAATAGTTTTGTGTCAATATCTGGAAATTCTCTCCGTGTTAACGCTAACGTAGAGTACGCTATTACACCGAACTTAAACATCAGGGTTCGTACTGCTGATGCCATTGGTAATACCTTTGAAAAAACTTTTTCGTTGACGGTTATTGATGATCCTGACCTGCCTGTTATCCCAGAACCAGAACCAGAGCCAGAACCAGAACCAGAGCCAGAGCCAGAGCCAGAGCCAGAACCAGAACCAGAACCAGAGCCAGAGCCAGAGCCAGAACCAGAGCCAGAACCAGAGCCAGAACCAGAGCCAGAACCAGAGCTTGAAGTAGATGGAGATCAAGTGGCCCCTACAGTTAGACGACGTGGAGGTTCCATTGACATGGTATTCTTATTCGCACTGCTGCCGTTATTGATAGCAAGGCTCAAGCAACCTTCTAGTTAATATTATTTAGATCTCTAATAAAGGGTGGCTTTAGCTACCCTTTTTTTAACAGTGTTGGATATGATCGAGCAACTTAAAAATATACTCCTGACACAGTTACCAATACTGATCCTGACAATTACAGTAGGGGTGTTATCAGCACTTGGCGACGGCGTTACTGATCAGCTGAGTTTTGATCGAGATCGAATAAATAGTGGCCAGTGGTATCGCTTAATCACTTGTCACCTGGTTCACTTGGGGCCTACTCATGCGGCATTAAACATGGTGGCTGCTATTGTTGGCTGGATAATATTTCGCAGAGTTTTTGATCAATTCCAATGGCTAATCTGTATTCTTGTTAGTGCATTATCTATATCGACTATGCTCTGGCTGAGTGGAGTTGAGTGGTATGTTGGATTTTCAGCCATTATTCACAGCCTGATGTTGTTATCAATTGGTTTGGATAGATCCATAAACAAAATCACAAGATTTATCTTAATAGCAGGGCTAGTCAGCAAGGTTTTGTATGAGCAATTCTGTGGCGCAATCTTTTCAGGTACTACGGTAATTAATGGAGATGTGTCCGTTGAATCCCATCTTTTTGGGTTGATTTCCAGTCTTATTCTGCTTTTATTTTTCAAATTTAAAGATAGGATTTTTCATCAGGTTTAACTATGGCTGCATAAAAATCGATAACAATGATTAGAAAGGCTACTTTCCAATTAAAGGTGCCGGAGGGTTCGTTAAAGGGGGTAGCCCCCTTTAACGATAGATAGATTTAAACAAGGCGACTACATCCTTCTTGTCCCATACAAAGTCTGTAGTGGGTCAACTACCGAAGCAGAAGTATTTGTAACATACAGTCGGCTTCATTCCCATCTTCGGGCTTTTCTACATCAACGCTTCGTATAGCTGGCCAAATCCCTTATAAATCAATGAATGACGATAACGGTTTATGCGTTTACCAACACAGAAAAATTGGCAGCGTTAAATCCGATAAGTTGTTTTGGTCATCACTTTAGACATTGCCGTCATCAATTTTTTTGTTTTAGTTGAAAACGGATGGCCGCCTGCAGCCAGTGCGCGATCACCGTGCTGTTGTTCATCTGCCAGCATGGTTTCAAGAATGGCGCGACTTTTTTCATCCTCTGCAGGCAATTGCGTTAAATGATCAGTAATGTGTTTGCACACTTGATCTTCGGTGGCGGCAACAAATCCCAAACTCCACTTATCACCGGCAATGCCGGCTGCTGCACCGAGGGTAAAAGAGGCAGCATAAAATAACGGATTAAAAATACTGGTGTGACTACCCAGTTGGTTTAAGCGCTGTTCGCACCACACCAAATGATCGATTTCCTCTTGCGCAGCCTGTTCCATTTCTGCGCGCACTGTTGGCAATTTGGCGGTTAAGGCCTGTCCTTGATATAGCGCCTGCGCACAAACCTCACCGGTGTGATTGATACGCATTAAACCTGCCACATGTTTTTGCTGGGTGCTATCCAGCTCGCTGTGGGGTTTGGATTCGGCTGGACTGGCCTGACTTGCGGCGGCAGCGTTTGGCACCAAAGTACGCAGCGCTTGATCCGCGTTGATGATCAATTTGTCGATTAGGGACAAGTGACGCTGCATAGGGTTTTTCCTAGGTTGAAATTTTGTGCTTAACTTTGCTCGCGAGCAATCGCGCGGTAAGCAATATCATTTCTATAATAGACCTTATTCCAGTCTATGGCTTTGACTTGTTGGTAAGCTAATTGTTGCGCGGCGGTAACGGTGTCGCCCAGAGCTGTTGCACATAATACTCGGCCACCACTGGTGACGACCTGTTCGTTATTCAGTGCTGTGCCGGCGTGAAAAACTTTTGCATCGGCGATTTTCGCAGCAGCATCCAGCCCGCTAATAACATCACCTTTGTTATAGCTTTCCGGGTAACCGCCAGCGGCTAACACAACACCTACAGCGCAGCGGCTATCCCATTCGGCAGAGACTTTATCCAGTTCTCCATCGATGGCGGCTTCGCACATGGCAACCAGATCGCCTTTTAAGCGCATCATAATCGGCTGTGTTTCCGGGTCGCCAAAACGGCAATTGTATTCGATGACTTGTGGATCGCCATTAGCATTAATCATTAAACCGGCGTAAAGAAAGCCAGTGTAATCATTGCCTTCTGCTGCCATACCTTTAACAGTAGGCTCGATAACTTCTTTCATAATACGCTGATAGACTTCGTCGGTGACTACCGGTGCTGGTGAGTAGGCTCCCATACCGCCGGTGTTAGGACCGCTGTCGCCATCACCAACCCGTTTGTGATCTTGACTGGTAGCCATCGGTAAAATATTTTTACCGTCGACCATCACAATAAAGCTGGCTTCTTCACCTTCCAGAAAGCCTTCAATGACTACGCGGTGGCCGGCTTCGCCGAAGGCATTGCCCGCTAACATATCGCGGATTGCATCTTCAGCTTCCTGTTCCGTCATGGCAACAATTACACCTTTGCCCGCCGCCAAACCATCGGCTTTAATGACGATGGGTGCGCCCTGTTGTTGCAAGTAGCTCAGTGCAGGCTCGACTTCTGTAAACGTTGCATAACTGGCAGTGGGGATATTGTGTCGCGCTAAAAAATCTTTGGTAAAGGATTTCGAGCCTTCTAATTGCGCCGCGCCTTTGCTGGGGCCAAAACAGCGTAAGCCTTGGGCGCTGAAGAAATCAACAACGCCTTCGACCAAGGGTGCTTCGGGGCCAATAATCGTTAGGCCAATATTGTTGGCTTTAGCAAATTCAACCTGAGTGGTGAAATCCATCACATCAATATTGATGTTGGTGCAGTTTGCTTCTGTGGCGGTGCCGGCATTACCGGGTGCTACAAAAACGGTTTCTACATTATTGGATTGAGCGGCTTTCCATGCCAATGCGTGTTCACGGCCACCGGAGCCAATGATAAGTACGTTCATAGATTTTTTAGTCCAAAAGCATTGTGTCAGCTTTTAAAAAATAGTGCCGGTTACTTTGCGCTGACTCGTTAATAACCGGCAAACTTTAGCTGGCGTGTTAGTGTCTAAAGTGACGCATGCTGGTAAATACCATGGCCATATTTGCTTCATCCGCAGCGGCGATAACTTCATCGTCGCGAATCGATCCGCCGGGCTGTATCACACAGCTAATACCTGCTTGGGCTGCATTATCGATACCGTCACGAAATGGGAAGAAAGCGTCTGATGCCATTACCGAACCTTTCACCTCCAGACCTGCATGCTCTGCTTTAATGCCAGCAATACGTGCTGAATTAATGCGGCTCATTTGGCCAGCGCCAACACCCACGGTGCGACCAGCGCTACCGTAAACAATGGCATTGGACTTGACGAATTTGGCGACTTTCCAGGTAAATAATAAATCGCGAATCTCATCGGCAGTTGGCTGGCGTTTAGTAACGATTTTCAAATCGCTGGCGGTGATAATGCCCAGGTCGCGGTCTTGTACTAGCAGGCCGCCGTTAACGCGTTTCAAATCGTAATCTGCTTGTGGTGCTGACCATTGACCGCACTCTAGCAAACGAACATTTTTCTTTTCGGCGACCGCGGCTTTTGCTTCGGCGCTAATAGATGGTGCAATAATAACTTCGACAAATTGACGATCACAAATCATTTTAGCGGTGTTGGCATCCAGTTCGCGGTTGAAAGCGATAATACCGCCGAATGCAGACTCGGTATCAGTTTGGAAAGCCAGGTCGTAGGCCGTTTGAATATTATCGGCAATCGCAACGCCGCAAGGGTTGGCGTGTTTGACGATGACACACGCTGGCTCATCAAATTGTTTAACGCACTCCAGCGCGGCATCGGTGTCGGCAATATTGTTGTAGCTTAATTCTTTACCCTGCAATTGTTTGGCAGTGGCAATGCAACCAGCAGTTGGATTTTTTTCTACATAAAACGCTGAATTCTGGTGAGAGTTTTCACCGTAGCGCATGTCCTGGGCTTTAGTGAATTGGGCATTAAAAGTACGGGCAAAATTGTCATTGCCGCCAGGTACTTTTTTACCGAAGTAATTAGCGATAGCGCCGTCGTAAGCCGCAGTGTGTTCATAAGCTTTGATCGCTAAATCAAAGCGCGTGGCTTGCGAAGTGGAACCGTTGTTGGCTTTCATCTCTTCTAGAATGGTTTCGTAATCGCTGGCGTTAACGACGATATTAACGAAGGCATTATTTTTAGCGGCGGCGCGGACCATAGTCGGTCCACCAATGTCGATATTTTCAATCGCGTCAGCCAGTGAGCAATCGGGGTTGGCAACGGTTTTTTCAAAGGGGTATAAATTGACGACTACCATATCGATGGCGTTGATGCCGTGTTCTGCCATCACCGC